>CAYSQZ010000017.1:15415-32646 GCA_964433035.1 uncultured Pirellulaceae bacterium | reverse complement strand
AGCGCAAATGGTAACCCGACGCGTCAGCGAGGCGAAGTGAGTTGCCGCTTCTTCCACGCTCACGCGTCGGGTTGCCAATAAAATCACAACCTCTCCGGAAAGAACTGGCCTTTTGGACAAGTTGAGTTTCAGTGTGACGCGACTGGTTTACACACCACGAATTCGGTTGATAAATGAGTTGGCTTGGTTTTCTTGTTGGCGAAAAATTCGTTCAGCTTTTTCAAATTCTTTGGTGGCTTCTTTTTCCATGGCGGCTTCGATTTTGGGCAACAGCTTCTTGGCCTTTGCCGCATTCTTGAATTCGGAATCCGCGATCTTCTTCAGTGTGTCGAGATAATCTTTGACTTTGGGCCCAAAGCTTTCGATACTGCCAAGTGCATTTGAAGCGACCCATTGGTCAGTATCGACGATCAGATCGGCAATGGTCTTCAACGACTCTCCGTCATAGGGATCAGCTTTGGCCAGGAAGCCAATGCCCCAGCCACGGACTTCCTGAGCGTCACTTTCAAGACCGTTTTTGTAACGTGCTTTGATCTCAGCCAAGCTTACGAGGTTGACGTTCTTTGGAATTGTTAGTTTCGCCAACTCAGTATTGGGCGTCACGTGGATCGTCAGTTGAGGTTTCAGGGGCCAGAAAATCTCCCCTTTGTCCTTGCCTGCGATGTGTTTTGCGACCCCGCCAACAAGATGAAGTTGACAATTGAATTGGAAGCTTTGGCTCTTATCAAACGTGGATACGTTTTCGGTTTGCGGAACGATCAAAACTTCCCGCTTTCCCTTGAGCTTGCCAAAGTCAGCCAGTAGTTGGTTGAGCTGTTCGGTGGTGGGAGAAAAGTAAAACCGCTCGTCACCATTAACCCATGAGTGATAAACTCGGGACTTGTTGTTGATGACTGGCATGATTCCTGGCCAGTCTGTGAAGTTGGCTCCGTCAAACGGTTTGTTGCCGATCGTTTCCTCCCCCACGCCGCCGTCGTCACCAGCGGTGTTTCCGGTGACGGTGCTGTTGGTCAAACTCATCGCAGCATTGCAGTGGGGTTGAGCTGACGACACAAGAATAATGATCAGCAAATGTAGAAGTAGTCGGCTACAGTTCATCTCGGTTTCCCAATTAAGTCAAAATGGATTGGATCTACTGGAAATGTCGTTCCAGTAGATCTTCTGACAGAGAAAACGTAAGCGTTCGCGAAAAATTAGTCGAAAAAACCTCAGGTGCAAAAATCTGCTGGCTTGGCTACTCATCAACCTCGTCGGCGAAATCGTCTTCTTCGAGATGCTCTTCTGGATGAAGGTCGTTCCAATAGCGAAACTTGTCCGGGTCTTGTTCGATTTCGCAATTCAAGCTGCAAGAGAATTTGTTCTCAACTCGAATCAGAAACTTTCCCAGCTCTGACTCAGGTGCTTCAGTGTAAGTGTAGAAGTGGCGGACTCCAGCCGAGGTGATTTCGCCTACGGCAGCGCCCTGGTACTCGCCAACAAAGGTAGTAATCTCAGCCTCGATCGCTTCACAAAATTTCTGTTCCTGATCGGTCGCTAATCCGTTGTCATCTGGCGATTGGAGCTTTAGCTCAAACTTGACGAACTGGTTGGTGATTGAGTCAATCAAATCACTGATGCTGGTGTTGCAGAGGATCACTGCCGGCGTTTGGTCGTCGATCATCACGTCCCAGGATTGCCATTCTTCCTCATCGTCTAACAACGGATCGGCGCCTGCTGGGCCACGTTCGGTTGAACCAACAGGCTTGTCCGGCGAATCGTCGATTGTTCGCTCAAGAGCAGTCCATTGGAATTGCTTGAGCCACTGTTGGTCTTGGACAAAGAAGCTTTTGAAGGCATTGGTGATCGTTTGAAAATCGAAGTTGCCTTCCAAGTCATCGATTGACGTCGATTGGGGCTTGCCTTCTGAGTCTGTCGCGCAGCAAAACCGAATTTCGGCACCATCATCGACAACAATCCATTTCAAAAACGAATCGTCGTTTTCCAGCAATTCGATGTTTTGGCGAAAATCCAAATCGTCAAGATCTTTTAGTGAGACGTTTTCTGCAACAAGGTTGTCATTGAAGATCAGTTTCATGAGTCGCCTGGGGGAGTCGCGAAAAGTTTGCGGCAATACCGACTATCGGTGTGACCATAGTAGTTGAACTGCTTGACTGGGGGCAGACGAATATTACACAAAACACTGGGCACTTTCTGGCAATTTCGTATGGGACTGAGCGGCAAGGCGCTAGTCGCCGGTCAGCACGCAATCAACCGGCGGCAAGCGCCTTGCCGCTCACATTTAACAAACTGTGTCTGGCAGTCTATTGAAGGGGCGACTATCGGGGCTTGAGTGAGGCCGGATTCACAAACATTTGCCGATGTTTTTTGGTAGAATCGGATTAGGCTCTGCCCTTGAATCAAAACTGAAAAGGAAACCCGAAGCGTCAGCGAGGAAATTTTCGCGATCCCTCGCTGACGCTTTGGGTTACTAAAATAATAAAAGGTCAGAGCCTGGTGGATTGCCAAAGCTTCATCGTGCGTTGAAAACTCACTGGCTAACAAATTCGATTTTAGGTCCCCTACTTACTCATGGCCAAACGTCTCTCAGTCGTCGTCTCACAGAGCCCCAGCAAGAATCCGGCCAAGCGGAAACTTGAGGAGGACATCGTTGCCGGTTTGTTGTTTGAAAATGGCATTGACGTGACGATCGTTCCTAATTTGTATGACATCAAGCCGGACAGCACCGGCATGTTGGCTTTGAAGCAAATCAATGGCAATGTTGTCGTTGTTTCGTGGCTCTTTGAACGCGCGGCCCATTGGGTGCTTGATCGCAATGATATCAACGGTCACGTCGGACAAGTTCTTTTACAAAATGACAACGACGACGAAGATGAAGAGGCCGAAGATCAGCAGGATGAGATCGACGATAAAGAGCGCGTGATTGATTCTCGGGAGATTCCCAATCGAAAAATTTATTGTCTGGACTTCAAGACAACCAATCGAGCCGATGACTTTCTTGAAGAAATCAAACGGATTCATTCCGAGAATGCGGTTCAAATCGTTGGGCTTGGCGACATCATTAACGCAGCGCCGATGAAGCCAGCTAATGGCTCGGCAAACGGAAGTGGTTTGCCAGTGCTTTCTGCTGCAGATCGAATGGTTTCGCCGACCAATGACACGGCGCTGTCTGCCGACGGTAGTGGTCTGGACCAGCCAACGGTAGTTAATCGTATTGAGGAATCCTCAGGTCGACGCTGGTATCCGGTCATCGACTACAGTCGTTGCACCAATTGCATGGAGTGTATCGATTTTTGTTTGTTCGGGGTCTACGGCGTTGACAATATCGAGACGATTCTGGTTGAGCAGCCGGACAACTGTCGCAAGGGATGCCCGGCGTGCAGTCGAGTTTGTCCAGAGAACGCGATCATGTTTCCGCAACACAAAACTCCTGCGATCGCTGGATCCGCTGATGCGGTTGCCGGATTGAAAATTGATTTGTCACAGTTGTTTGGCGCGCCTGCTGAGGGCAAATCAGCTGAGGAAATGGCGGCGTTGGAGCGAGATGAGCAGTTGATTGCCGCGGGCCGTGAAGCCGTTGGGATGTCGGTCGGGATGCCGCGTCGACATCAAGACGCTGATGTCGGGCCCAAAGACGACCTTGATGATTTGGTTGATGAGCTCAACGATTTGGATATTTGATTTCGTCCGTCAGCCACCAGGCCAGCCATTAACAAGAAATTGCTCTTCCTTTCTCCGCTTCCTTCTGAATCCCTTTGAAACCTTCAGATCGGATGTACAACCATCCTGAAGATCGATATCATCAGGAAGTTACCACCAAGAAAGAAATGAACTCCGGAGCCTGCAATGAATGCGCTCACGATCAAGAAAGACGGAATTCACTATACACCGCCGCTGCTTGCGAATTTTCTTGCTCGCGAGATTATCAAAGTCCTCTGCCCTGCTCCGCGAAAATTAAAGATTCTGGACCCGGCGTGTGGTGATGGTTCATTGCTGAGCGCAATCAAGGATGAGCTTCCTGACTCCAGAATCTCCAAGTTGGTTGGTCTGGACACCAGCGTCGAGGCGATTCAAGCCTGCCAGAGTCGGCTTCCGAAATCCAAAACGGACCTTCAACAAGCTAATTTTTTGGATCAGGATGCAACCGAAAACTGCTTTGATGTGGTGATCGCCAATCCGCCGTTTGTTCGCACTCAGGTGCTGGGTCAGAAGCGTGCGCAGAGTTTGTCGCGGAAATTTGGACTCTCGGGCCGAGTCGATCTTTACCATGCCTTTGCCGTACAGATCGCCAGAGCGTTAAAGCCTGGAGGTGCGATGGGCTTGATCACTTCGAATCGTTTCCTGACCACCAAATCGGGAGCTTCGACGCGGCGATTGTTGCAGGAGCAGTTTTCGATCAAGTCGGTTTTCGACCTCGGCGATACACGCTTGTTTGGCGCCGCGGTATTACCAGCGATCGTGATCGCGACTCGCAAATCAGAAACAGAATCAAATTCGGTCAGCGCCAGATTTACAAGAGTTTATGCGAGTTCGACGACCAACAAGTCGACCAGCGATGAAGTCAAAACGCTACTCGAAACGATCGGTGAGAATAGATCCGTTGCTGATAAAACCCATCCCAAGTTCAAAATCGAGCGTGGATCTCTGGAGCTTTCTACTCAAGCCGCCTCGCCATGGTCATTATCGAATTCAACGAACCGGGCTTGGCTTAAGAAGATCCGCCTGCATCAAGTCCATGCCTTTGGCGATCTGGCGATGATTAAAGTCGGAATCAAGACGACCGCGGATGCTGTTTTCATCAGAGAAGACTGGAAGTCTTTGGCAGGTGGTACTCCCGAGACGGAGTTATTGCTGCCTTTACTTACCCATCACTGCGCGTCACGATGGGCAGTCGGAGGACCGCGTAAGCAAGTGCTTTATCCGTATGATATCGCAGCCTCCAAGCGGTCGGTGGTGGACTTGAAGCGATATCCGCGAGTCAAAAAATACTTCCAGTCGCATCGCCAGCGGCTCCAGGGGCGCAAGTACGTCGTCGACTCAGGAAGGCAATGGTTTGAAATCTGGGTCCCGCATCAACCGGTTGACTGGGCCAAGCCAAAAATTGTTTGGCCGGACATTTCCGAAGAGCCAAAGTTCTTTCTCGATACCAGCGGTGCGATCGTCAACGGTGATTGCTACTGGATCAAACTCAAAGAAGAAGTCGATCCCGATTGGCTATTGATGATGTTGGCGGTTGCCAATTCCAGTGTTGCTACCACGTTTTACGATACCGTTTTTCATAACAAACTTTACGCCAATCGACGCAGGTTCATGACGCAGTATGTCAAAGAGTTTCCGCTGCCGGATTTGAATTCGAAACTCGGGAAACAGATTGTGCGCTGGGCAAAGAAGCAGGTTGAGAAACCTTCAGCAGCCAAAGAGACCAAGCTGGAAATCCTTGTCCAAAGGGCATTTGGTTTTTGACAGTTTCACTTGGTTTGCTTTTCTGTATCAAAGAAACCCTTGGGCAGTCGGATTTGGTTCTTCTTGTTGACGACATTACCTTTGAGCTGCTTGAAGAAGCTGAAAAAATCTGCGCCGCTGGTGACCACGAGATGGTCCAGCCGGATTTTGTCGCCGACTTTGGTGCCGTAAAAGATGCCGTAACGAATGTCGGTAAATCTCAGCCCATCAAAGCCTTCAAGCAAGCCGCTATCGCCAGGCGGGATCAAACCAAGATCGACCGTGGGACTGGTTTGCAATTTTAATTCCAGCAATTGGTCAGCGACATCAGGGACCTGCCCATCGTCCTCGGCTTTTTTCAAGCCAAGTTGCTTGCTGACAAGCCGATGCAATTCCCACCCTCGATTGCGTTCTTGATCCGCACCTGGGTTGTCGATCAGTTGACCAAGTATCGGCTTGAGCTGAACGTAAAGCGCATCAACCGGCAGGAGGTTTCGGTAATAGTCCGTTTTCGCTTCAAGGATCCGGATCATCAACTGCGGAGTATCCACCGCAGAAACCAGACGCGAGGAATCGACCGGCTCGATTGCTGAAGCCTGATATTTCTGCGTAAGCGTTCCAGTGGTATCCAGTTTGGCCAACTGTGCCCCGTTGATGACGCGAACCGTCGTTACAATGTCGTCTTGATTGACGCGTACCAGAACGTACCGACGATCGGCCGACAGTTCTTCATTCCAAATTTGTAGGTTGTTGGATTTCTGGGTGTAGACGTCGAAGTTCTGTCCGGGAAATCGTGGTTTGGACTTCAAAAAACTTTTGGGCACCGGATACCCAAGGGCTTGGCAAATCGCGGTTTTGACGACTTTGGAACGAGTTCGAATCGGCTGATCAAGTTTCAAACCTTTTAGCTTCAAGCGGAGCTGGGCTTCCAGATTGGCAGCCGAAAGGTATAGCTCTGGATGGTTGTCGAGCGAATCGTAGATCGTCAGCCCAAGAGTTTTCGGGTCGTCGACTTTATCTGTTTGTTCTTGAATCGCCATGTCAAGCCGGATTCGTTGCGGCAGCTCTCCCAAATACCAACATTACGGATCGACCATCGCGCCATAAACTTCGTAGGCCTGGGCGAGATAATCTTTGATTTCAGCGGGCCTGATTTTTTTCAATGGGCGGTAGAAGAACAGAGCTCCGGGAGCCGCTTCGACCGAGATGCCTTTTCTGGTTTCAAAGAATTCCAATAGTGCCGGTTTGAAGTACTCTCGAATCCCGGCTTCATTACTGCTTTTGAGGACAAACATTTTTGAAAAGACTGGGTGTGTTTCAAAGTCAATATCCTGAAGGCCAATAGCTCCGCCAATTTTGTCGAGCATATTCTCGGGCCGCATCGAAAATTCTGGGCATTGGATCTGTTGAGACTCGAGCGAGACTACTGATTGATAGTGGGTGCGAGTTTGTTTGCCGTTACCGGTGGTGTACTGATAGTCGAAGATTGCGATTTTGACTTCGCCGCTGTCTCCCAGGACGACGTTTGTCATTTTTCGAGCCCGACCTTTGGAGAAAAGCTTGAATCCGGCGAACCGGTCGAACAACTCCGAGTCACCATCGGGATTGCTTTGAAGCCCCATTTCCTGAGCGGCCTCGATGAATCCTTCACGTCGCTTTTTGGCCTGGTACATCGAATACCAGATGCCACCGCCGATGAATAAAGCAATGGCGACGAAAGTCAAAACTACATCCATCAGTTATTTCCAAGGCTTGCAGATTCTGTTTTCTAAACATCCGATTTGGTGATCAGCAACGCAATCGCAAAATAGATTCAGGCTAAATCATCGGTCGAAGCTTAAATCTCTCACTTGAGCTGCACGAGCTCTGGCTCTTGCTGAGGCGGTTCGGATTCCCGTGGATCGATCCAGTTTTCGTCCTCGAAGTGTTCTTCGTAAACCCCGTAGTCATGGTAAGCGATCTTCTTGGCGATTCGATAGGCCCAGCTCTTCTCCGGGATCGGTTTGAGGTCGGGCGAGTATTGAGACGGATTTGGTGTAGTTGCACGTAATTCGGCGAGCGCTGTTTTGCGAGCAGTGGAGTCTTTGGCGCCGTGCCGATCTGCCAACGCCTCAATCAAATCGGGACGTTCAAGCACGATACAGCCTCGCGTGTGCTGGGCGGCTGTCTTTCGAAAGTCCTTGAGGAAATCTGATTCGTTAAAGACCTGATCCAGTGGGCGCTGGTCGTGAATGGATTCTTTGGCGAACTGAATAATTGGACAAGGCTCAATGTCGCCCCACGGGTTGATGTGGTGGGTGAAGCCGGTTGCCGCTGGACAAAGCGCTTGGCCGTCGGCGTCGTAATAAGCGTCGATTACGATGATCGGTTTTTTGCATCGCATGTCGACCACAAACTGCCGAGCGGTGCGCTGTTGCTCGGGGGTGAGTGCCAGTTCGGGAGCCGGGTCGGGCCCCATTGGTCGATAGACATGAAACCAGGTGTAGAGGACTCCCATTTCAATCAGCCGATCGACCCACGCTTCGCGCAACAAGTCCTCAAAGTTGGTTTGGCAAAGACTTGTACAGACTCCGGTCATGACTTTATTGTCGAGGCAGTTTTGAAGTCCTGTCATCGTAGCCGAAAGCACGCCGGGTTTGCCGCGTCGCTGGTCGCTGATGATTTCAGTTCCCTCGACGCTGATCAGCGGAGTCACGTTTCCGCATTTCCGGAGACGCTTGGCGACTTCATCGGTGATAAAATGACCGTTGGTGAAAACTTGAAAATAGACATCCGGGTGGGCTTCGAGAATTTCGAACAGCTCTTTGTGCATGAACGGCTCGCCGCCGAGCAACCCAAAAAAGGAGTTGCCCATTTTCTTGGCCGACGTAATCATCCGGTTCATCGCATCGACATCGATCTTGTGTTGCTTGGCCGCAACATCAACCCAGCAACCGGTACAACGGAGATTGCATGAGTTAATAATCGAGATGTAGAGGTAAGGCGGGAAAAACTGTCCCTTGCGAAGCCGACGTTTGTGTTTTTGAACGCTTCGCAAGCCTTTGAAGCCCATGTTCCAAGCGAGTTTCCAGAGCAAACGCTTGTCTGTTTCCAGCAGCATTCGTTTCGCCAATCGCAGGTACATTCTCGACTCCGGGTGAAGGTGTTCTCAGCGACGTGGACTTAGCCACAAAGTCGTTGAATTTCATCAGCCTTCATTGTACCGAGCCATCGGCTCCAACGCACGTGGGTTTTCTTACGCGGCACGACGTCGTTTGTCGGACGCAAATGCGGATGCCTTGCGTTGTGCGGCTTCAAATTCCTGAGCCTCGGTTAGGCGCTGGTCTTCCTGGTCGGCTCTGACCAGAGCCAGCTTGCGAGCGGCAACCGATATGTCGCCAGAGAAGTCTTCATCAGCCAGTCGACTGGGGCCTTCGCAATTTCGCTGCATCGCATGTCGGAGCTTCCAGGGCTGAAGCGGGGAAGCCAAAACTTCCATTGCGATCGTCCAATACCTTTTCACTGCGTGAGATGTAGAACCAATGTGCAGGACGTGTCGGATGAACGCCCGGTGTGCCGATTCGCCGTGGGGGGTACGAGCTTCTCGCCTGACCTTGGCGGGCGAGAAGACCGAGACTAGACATTGAGGGCAGGACTCACAGTCATAGCCCAGCGTTCTAAAACTCAAGCCCAGTTCGAGATCGAGGTAGTGCTGGTCCAGGTTCTCGTCCAGCGGACCCGTTTCGTTGTATAGCATCTGCAATAGATCGCGACGATAGAATCCGGCCCACGACGTTGGGCCGTAGAGATCAATGTAATCAGGATTGATAGAACGGATAGACGTTCCTCGACCTTCGAGGGTTCTACGAAACCCCAGTCCACAACCGACCCCGGTGGCGACGGCCTTTCTTGTTGACCCTCGTTTGACAATCACTGGCGCGACGCTGCCAACGTCCGGGTCTTTAAATGATTCGATGATCGCTTCATGCCAGCCTTGGCTCAGTTCGGCGCCAGGTCTGAGCAGCCCGACAATGTCGCCGGTGGTTTGCACGACACCAGCGTTGAACAGCCGGATTAATTTGGCCCGCTCGTTGATCGATATGAATTCGATCTGGTCACCTGCCAGATCGTATGGGTCACTGTACTTGCCATCGTGGACGGCGATGATTTGGGTGCCAGCAGGTCGATGCCGCAATACTGAAGCAATCGTGTCTTCGAATAACCTGGTATCTCCCAGGATCGGCAGAATCAATGAAATTTTTCGCATGTGTCCAACCAAAGCAATACTTCAGTAAATCTCAATCTTTAAACCGGTTGTTCTTCGGGAGCGGGTGGCAAGTAAAGCGGAAGGATTTAAAGCTGAAAAGCAGAAACAAACCTTAATTATTTTCGGTTCAGTCGATTCGCCAAATCGAGCGCTACTTGCTGCGCGTGTCAGCTCCAACGATAGCATCCCCCGAAAAATTCAAATCGGGCAAAAGTTTGTTAAAGTTCGCCACTGGCAAACCAAGTTAAAAAGTCGGCATTGCCTTTAGTGTTTGGGCGCAGCGACGTCTGGGGCTTGAAGAGCTAACTGACAAACCATACAAAATGAAGATGCAAGCCTACCTTGAGTTAATTCACCATATCCTCGACAACGGAGTTGAGAAAACCGATCGAACTGGGACCGGAACGCGAAGCGTGTTTGGCTATCAAATGCGATTCGACTTGAGAGATTCGTTTCCGCTGGTGACGACCAAGAAGATCCATTTCAAAAGCGTCATTCATGAGTTGATCTGGTTTCTCAGCGGTGAGACCAACATCGGGTACCTCCAGGAAAACGGAGTGCGAATCTGGAATGAGTGGGCGGACGAAAACGGCGAGTTGGGGCCGGTTTACGGCTCTCAGTGGCGATCATGGCTTGGTGCCGACGGTGAAACGGTCGATCAAATTTCCAATGTGGTTGAGCAGATCAAAACCACTCCCGATTCGCGCCGGCTGATCGTAAGCGCATGGAACGTTGCCGAGATTCCAAAGATGAAGCTTCCGCCTTGTCATTCGTTCTTTCAATTCTACGTCGCCGATGGTGAGCTTTCGTGCCAGCTCTATCAGCGTAGCGCCGATGTATTTCTGGGAGTGCCGTTCAATATCGCTTCGTATGCAGCACTTACGATGATGATGGCTCAGGTTACCGGGCTTCGCTTAGGCGAGTTTGTTCATACACTTGGTGACGCCCATTTGTATTCGAACCATCTGACGCAAGTCGAAACTCAGCTTTCGCGTGATCCCAAACCGTTGCCGACGCTTAAGCTCAATCCGAACGTCGATTCGATTCTGGATTTCAAATTCGAAGATTTTGAATTGGTTGGATACGAGCCCCATCCGCATATCAAAGGCGCTGTTGCGGTATAGGGTCAGTCCAATGAGCCAATCCAATGATCGAGCTTCTACAGAGTCAAAAGAAGCGCCGACTTTGTCAGATTCAACGGCCAAGCAAGTCTTGTCGATGATTGTGGCGGCATCGGAGAACGATGTGATCGGAGTTGACGGCGACTTGCCGTGGCGCCTGTCTTCGGACCTAAAACGATTCAAGCGATTGACGATGGGCCACCATATCATCATGGGCCGCAAGACTTATGAATCGATTGGTCGGTTGTTGCCAGGGCGAACGACCGTGATTATTACTCGGCAGCAGGATTTTGATGTCCCAGGCGCCAAGGTCGTCCACGGAATCGAAACGGCTTTGGCGGCTTGCGGCGAAGATGAAACCCCGTTTGTGATTGGCGGCTCGGAGATATACAGTTTGGCATTGCCGTTTATCCACGAGATTCAA
Source organism: uncultured Pirellulaceae bacterium (assembly GCA_964433035.1). GTDB lineage: Bacteria > Planctomycetota > Planctomycetia > Pirellulales > Pirellulaceae > Mariniblastus. Next base: position 21,416 of record CAYSQZ010000017.1, on the reverse strand, counting down.
TTGTCACGGGTTCACGCGACGATTGAGGGCGATGCCTTTCTTCCGGAGATAGATTGGGACCTGTGGGAAGCGGTGTCTACCGAGCGATTTGAACCAGATGGCAAGAATGAGTTTGCTTACTCTTTCGAAGTTTATCGACGAAAGTAATCGGCTTGGATTTGGACAGGAACACAGGATTGACAGGACCTTGTCTTGTGACTGTTGAGAGTCAAATTCTGTTCATCCTGTGATCCCGTCTTTTTAAGACGACGCCGCTGGTGTCATCCGTAGAACCATCCAATAAACCTCTCTTTGGTGAATCTTTGGGTGAATCATAAACCCGTCGATTTGACCGTATTGATTTACGAGATTGGCCTTAAAATTCTCTTGCTGAGTCGTCGCGCCAGGAAAGCAAGCACTTGGATTTAGGATTGGTTCTTGCTCAAATGTCGAGCTATTTGGCCATGGGCGATGAAAATGGCGGTTTGGGACCATGGCGGCGAAGTAGCCATTACAGTACGCCATTGGATGGCGAATCGTCAAAATGTTGATAATTGGGCACGGTTTTTGGCTACTGTGGCCGATTTGGATTTGTCGTTAAATATCGAGAGTATTACAATCACGGGTGGTGGGGAGTTGTTATTTGAGACGATCAAAGAGATTTCCCATCCAGATTGCAGTTAAAATTATTGCAACGTCGATTTTAGAGGGCTTTATGGAAATCAAAGTAACCGCCAAGCACGGCGAACTTAGCGACGATATACAGGAAACGATGAGGGCGAAAGCCGCCAAGCTTCCTAAGTTCTTTGATCGAACAACTGGCATTCAGGTTCTTGCCGATTTGAAACACAGTGACAACCCAAAAGTTGAGATCATTGTGTCGGCTGAAGAGACTAGCGACTTTTTCGCGTCTGATACCGGAACCAATGTCATCGTTGCTTTGGATAGCACAATTTCCAAGATAGAACAGCAGCTCAAGAAACATAACGAAAAACTAAAGATTGGTAATCGCAACCGCGACCACAAAATGACTGAAGATCCAATCGGTGACGATCCTGACCAGTAGCAAATTTAGCCTGGCAAGTGATCGTTGCTGACTGCAGTTCAGAATTGCAAAACATGTCGTAGCGGCAGTGAGACCACAAAACAAGGAACCTTTTATGAAGTTTTCAGATTTCGTGAAAACGAAAGCGATCAACGCAGAGTTAACATCGACGGACAAAGAAGGAGTTGTTCGTGAGTTGGTGGCCAGTTTGGTCGAATCAGGACAGCTTGGCGCCGATGACCTTGAGGGTATCGTCCAAGCTATTTTGAAACGTGAAGAATTGGGAAGTACGGGAATTGGTCGCGGTATTGCGGTCCCCCATACAAAACATCCCTCAGTGAAAAAACCGGTTGGAACGGTTGGAGTCAGCCCGACCGGGGTTGAATTTCAAAGTCTTGACGGTGAGCAAGTTCAGCTTTTCTTTATGTTGATCTCGCCACCCGACCAGCCAAACGATCACTTGCAAGCTTTGGAAAATATTTCCAAGCAGTTGCAAGACGAAACGTTCTGTCGATTCCTCAAGCAGTCTAAAACTGCACAGGACATTCAGCAGATTCTTGAAGAAGCTGACAACAACCAGTTTGTTTCGTAGTCACGTAAGTGATCTTTTGTGATTCAACCAAAGTAGTTCAATAATTCATGACCAGCCAGTTTCGATCTTCTACAGTAACCATCAGCAATCCGCAGGGCCTGCACATGCGCCCAGCTTATTTGTTTGCTGAGACGGCTGCGAAGTTTGAGAGCAAGATCGAGCTGGTCAAGGAAGAGATCCGAATTGATGGGAAAAGTATCCTGGATATTCTGACGTTGGGGGCGACCCAAGGGACCGAGGTATCCGTTGAAGCAACCGGTGCTGACGCCCAGGAAGCAATCGATACTCTGGAAGGTTTGCTGATATCGGGTTTTCCCGCCACAGCCGAATCAGGGGATCCCAGCTAAGCGATCCGTCGCAGACAACATGATGTTTCAGTGCTGAAGGAAGTGAACTACCAAAGTTGAATTGTTTGCCTTGCGGCTGACTGTTGGCAACCGTTAACAGTCGCTGCTAGTCGGCCTATGCTTTTGAAGCTTGGGCCAAGTTAATATTGGCTTCAATTCGATGATACAGCGGTGCGATACCGAAACTGAAAACGCTTTTTCGCGAGGCATTGCTTCGTTGAAGATTCTTTTGCGCTGTCTCACCGCCCTGCTCTCAACGGCTTTCCCATCCAAGACCAAAGTCACTTGCTCAAACAGCACTTTAAGTGTCCAGCGGTCAGGCAATTCTGCCATATCTCGATTGCGGCGATGCTCGCAATTTCAAAAACACTCGACCAACGATCGCTTGGACTCGGCAGCAAATCTCTCGCCGAGCTGCGTTGGCATGACTGATACCAAACCATGCCCTGCAGATCGCCAAGCCAATTTCACTTTGCAGTTTGCCTCGTGGCGCTGTTGGAGTGGAGCAACAAAATTTCTTTTTCGGTTTTTGCCTGAGACTTCCACGCGAAGTTTGGTTCAAGCGTCAACAAGTGAGCAGCTCTCACCGACGCTTCGACTGCTTGGGCAATTCCCGACCAATTCCCGTGCCAGTGTTGGCCATTGGGATGACGAACTAAATCATACAGTGCAGCGAAGCGCGGAAGCTCAATTGCGAGTGGTACGCACCCTAAATTCATCGGCTTCAGACTATGAGCCTGGAACTACGAAATTGGGACCTTCGAGTTGCCAAGAAAGAATACACCAAAATGAAGAAAACAATGTTAGTCAATGCATCGCAGACCGAAGAATGTCGGATCGCGATCATCGAAGACGGGCGGCTTGAAGAGCTCTACGTCGAACGAGCCAGCCAGGAAAATTTTGTCGGAAACGTCTACAAGGGAAAGATTGTCAATCTCGAACCGAGCATCCAGGCGGTGTTTGTCGATTTTGGGGTTGGACGCAATGGATTCCTCCACATCAGCGATGTTGAGCCTCATTATTTCAAGCAGGGCGGCTATGATCCTGATGAAATGATGCGAAAAGAGAAAGAGGCTGCTGCCAATAACCCCCGTCGACGTCTGCCCACCCACGGCGGATTTCGCCCTCGGGTAAAACCGCCGATTCAGGAAATTTTCAAGCGTGGCGACGAAGTCCTTGTTCAAGTTATCAAGGAAGGAATTGGGAACAAAGGTCCGACGCTCTCGACCTACATCAGTATTCCCGGACGCTATCTGGTGTTGATGCCAGCGTTGGGTCGGATTGGCGTCTCGCGAAAAATCGAAGACGAAGAGGAGCGTCGACGCCTCAAAGAATATCTGTACGATCTTAAGCCGCCTAAAGGACTTGGTTTTATTGTTCGGACCGCCGGTGCAGGCCGCTCGCGAAAGGAACTCTCGCGTGACTTGGCTTATCTGCTAAGGCTTTGGAAAGGAATCGCTAAACGCATCCAAACCATCCCCGCTCCGATCGATATCTACGAAGAGAGCGACATGATCACTCGGACCATTCGCGATATTCTTACGTCGGATATCGATACGATTGTGATTGACGACGTCGACGCCCATGCCAGAGCTAAATCGTTTCTCAAATTGGTTATGCCTCGGCATGCCGATAAATTACAGCTGTATGAAGGCAAGGACCCTCTATTCCATCAATATCGAATGGAAGGCGAAATCGCCAAGATTCATGCTCGCGAAGTGCCGTTACCAGATGGTGGATCGATCGTGATCGATCAAACTGAGGCTCTGGTCGCGATTGATGTTAACAGCGGCAACTTCCGCTCTGAGGACTCCCCCGAAGAAGCCGCATATCGACTCAATCTCGCAGCCGCCAAGGAAATTTCTCGACAGCTGCGGCTGCGAGATCTCGGTGGTGTGATTGTCAACGATTTTATCGATATGCGACGAGACAAGCATCGACGCGGTGTTGAGCGCACGCTCGCTAACTCGATGAAGCGTGACCGGGCTCGAACCAAGGTCCTCAGGATTAGCCCGTTTGGGTTGATCGAGATGACAAGGCAGAGAATCAAACCCGGTTTGAAGCGAAGTCTTTACTCCGAGTGTCCTTGTTGCAACGGTCGCGGTAACGTCAAAACCGAAGAGAGCATGGCGCTGGATGTGTTGAGAATGTTGATGTTGGCCACTGAGCAGAAAAATGTTCACTCGGCAACGGTCCGTGTAAATGAGAAAGTAGCAGCTTACTTGAATAATCAAAAGCGAAAAGAGTTGGCGGAACTGGAAGGCCGGGGAACGCTGGACATCCAGATTCTTGGTAGCGAAACCGTCTTTCCGGAGCACCTGGAGTTAGAGTGTCGCGACCCGTCGGGTCGAACGGTGACGCTACCGGCAGTGAAACTCACCTGATCGCGCACGCTCGAAACAGCTTTACCTTTCAAGCTCTTCAGATTATCTGAGGAGCTTTTTTTGGTTTTCAGTTCGAAGTGGGTACTCAGAGTCGATGACTACTGAGGGTCGAGTTTTGTAAGCTCAAAAATCAGCTGTGGAGTCTTCTTTCTATTGATCGTTCGTGCGATCTCGGAACGAAGCCGTGGAATGTGATCCTGCAGGATTGCCATCGTAGTCTCGATGTTGGAAGCCGAAAGAACTTCGCCAATCGGTTGAATGCGGATTAGCACCAGCATTCTTCGCGAGTCTGGTGCGGGCAAGACATCGATAACAGAGACGCAGTCGAGCCTGTTGTCCCCGTCTCTCAGAACCAGGTGAAGTGTGTCGGCGACTTGTCTACAAAGTTGGTACGATTTGCGATATTTACGATTTGGTTTTCGCTTGTTGTAGAAATAATGACGTGGATCGATCGCGTCGTCATCATTGATTACGCCGCAGTGTTGTTTCAATAAGCGCTCTTTTTGTCGTTTGTTGATTCGCATTGGTATCTCCTGCAGTGTTGGCTAGCGTGGTAAAACCACCAACTTCAAGTTACAGACCGTTCGAGTCTGATTATGTGAGACTGAAAAACCCAACAGGTTCACCCAAAGCTCAGATCGAGTAGTGGTCCAACCGACTGAACTTATCCGGATTTGCTACGTTATTTTCGGTTCGAAATCCTTGCATATACTGGTCAATTCGACTGGCCACTAGTTGGAATCATCATCGGAGCTTGGGTTGCTTCGGCCCATGCATCGTGTGAGGCGATTTCCACCAACACCGCTTCTAACAGTAGTTTCCGGTCTGCCTTTCTTGGTCCCGACGTTTGGGAGGACAATCTGTCTTCGCCTGAGTCAAGCAGCAACTGCAAAACCATTTTGCTCACGTGGTTCAGCGGCTCGAGTCTACTCATGTATCCAGCCTCAAGAGTGCCTTGGAAAGCGCCGAATCAAGCTCCAGCCAAACGTGAATCACAACGTCGCGCAGCGTAGATTTCTCTAACAACGAATCGTCAACGACAGATCGCGCGTCTGCGATACCGCTTAGGGAGATCAGCCTGGTTAGCTGGTGTGGTTTCGGTATTATTGATCGGTGGTGGTTTTCGCAGATGGAAGAGTACGGCATACAATAATTTGCAAGGGCAACACCGGGACGATATCATCGAACACTATTAAACGAATCATACCGCTCAAAGTAGGTTCTGCTATGGAACGTATCACTTGCCCGGGTTGCAGCAAAAGCTACCGAGTCACCGAAAAGAATGGTGGCAAAAAGGGGAAATGCGGGTGCGGTGCGGTGCGGTCGTAGTTTTTCCTGAGTTTGTGTTGACTGCTGAAGTGGTCGAACCGCGTGAAGAATTGTTTCCACCTGCATTAAGCCCTGACAATAGAAATCAAAATCAGGCTGCGCCTTCAGAATGGCAAACGAAAGAATCTAGAACATACCAACACTTAAGCTGCAAGGAGCACACGACAGTCTCCGAAGGCGACCATGAATATGTTACGCATGTTTTTTGTCATCCTTACGAAACTTACTGTGTAGCTTGCGAAAAACACTTTCCCGTTGAAGAGTTTCGTTGGAGCAACACAAAGGAACGCCTGACGGACTACTACTCGCGTTACCAAAGTATGTT
>CAYSQZ010000017.1:11414-15315 GCA_964433035.1 uncultured Pirellulaceae bacterium | reverse complement strand
TCAGGTCAATTAACCAACGAGTTCTAGGCGCCAAGGAATACACGGAGTTGAAGTGAACTCTCAAAAGTGAACTCACGCCAACGAATGACCGCCCGACGAGATAGTAGAAGTAGGTCCGGCTGCGCCTGACTGAGCTTGGTGACAATTAAACAGGCCACATGATGTCAATTTCCTGGGGAGCTTGAATCGCTCGGGTGATAGGCTGCATGCGGTAAAACGAAAAAAGTCACGCTCCCAAGATTGGGAGCGTGACAAAGACGATGAAATCCGCTTGATCGGGAAGGTCGATGTGCTCGGCTTGCACAATCAATCTCTTTACCTATACCCCGACGGTAGGCGCACCCGAAGGGACCAACGGGGGTTTGATCACAACAGGAACATCTCCAGACCTGATCCAATCCCGTTGGATTGTGTGCGTTACGTGTTAGCCCAAGGTTCAAGAACCTTGGGCTAATGATCTAACGCCGTTGGCGTAATTGGTTCAAATTAAAAGAAGGCCAGATTGTCGAATAGCTCGCCGACCAGACTTATCTTATTGCCAAGCACAGCCTGTTGAGTTTGAGCTGCAGCACTATTGTCGAAATACAGATTCCAGAGCGATGTAAAATCAGCAGTTGGATTCTCGGTGCTGTCCGCGTCAACAAACAAAGCAGATGACCGATAAAACCATTGGCCATCTCCAGAAACCTCAAAGAACTCAATCGGCTGTGGACGATCCTGCGTCCAGCCGCTCTGGAGAAGAAAAGAATTCCAAAAGGAACCTTGAGAGGCAATCACATCTGCAACCGCATCGGGACCGGCCCAGTCGATAGCGATCAAGCCTGGAGTTTCCGAGATGTAGAAATCGTTGAGCAATTGATCTTGCTCATTCCAGTCTCCGAACGTGAGCGTCCGTTCTACAACAGTGTTCATGTCAAAAGAAAGTGTTTCCGGATTAAAGACCGCCACTTCAGATGAGACTAGCTCGCTGACTGCAATCTCATTGCCGGCAACCGAAGAGTTTTTGACAAATACCAGCGGCTGGTTAGTCGTGGTTGCCTGGAGAATTCGTGTTGACTCGGTTCGTTCAGTTAAAAGCAAAAATCCCTGGTCAAGGGTTTCAACTTCACGATTGGTCCAGGTGTCAGTGCCATTTCGGAAAATAAGGACAGCATCAGTACTGGTGGCGCCAGCAATTTCATCATTGCCAAAATCGATGAATCGGTTTCGGCCTTCACGGTCGATGACCGTGTCGCCACCTCCTACGCCGCCAAAGTTTCCGTCATTGCCAGCTTGGCCGATAATGGTATCGGCTCCTACTTGACCATAGAGATCGTCATCTCCGTTGCTGCCGAAGATTAAGTCGTCACCAAATCCACCGAATACCGTGTCGTCGCCATCGCCACCAAGAATCAGATCGTTGTCATTGGCACCGAAGATAAGGTCGTCTCCGGCTTGACCGAACAGGCTGTCTTCACCGTCTCCGCCTCGAATTACATCATTTCCAATATCTCCAAAAACAATATCTGCTCCGAAACCTGCATTGAGAAGATCATCGCCAGCGTTGCCGATCAACGTATCATCGCCCAATTCACCGAAGACCTGATCATTGCCGTTTCCACCGTAGATTGTGTCATTTCCGTCGCTGCCGCGCAGAATATCGTCGCCGAGGCTTCCGATGACTCGATCGTTGCCCAAGCCTCCGTCAATGGTGTCGTTGCCATTATTTCCCAGGATTTGGTCATCTCCATCGCCGCCAAATAGAGTGTCGTTTCCGGCTTGGCCCAATACCAGATCCTCTCCGGCTTCACCGTCGATTGTGTCATCTCCAGTTTGGCCAACCAGGAGGTCATCGCCACTTCCACCAGAAAGAATGTCATTTTCAGTGCCTCCGAAAATTTCGTCTTCCCCGTCGTCTCCTTGAATCGTATCTTCGCCCTGACCCCCAAACAACTCGTCGTTGCCCTCGTTGCCATTGAGGGTGTCGTTACCAGCGGCACCGACGATCCTGTCATTGCCTAAACCGCCCGAGATCGTGTCATCGCCATCGCCACCAGAGATTTCGTCGATGCCGTCGCCGCCGGTAATTGTATCGCCACCTTCACCACCAAATATCGTGTCAGTACCGTCTTGGCCATTGAGCGTATCGTCGCCAACACCGCCTCGAATTTCGTCTCTACCAGTTCCACCAAGAATTGTGTCATTACCCGCGGCGCCCGAAATGATATCGACGCCTGAATTCCCTGATAGGAAATCATCTCCGTCGCCACCGAGGATCTCGTCGTTTCCATCGCCTCCAACAACTGTGTCATTTCCAGACCCGCTCAAGATCGTATCGTTACCGGCGCCGCCAATAACGGTGCTTGGGATCGATGTAAAATTGCTGAACTGGTCATTGCCAAGGCCGGCTTCAAAGCGGAGTGTTGAAACTTCAGCGACTGCAAAGGTTTCGTCTGCGAATCCGGTCAAAGAAACCAGAACCATGTCATTGGCTATTCGGACCTCAGCGATATCGTCGGTGGTATCACCTTCGATCAGAACGTTTCCGGTATCGACGTCAAACGTGATTCCCGCCAGCAAGCAACGGCTCTCAAGGTTTTGATAGCTGAGGCTACGTTTAGAAGATCGTCCACTGCCTCGAACTGTGGAACGATGGTTTTGGTTGTTTAGGTATTTTGAAAAGCTGTCAACAAATCGAAGCATGGTTGAAGGTCCCGATGATACATACTTAAAAACATGGATAGAAAAATCGTTTTGAACCGAGTGGTCAACGGCGACTGTTGTCTCGCCGAGTCGCTAAAAATCGCGGTTTCGTCAAACGAAACGCCATTTTACCCTCAAAAAGTCGCCAGCAGTTAAAGTAAGCGGGCGAAAAATGATAATAATCGGCAAACTTGACCAAATCCGGAGGCATTTATTGCCGATCCAGAGACTAAGAGCTCGCGCAACTGAAGCGCGAATTTTCGTCAATTGGCCTGATTGAATCAAAATCAGGTTCGTTTTTGAGAGGTGATCATGGACGATCGCAGATTTTATCGAACTGTTGTTTCAAATAGCACAAAGTCTCTTTCGCTAGCTCGGGCGACGACGCGAACTTCAATGTTCGCCATCGTTTTAGCTGCGGCGTTTCTGGCTGTGCACGCATCGGCAGTAGCTGGAGAAGCTCATTGGATCTGGTCACCTAAAGACACCACATCTGTTGGCGTAAAAAGCCAGGGAGTTTGTCACTTTCGAAAAAAATTCACTTCGCTTCGTCCCGAAACGGCTGAGTTGGAAGTGGCCGCCGGCGACGACTACGTCATTTATATCAACGGTCGGTTGGCTGCCCAGGGGCGATCCAACGCGGTGACCGAAAAGTATGACGTCAAAGATTTCATGGAGCCTGGTGTCAATCTGTTGGCGATCAAGGTGAGGCACAATAGCGGAAAGCAGGTTGGCTTGGCCGTCCGCTTACGAGTCAAAGAGGTGGGCGAGCCACGGTGGCGAGTCTTAAGATCAGATGAAAGTTGGAAGACGAGAGTCAATTCGATCGAGGGTTGGAAAATTGCATCGTACAACGATATTGGCTGGCTTAACGCGCGAACGTTTGGTCCTGCGTTCGTCACTGCTAAAAAAATGGCTTCGCCTTCGCCTTCGCAGAAGAGAGTAGCCAAAGTACAAAGTATTCCTTCAACGACTTCAAGCAGCGCCAAAACTGGGCGAACGGTAGCTGCAGCCGTTCCTGCGACCCGTCAAGAGTGGAAAGACCTTAGCCTGATTGAGTCACCAGCTAAATCGGATTTGCAGAATGCTGCCGCGGCAGTGTCGAGGCAGGCAGCCGAGCAAGCCCCGTCCAATCCTGCTTTGCTTCAACAAAACGATAACGGTTTTGCTTCCAATAACGACTTTGCCTCCAATAACGACTTTGCCCCGATCTACACTC
>CAYSQZ010000017.1:6011-11314 GCA_964433035.1 uncultured Pirellulaceae bacterium | reverse complement strand
TTTGCTTCCAATAACGACTTTGCCTCCAATAACGACTTTGCCCCGATCTACACTCCAGCGGCGGATTCAGTTCCTGCAAGTCAAGCGGCAACCGAATTAGACGTACAACTCCCAGACGTACAACTCCCACAAATCAGCGATGTACAAATCGAACCTTCGGTCGCCCAGGAAAATGGGTTTGTGGCCAATGGGTTTGAGTTTGATGAACCAGTAACAGAGCAGGCAGCTGAGCCAGCAACTCAACCATTGGCCGAACCAGCGATGCAGAAATCAGCTTCGCGTTTCGAGATTGACAGTGAGTTTACAGTTGAGGCGGTGCTATCGGATGAAGAAACCGGCTCACTGATCGCGATGGAGTTTGATGAATTCGGGAAATTGCTACTGTCTCGTGAAGCGGGACCGCTGTTGATCGCTGATCCAACAAAACCGCTAAATGATCCTCAGCGAGTTCGAGTGTACTGTGATGAAGTCAATACTTGTCAAGGAATTTTGCCACTGAACGGTTTTGTCTATGTCACCGCTGATGGCCCCAAGGGTTTGGGTCTTTACAAGCTTGCCGATCGAAATCGTGACGGCTTTTTGGAAATTCAGAGTATGCTTCTCGGGTTTACCGGTGAGCCTGGTGAGCATGGACCGCATGGAGTTCAACTTGGGCCCGACGGAATGATTTATGTCATCGTTGGAAATGGTAGTCAGGTAAAACAAATCACAGATGCTACGGGTCCGTACCAGGATTCCTATGAAGGCGATCTAATTCCACGGTACGAAGATCCCGGTGGACATGCTGTTGGAGTCAAGGCTCCCGGCGGAACGATCGTTCGAGTTTCAGTTGATGGTAAGAAAGTCGAAATAGTCGCCGGTGGCATTCGAAACGCCTACGATCTGGTCTTTGATCACACTGGAGAGCTGTTCTTTCATGACAGCGACATGGAATCGGATATTGGAACGACCTGGTATCGCCCCACCAAAGTCTTTCATGTTCCCGATGGTGCCGAGTTCGGCTGGCGAAGTGGTTCAGCCAAGTTCGCTGACTACTTTATCGATCAGACTCCTGCAGTCTGCGATACAGGACGCGGTTCACCTACTGGAGCGGTTCTTTATCAACATCTTCAATTCCCGATTCGTTATCAAGATACGGTTTTCCTTGCTGACTGGTCAGAAGGCCGGATTCTCGCACTTCGTCAACAACAAAATGAATCTGGTTTTATAGCGACGACCGAAACATTTCTTAAGGGCCGACCACTCAACGTTTGTGATCTTGCGGTCGGTGAAGATGGGGCGATGTACTTTTGTACTGGAGGCCGGGGCACTGCTGGCGGCGTCTATCGTATTTCCTGGAACGGTACGGTTCCAGCGCAGATGCTGAACTTCGAATCCGACTTGGCGAAAGCCGTCCGCCACCCTCAGCCCACGTCGGCCTGGGCTCGGCAGAATATTTCACGGATCAAAATTCAGATGGGCAAGGAGTGGGGAACTGCGGTTATAGGTGCCGCGACTGAGGCCCGAAATTCGGAAAAGCTTCGCCTGCGAGCGATGCAGTTGATGGTGCTCTACGGCCCAGTCCCGACTGAGGAATTCTTGCGCGACTTGTCGCAGGAAGAGAGCCCTGCAATTCGAACTCAAGTCGCTCGAATGTGCGGACTTAAAAATACCGCCGACGCCGAACACCTGCTGCGACAGTTGTCTAATGATTTGAACCCGCAAGTCCGGCGCTCCGCTTTTGAATCATATATTCGACTGGGAATCGATCCACCGCTGGAAACGGTTTTACGGATGCTCACTTCTTTGGATCGGGTTGAAGCCATGACGGCTCGTCGATTGATCGAACGGATTCCTATTCAACATTGGGAAGAAGAAGTATTCACCACCGGTGACAAACGTCTCTTCATTCAGGGCTCGCTCGCGATGATGACAGCCTACCCGGACTTGCCTCGGTCATATCGAGTGTTGGCCAAAGCAAGCAAGTTTATGGAAGGTTTTATCAACGATCTGGATTTTGTTGACATGCTTCGTGTGATGCAGTTGGCGTTGGTTCGTGGAGACGTAAATCCTGCCAAAGTTCCTGGACTGGTTGAGCGAATTGGCAACGAATTTCCTTCAGGTAATTCCAGGATTAATCGAGAACTGGTTAGAACCATGGCCTATCTGCGGGTCGGCGATCTTGAGGGAAGAATCAAGGCATACCTCGACGACGCAGAAGTTAGTGTCGAAGACAAAGTTCACCTTTGTTTGTATATGCAAACGGTTCGTGATCGTTTGTCCGCGACTGTCAGACTGGCAATTATCGACAGTCTCGAAGAAGCTGCTGCAGAAAAGAATGTAGGTGGAAGCTATAAGATTTATCTGCGGTCTGCCGTTAAGCAGCTTTCGGGGACTATTGGACACGGTGACCTGAAGAATGTGTTTGCCAATGGAGAGCGTTGGCCCACTGCGGTTGTTGCGGCATTTTACAAGCTTCCCCGGAAGCCTGATCAAGAAACGATTCAATTGATTATCGATATGGATCAGCGAATGAAGGCTAATAACCATCAAGATCCAGGAATCGATCAAGTTCGCTTGGGGGTGATTGCTGTTCTGGCGCAGAGCGGTGACAAAGAATCGATGGACTATTTGAGAAAGATTTGGCAGGAAGAGGATGCGCGTCGTACGGATATCGCAATTGGACTGGCTCAACAACCTGATGGAGCCAACTGGGCGTATCTGGTTAGTAGTATTCCAGTGCTTGATGACCTGACAGGGATTGAAGTGCTGGAGAAGCTTGCCACCGTTTCCCGACGTCCACAAGAAGCTCAACATTATTACGACGTAATATCCCTGGGGTATCGACTCCGTGCCGAAGGTGCCGAGTCCGTCACTGGATTGTTGGAGCATTGGTCGGGAATGGAGACGCAAGTCAAAAGCAACCAATGGGTGACTCGACTCAATTCATGGCGAACCTGGTACGAAGAAGAGTTCCCGGGTGCCGAAAAGATCAGTTTGGCGACCAACGAAAGCCCGGTTGGGAGGTACTCCGTCAACGGGCTTTTAGCCAGCATTCAGACCAGCAATGGCGGAGACGTCGTCCGTGGTCATGAGATTTTCACGAAGGCTCAATGTGCCAGTTGCCACCGGGTTGGAGCTCACGGCGAAAGTGTCGGCCCCGACTTGACCAATTTGGCGCAGCGGTTTTCGCTTCGAGAAGCGGTCGAGTCAACGGTCGACCCGTCCAAAGTGATTCCCGCTCGTTATGCTTCAAAAACCATTTTGACCAACGATGGTAATCAATTTACCGGTATGGCAGTCAAGCAAGCTGACGGTTCGTATTTCATCCTTCAAAGTGACGGAAGGCGAGTTCGAGTCAACGCCAATGAAGTATCGCAAATCAAAGACAGTAAAGTCTCGGCGATGCCACACGGTTTGTTGGACAATTTCTCTGAAATCGAAATCAACGATTTGTTCGCCTTCATCATGCAGAAACCTGCAGCCTCGGTTGCTGACTCCAGAGCGACTACTTCAGGAGGCCAGTTGGACGCAGGCGGCCTTCTGATGAGATAGAAGTTTTAGGCACAGGAAATCTGAGAACCAACTCGTCAAACATTAAGCCGCGCAGGGGGCGAATCGCCCCGGGGGACTGCGCGGCTCTTTTAATAGCTTGATTAAAACTCGATCAACGCTAGCGTCCAAAAAACAAATTCGAGGATCCGCTCAATTCTCAAACGTCGCCAGAATTTCAATGAACGGCGAGATATCAAAAAAGTCTACTACGCCATCGAGGTTGACATCTGCTTCCTCTCGCTCAACTAGAGGATTGGCCAGAATAAGAATGAACAGCGAGATATCAAAAAAGTTTACTGCGCCATCGCGGTTGACATCTCCTAGCAGAAGCGGAGCGGCCAAAGTATGAATGATACTGGCTCCGAATTGAATTGTATCAATGTCATCGTTTGTGGCGACTTCACCATCGATCGTGACAACGTTGAATAACGCGGTACCATCGTCGCCTATGAGGTTCATTCGATTGCCATTGGGCAATTGAGTCGTGATGCTACCAGTCCAGTCCGAAGCGAGGTTGACTCTGTCAGTATCTAACTCTGGCATTGTCCCAGTAAAATTCAGGGTAGCGTTTCCGGAGAGATCGAAAGCGGTTCTCGAAATTCTCTCGGTCGTGAGCTCGGCATTATCCGACAACACAACGTTGATTTCCTCGCCGGCAGGCCCTGTTAGGAGCTGACAAGACAAGGTCGCATTGTCTTCTAACGTTAGCGTTCGACCGTTGTCCATTCGGATGTTGAGGACGTTTTCACCAACACCTACGGCTTCCACAGCGAAATCGCCAGAGATTGATAAATCGGAAGTAATAGTTCCCAAAAGTTGTCCGTTAGTAAATTCTAAAGGGTTGAGCGTATCAGCAACCGGGGCCATACCAGTAGCTGTGTCGACCCAGTTGGCTTCTTCGAAAAAGTCAGTACCTGTACCACTGGAGCCGCCATCAAAAACAAGCTGGGCGGAGATGATATTAGTGAAGGCCAGTAACGCTGCTATGGCAAATAGAATTGATTTTTTCATTTGGATCTCCTAGTGCAAAGTATCAAGCTGAAAGGCAGCAAGGAAAAATTTGAGTTGGTCTAGCAATTCAATATAACCACTTGGCACTAAATTAACAGTCGAAAGCGTGCCCTCCAGCAAGCCAGCCAACTGGCAATTCCAAGGAAATATTGGTTTCGAGAATGGTCGCTACATCGAAGACAAAGCCTCCGCCGCCTCCACCACTCTCGGGGAAGATTAACTCATTGGTTTCTGCGTTCTGCCGCCTCGAGATGCAGTTTGTACTGCTTCTGGACGGCTCCGTGGTGATGCTTCAAAATATGTTCTGTCTCCATGAAGCCAAAGAAAAATAGAATGACCAGCGAAACAACCAAGCAGGACGATGCCACTACAGTTAGAGACCTTCGCGAAATCGTTCGCCAATTCGTTGAAGAACGAGACTGGAAACAGTTTCACTCTCCCAAGAATCTGAGCATGGCGTTGGCGATCGAAGCGTCCGAGTTGATGGAACACTTCCAGTGGATCTCGCCGGAGCAGTCTCGAGATCTTGAACCTGCGGCCAAGCTTGAAGTCGCCGAAGAGCTTGCCGATGTGTTGTGTTATGCTTTGGCAATCGCCAACGAAATGGATATTGATCTGGCGTCGACCTTGCAAGCGAAAATGATCAAGAATCGCAACAAGTATCCCGTTGATAAGTATCGAGGTCGGTACGGTGCTGCGGATACTCGTTGAAGATTTGCCGTCGAAAGGCGACCATCGCTCGCGGCCGTGATTGAAGT
>CAYSQZ010000017.1:1498-5911 GCA_964433035.1 uncultured Pirellulaceae bacterium | reverse complement strand
GTTGACTGCAATTGCATTTAGCTTTGCTACATCAATTTGCATTTTCGCCGCACCTCAGGATGCTGCCGTAGCCGCTCCGAATACTGATGCCCCTGAGATTCAGGTCAAAAACGAATCTCCGGAGCGATATCTAATTACTTTGGCACAATACCAACTCAAGGACCTGAGCACTGTGGACCAAACGTCCAATGGTATCTTGGCCGCGATCAAGGCTCAAAAAGCTTCACCGTTTGAAACAGTCATACTTTTGGCCACTGCCGGCTACGAAAGTAGAGTCAACTTTGGACGTAGGATTAGGGTCACCACTGGCAAGACGACAACGCATTCAGGAGGTGTAGTACGCAACACTCAAGAAATAGATGTGGGCGCGATTCTTGTTGTGACACTGCTGCCAGACGATGACAAAGTAAAGGCGGAACTTTCCTTTAAATCGACGCGGCTCGATGGCGAAGGAACCGACGATTCGCCGCCAGAACTCACTACCACTTCGATCGAGTCGTCACAAATATTCGAAGTCGGGAAACCGACACTTATTGCCGCATCAACCGAGGGGGCATCCAATTTTGTTTTCCTCACGATCGCGCGGCAATAAATCTAAGATTGCAATCTGTTGCAAAACATTCCCAACAGTGGTGTTTGAACAGTATGAAGATCTCCAGCTTGCTCAATCTGGTTCTCATTGTTTAATGCCGTTGGCGTAAAAGCCCCGGGCATTCTTACGCAAGCGGCAGGCCGACAATTCAGCTTTGACAGACCACTCGTTCGAATTCTTGTTTATACTGATCAGCTGAAAGCTTGAGTCTGTTCCGAACTATGCAAAATTGTTCAAATGGCGATTTTCGACATTTGGCTTAAAAAAAACAGATCCGTCTATCCTTCAACGACATTTGAAAAGGTTGGTCACCGTGAAGCTAATTACCATTTTTGCTCGTTGCGTGTTTTGCTTCCTAATGTTGACCTCAGTTGCTTCGAGCCAGCAGAATGCGACCTTGGAAACAGATACGAACCTTGTGCCGGGCGAAACCAATTCGACGCCTGGAGCCGAGCAACGGATGGAAGAACGACTGGAACTGGCAGGAGACAATCGGGTCGAGCTGGAAAAGGCTCTCAATGATGCTGCCGAAGAACATCGAAAAGCAGTTAAATTTTTGATCCAGCACATGAGACGTGCTGATCTCGAATCGTTGTCGTCCGAGTTCATTCTCGATACGGTTCGATTAGCCTATCAGGCTCGTGAATCTTTTCCGTGGGCGAGTCAAGTTCCTGAAGAGATCTTTTTCAATGATGTCCTGCCATTTGCGAATTTAGACGAAAGGCGAGAAAGCTGGCGAGCGAAGTTGTTGGAGATCTGCAAGCCGCTTGTTAAAGACTGCAAGACAACCCAGGAGGCAGCCCAGGCGCTCAACCAGCATCTGTTTAAGACAGTCAAGGTAAAGTACTCTCGCAAACGCAAGAAAGCGATTCAGTCGCCAGACGAAAGCATCGAGCAAGGGTTGGCTTCATGCACGGGGTTATCGATATTGCTTGTTGATGCTTGTCGCAGTGTCGGCGTTCCAGCAAGATTGGCTGGGATAGCACAGTGGACGACCAAACGCGGCAATCACACTTGGGCTGAGATCTGGACTGACGACGGGTGGCATTTTACGGGCGCTGCTGAATATGATCCAAAAGGGTTGAACAGAGGTTGGTTCGTCCGCGACGCTTCCTTGGCCGACAAAACTCAACGAAGGCATTCCATTTTAGCGGTTAGTTTTGCTCGAACAGATACGACGTTTCCTATGGTCCGGTCGCGGGATCGCGAGAACTCAGTTTATGCAGTTAATGTTACTGACCGGTACACGACTGCTAAAGCCACCAAAGCCAAAGAAGATTCGATAGTTGTCCGTGTGCGAGTTTGGAATACTGGTCGATCCAAACGAGTTAAAATTCCAATTGAAGTTCAACTTGTTTCAGATAAGTCGAGATTGGGGCAAGGGAAATCGAGGGGCGATCAGGATGATTTGAATGACATGTTTGAGATCCAACTGTTGCCAAACACTCAGTACGATATTCTGTTGGGTCAAGGCGAAGGTGCGAAAACGCATCGAATTACGACCAAGGCAACAGGTTCTCAGCTCGTTGAAATCGAAGTTGAAGAGTGAACGTTTAGCAAGTGACGGAGATCGCTTCCCTCTCTTCTCTTTCGTTTGATGCAGCGGTTTACCCATTCAAAAAGTAAATGCATGGCCGCTAAACATCGGCTTCACTGCGAAACACACTTGTGTCAAGTTCGCCTTCCCATTTAGCGACTGTGCAAGCCACTGCGATGTCACCCGATACATTGGTCACAGTTCGCATCATGTCGAGCAAACGGTCGAACGGGAAAATAAAAGCAATCACCAGCAGCGTTTGAGTTTCATCGATTCCGACCACGTCCAGTACCGTAGCGGCCAACAACAAACCAGCCGAAGGTATTCCAGCTGCACCAATGGAAACTAATGTCGCCATGACGGCCACGAGAACGTACTGAGTCATCGTGACATCGATCCCGGCGGCTTGAGCCGCAAAGAGCGCCACCAAACCAAGATAGATTGCAGTGCCATCCATGTTGATGGTCGCTCCCAAAGGCAACACTGAACCGGCAACTGACTTGTCCACACCAAGATTGGTTTGAGCACATGAAATCGAAACGGGCAAAGTTGCGCTCGATGAAGCGGTTGAGAAGGCAACGCCTTGGGCATCGGCAATGCCTCGAAAAAACTGGCTCATTGGAAGTCTTAAAATCACGCGAATAATTAGCAAGCCATACACGAAAAAAATCTGCAGTAGGCAGGCGGCATAGAGTGCGATCGCGAGCCACATCAGGTTGCTGAGCACCTCAATGCCACGCGTGGCCATCACCCAAGCCATCAACGCAAAAACTCCAAACGGCGCCAACTCCATTACCAGTATTGTGATCTTCATGACGACCTCGGCGGCCGAGTTGAAGAAATCCTTGACTGGCTCTGCTGGTTTTCCGGCGACCAGAATTCCGATCCCGATCAGGATAGAGAAGAAGATCGTCGGGAGTACTGCACCCTCGGATAATGCGGCCACTGGATTGTCAGGAATGATCTCCAACATTCGATCAGCAAAGTCCATTTCCCGAGCGGTTTCGATCTTTCCTTTGACTGCATTGAGATCCTTGGCAGATGCGGTGTCGTATTTAACCCCAACGCCCGGTTGCAGCGCAGTGCCCATTGCCAGTCCCAGCGAAACAGCAAAGAACGTTGTCAAGAGATACAACGCGATCGTTCGAAGTCCGAGCGAACCAAGTTTTTTCGGATCGCCCATCGCGGTGACACCGGAAATCAGCGTCGTGACGATCAGTGGCACGATCAGCATCTTGATCAATCGTACGAACGCCTGCCCCCATGGCTGGATCCATGTATTGCCAATTTCAACTGAACGGTCGATCCCAGAGAGCTTAATCGAGTTGCCTGAATCGTCGACTGTCGCTAGTTCTCCCAAGCCATGCCTGAGCCCAAGTCCGATGACAACGCCAAACGCCAATCCAATAAGAACTCGTTTCCAAAGTGTGATTGATTGCCAGGATTTGAACATACAACAGAGACTTTTTTAGAACAGTAAAGATATCCAGATAATCAGCGAGAAACGTCAACTCGTGTTATGAGATTGACGATGGGGGAGGCGATGGTTAACCCGCGGATTTTGAATGACTTGAACGAAGGCGTTTCGGGAATCTGAACAAATGCCATGATTATGCTATCTCGAGAAAGTGGATCTCTTTTGCCATCCGGAATCAATCCAACAGTTACCGGTGGTGCGATTCCGACAAGCTCGAGAATGTCATTGTTGGCGGTGAGCTCCAGATCCTCCACGCGCCCAAAAAACGGAACAAATTGGTTAGGTTGATCCAAGTTAGGGGCAGCAAGTTTGTTCATGCGCCCCATTGAAGCTTTGTCAGACTTATTGATTGCGATTGAAATCGAATCTTTGATTTGCTTGATCTGGCGTTGAAGTTCTTCGATCAGTTCCGGGTTGGACTTTTGGTTCTCTTTGACGAGCTTGATCGCCAGGGCAAAGTGAACAGAAAATTCCTGCAGTTGCTTGTATTGGTCTTTGTCTCCACAAATCCAGTCGAATTGCTGGCAAACATCAGACAAGCGGTTTAGTTGCACGCTTGTTTCCCGGAACGGATGGTCGACTGCCAAGCCAAATTTGCTACCAGTATCTTGGGCGACTGAACCTTGCAGGGCACTCAATGGCCGGGGTTTGTCGACCGCCTTGTCGAGCATCGGTTTGAGGAGATGGACCCAAGCGTAGTGAGCCTTGTTGTTTTCTGAGAAAACGTGGATCGCTTCCAGGGTTCCATCAATTCGAACCAGCGGAGAGCCTGGCAGTGCCTTTTGTTTATCTGGACAAACGACCCAG
>CAYSQZ010000017.1:0-1398 GCA_964433035.1 uncultured Pirellulaceae bacterium | reverse complement strand
CGACTTTTGATTCATAACAACCATAAGCGTTTTCAGGTGTTGGAGGAGCACACTGCATCATGAACTCGCCTTTAACAATATAGTCCTTTTCAGTAACTGCAACTGACGCGAAACTCTCGATGAAGCGACGGTTGACCGAAAGCACTGCGATGTCCTGCTGCGGGTCGGTTGCGATGATGCCTCGAACAGTATCGGATAACCTTGGAGGTTGATAAAACTGGTCGATGATTTTGTGTCCTGACTCGACCTGGATTTTAGATGCTCCCTTGATCGTGGAATAGCTGGTTAGGATCCAGCCGCGAGAATCAATAATCGTTCCTACCGCTTGGTGCGATCCCAAGCCGTCGTGAACGGTCAGTTTGACGAGGTGAGGATGGATCAGGTTCCAACAGCGGCTAACTTGCTTGGCTTCATGGAAATCAAATTTTCGTGGAGCGAGCTCTTTGTGTCGAAGTTGTTTTTGCGATTTCGTTGGCTCTGGGGTCGTCGCTATGTTGCTTTGTTGAGCTTTAGCAACCTCGGCGCTGCCGACTGCTTGGGGGCTGTCAGGTGAGGGTTCCACTGCGCTTGCGCTTTTAGCGGTTGCTGTTTGTTTTCGCAATTGTATTGCCAAAATTCCAGCAAGGGTTCCGATGATCAATGCCAGTCCAACGATGATTGCGATGCCACGAATCTTCTCTTTCTTTCTTCGTTTCCGCTTGGCTGCAGCCAAAATAGATTTTGATGTCTTGTTGGGTTCTAGCCCCGAGTTTTCTACAGCTGTTGGTGCATTTTCGACTTGAGAATTAACACTCGAGACGGTCGGTTTAGGTAATGGTAATGCGGAAGGTGCAGGGACCGAAGAAGCAAGTGGAATTGGCGCTGGTTTGAAGTCTTTGGATTTCTTTGTCTTCTCACGCACTTTGAACTTGCGGGAGCAGCCTGGGCATTCTACTTTCTTTTTTTTGCTGGAGATCGCGAACCGCTGCTCACAGACTGGACATTCAAATTCTTTGGTCATTAAAAACAAAAGCCTCGTTGGTTCGGAGCGGCTCAATTTTAAACCAACAGGGCTCCCGAATGAAGCCAAGCCGCGTGCTCCATAGGTGACTATGCCACCAAAATATTTAATACAAATTGACATTTAGTTCGTGACACACCAGGCCAGCCGTACAAGGCGAGCCAAATTTACTTGGCTGAGCGGGTAAAGGACGCTTAAGCTAAGTCGTTTGATAGTGGTACCAGATCTACATTTTCCATGGTGATGTCGAATCCCGCGGCTTTTCTTTGAGAAACGGGACTCGCAACCTCTTTCACTACCCCAATCAGATGTCGAACTGATTCCACGCCAAGGTGGAAGCGATGCGGAAATGGGACTCGTAGCTTCGTCCAATATCCCAGTACCAAGTACCAAGTACC
>CAYSQZ010000016.1:38108-39612 GCA_964433035.1 uncultured Pirellulaceae bacterium | reverse complement strand
CCCGGCACGACTGTTACCTATGTCCCCGGTCTATACACACAGCCTGACCTACTGGTGGGTCTACCGATAGATGGCCCTCCGCCTCGGCGGTGCCGCCCACACCAATGGCACCCGGTGACTAGAATCGGCTGCCGGTACGAAGCTCTCTGAGCTCCTTCTCCAGATTTTCCTGATTCTTTTGCAAGACACGCAAACTTTGGCGAACCGAGTCGAGTTCTTTGCGTTCTCTGTCTGTTCGCTCAGTGACTTCTTTGAGTCGCTTTTGCATCTCGTCAATCATGTTCTGGAGCTCTTGCCGACGCGCTCGCTCGACGCTGTACTTCCGCTCCAGAATTCGCTTTTTGTCCGGAAGATCCCCAATCTTGGCAATCAACTCTTCGAGATCCGCGGTGCGTTCTTCAATCTCCCGTTTGTTAACAACAGCAGGTGAGTAGTCGCCAGTTTTTAGTTTCTCAAGAATCGGAAGCACCACCTCGGAGGTCAACGCCAAGCTTGAAACCCGGCCGGCACGAGCGATGTTGATTCCAACTGCCTTGCCTGAGAGATCAACAATTGGACCACCGCAAGTACTACTGCTAAGCATGGAATCGTGCTGAAACGACATTGGAAAATCTTTGCGTCGTCGACTCAGAACGCTTCCCATGCTGTTTTGAGTATTGCTGCGCGTGCTGTCTGGACTTATTTTGTCCCGCTCTTTCAGCGTCAGCTTGATTTTTATTTCCTTGTCACCGCGACGAACCGTTAACGTTACTCGATCGCCGATGTCGTATTGCCCGAGTGTTTCGGAAAGGAACCGGCGACCCTTGACGACTTCGTCATCGATTTTGAGAATCACGTCGTTGACCCTTAAGTCCGCCAGATCTGCTGGTGACTTGTTGACGATTCCCGAGATGAGGATTCCGTCCTCATCATCCAAGTTGTCCATGAAGACTCCAATAAAGGGACGAGAAGCAGGAATCTCCCGGGCATTGACGCTGACAACACCGATCGTTGGGAACTCGCCTTTCTTTTCTGCTTTGGGGGTGGCAACCCAACGTCCCGTCAATGGCGGAGTTTTATCGTCAGCCCATTGAATGACGCTAAGGTTGTCGGTCTCCAGTTTTAATAGCGCTAGATCTGTCGCAGGATCGACTCCCAGCACTTCGGCGCTGACAACCTTGCCATTGGATAGTTTGATTCCCAATTCACCACGCAGTTCGCTGGCTTTGGTCAAGACCAAGCCTTCGGCATCGACAACCGTACCCAAGGCGATCTGGCGTTTGCCAGACATGACTTGCAGCGTCGAGTCGTTGGCGCTGGCCACAACTGACTCAAAAACTTCTACGAACTCCTCTGATTTTTTTGTGTGAGCCGTGGAGCGACGACCTCCCCAGATTCCGGGAAATCGAGACCTGCGTTCAGGGTTCCTGGCGTCTGGTTCCGTTTCATCCTTTTCATCAGATTCATTGTCGTCAGATTTCTTGTCGTCTTGATCATCGCTGTCTTGATCATCACCGTCTTGATC
>CAYSQZ010000016.1:25439-38008 GCA_964433035.1 uncultured Pirellulaceae bacterium | reverse complement strand
CGTCAGATTTCTTGTCGTCTTGATCATCGCTGTCTTGATCATCACCGTCTTGATCGTCCTCTTGCGCAGCGAAGTCCTGCTTGGCTGGCTCTTGGGGCGCTTCAGAATTGTGCTGCGATTTTGGTGCAGATTCCACTAGAGGCATTGGCGGAGCGTCTTGAGCCAACAAGTTTCCACTGAGCACAAAACAAGCCATCCAGAGGATTGAGAGAAAGGTTTGGAATTTGTTCATAATGCAGCTAATTAAAAAAAATCGTGAATCGCAAAATAGTTTATCAACTCGGGAACTAAAAGCCTTTTTTGGCCACCTTGAGCTTGAGTTGTTTTTCTTTGTCGCCGCGTTGGACAACCAGCTTGATAATCTTGTTCGGCCAAACGTCCATCGCTTCGGCCAATTCTTGTTTGTCTGATATTTTGGTGCGACCAGCTTTGATCACAATGTCGCCCACCTTCATTCCGGCTTTGTCCGCTGGGCCCTTGGGTTCGACCTTTTTAATCTCGTTGGTCTGGTCAACAACGCTAAAACCAAGCGTGCCACGCCGGTTGATAATGACCCCTGCAGTCATCAAATCCCATTTTTCGGAATAGATATCAGCAGGGACATGAAGGTTGTCGGCCAACGTTTGTCCAATACGACTATGGATTCCGATAACATCGCCGTTCATGTCAAACAGCGGGCCACCCGAATCTCCTCCGACCAAAGTGCAGTCAGTTCGTAGCGAGGTTTTTCGGTTGTCGATGATTCGACCTACTCGAACAACCAACCCACGTTTTTTATCGATGCCGCCTGGATGCCCAACTGCCAAAACCCATTGACCCATTTTCAGATCGTTCGAGATGCCAATATCGACATAGGGATACTCACCTTCAAAACGAACTTCTTTGTCAAGCTTTCGAGCACGCGAGTTGTACCTCGCGCTGCCTTCTTTGATTTTTAACATTCCTGAATCGACCGAACCCGGTTGGACCCCCAACGTCTCGGCAAAAATTCTTTTCTCTTCGCCATCTACCATAAAGGTGATCAACGCCGTCCGACCGGGATTGTCGCCGATGACATGGGCGGCTGT
Organism: uncultured Pirellulaceae bacterium; assembly: GCA_964433035.1. Classification (GTDB taxonomy): domain Bacteria; phylum Planctomycetota; class Planctomycetia; order Pirellulales; family Pirellulaceae; genus Mariniblastus. The sequence goes on along the minus strand of CAYSQZ010000016.1, from coordinate 36,941 downwards.
CAGGATGTAGCCATCAGGTGAAACGACGACGCCTGAGCCTTGCGACTGACCCATTTGAATATTAACGGTTGCGGGGAAAACACTTTCAGCGAGCTGGGCAAAGTGTGACTCCATGAACTTTAACTCATCGACCGACTCAGGAACGCGCCCCGAAAACAGCAGTCCACGTTGTTCCGAATCAGGCTCTGTGACAGCGTTGGTTGAGGCGACTTCTTTGGTTGGCTCGTCTTGTTGGGCTTGAGCCAAGTCACAAGGGTAGACCGTTACTAACGTTAGAGCCAAAACCACTCCAAGACATTGCGGAAGTCTTGTGACGATCGAGAATAAGTGACTTTGCAAAATTGTCATCTGATGGTTCCTCTTCCTGTGAGTCAGCTAGGTGTTCACCGTTTAGCGTTTTTTAATATTGATAGACGCGCCTGTGATGTTTTAGCCTGTGATTTTTGGTGACAAGTAGACAGAATAATATAGGCCGTGTTTTAGCCATTTAGATGTTAATACGTATTAAAATGCTCTCGCCCAGTGAGTTTCGGTAGTATTTTCCCGTATTTCCACAAATCAGACAATCGAGGTCTGACGTCTCAATCCTATTGTACCATCGAAACGCCCCCATGTTTGAAACCCGGGAGGAAGTGGCGTTTAATTCTCGCAAATCCGGATTTAACGGCAAATAGAGGCTTAAAAAATGAAACGACTGGTGGTTGGTTGCGGTTATCTGGGGTTTAGGGTCGCAAAACGTTGGCTTGCCAACGGTGATTCTGTCTTCGCAGTGACTCGATCGGAAACTCGAGCGGTTGCCCTGGAAACCGAGGGAATCTCCCCAATTGTTGGGGATGTTACATTACCCAGTTCGCTGGACAATTTGCCAGAGGTCGACACCGTGTTGTTTTCCGTGGGAATGGATCGCTCACGTTATTCGGATATCCGCCTGGTCTACGTCGATGGCCTGCGGCACATCCTTCAGCGCCTCTCTACGGCGACTGGGCATTTGATCTATATCAGTTCCACTGGAGTTTATGGTGATTTTGGTGGCCAGTGGATTGACGAAACTGCAATGACCGAGCCAGCTCGAGAGGGAGGTAAGGCTTGCCTGGAAGCCGAGCAACTGATTGCCTCGAGTGACTTTGCAAATCGCAGTACGATTCTTCGGTTTGCTGGCATTTATGGTCCAGGTCGAGTTCCAACCCGTAACTTGATTCAATCCGGGAGTTGGAAGAAGCTATCGGCGGCGGGTTACTTGAACCTGATTCACGTTGATGATGGAGCGAGAATCGTGACGCTTTTGGCCGACCAACCGCCTACAGGAGAGACATTTCTTGTCAGTGATGGCCAGCCTTCGTTGAGAAAAGAGTATTACGAGTTTATCGCAGGCCAGTTTGGAGTCGATGAGATTCCCTGGGAAGAATCAAAAGTCAAACCCGAAGAGTCCCGGTCTGGGAGCAGCAAGAGGGTTTCAAACCGCAAGCTGATGGAACGGTTTGAGTTTCAATTTGAGTTTCCGGACTATCGTTCTGGACTCAAAAACGCACTTGATCTCTCTTGAGTGACTGGGAAGCGCCAACGAAGTCGTTGAACCGATTTCCAGCAAGCGGTAAAATATTGGCAAACTTCCGGATATTTTAGCGCAGCCTTACGCCAATGCTTGAACGCAGACCAATCTTCCCAAACATTATCGAAGTGAACCACCAGCTGGGGCATGTGTTGGGATGCAACGTTTACATCGTTTTTGATGGTGACCAATGGGTCATGATCGATATTGGATACGAAGAAGTCGTTGACGAAGTTATCGATATGATCCGTGAGATTGATCTTCCGTTCTCTGGTTGCCAGTCGTTGATTGCGACACACGCCGACGTAGATCACATTCAAGGCTTGGCTAAAGCCAAACAAATCCTGCGGGCTCCTGTTTCGGCGCACGCGCTGGCTGCTGCGCCGCTGGAGGCAGGTGATCGAATCAAAACGTTTGCTTTGATTGAGGCGCAGGGCATTGATATGAAAATGCCTTGTGTTGATGTTGAAAACTTGATTGACGAAGGCGACAAAATACAAGTCGGCAATCTTGAGCTGGAAGTCTGGCTGACGCCTGGGCACACCGACAGCCAGCTTTCTTTTCGAATGGGAGATTATCTATTCAGCGGTGACAATATTTACCGTGACGGTTGCATTGGTGCGATCGACGCTCATCATGGCAGCGATTTGGTGGCGTTTATCAGCTCCCTCAAACGGATTCGCGAGAGCGATGTGGTTTGGTTGTTGCCAAGTCACGGCCCGATCTTTCGCAAAGACAATTCACTGCTCGACGCTGCGATCCAGCGGGTAGAAGGGTATTTGCACATGGCCGATTTTGGAACGTGTGCGATTGACTGGCCAATGATGGATGAATTCGAAGACGAAATTGCGGCCGGCAAGATGCCTGGCTAACGTTTCGATGTCTCAGGGGTTTCATTGGAACACGGAACCGGATTTCGTTGCCGCCGATCGAACACCAATCACAGCGTTGAAATAGACGCGAAACAAATCGAGACTCAAATGACGATCGAAAACGGGTCGCAAAAAAGAAAAATCGGTTTTTGGGTCGCGTTGATCTCGTCGACCTTTGCCGGTTTGATAGTGGCCATAGCCAGCGAGCCGACTGAAGAAGCTCTCGGGATGCCAGAGCGTACGGGAGTTGCTTTTGATGACGATGAGAGCATAAAAAACCGTCCTATCCAGACCATGACCCGCGGCTACGTTTCTTCCGATAGTTGCCAAGAGTGCCATGCTGAGCAATATGGAACATGGCACGCGTCGCACCACCGCACGATGACTCAGGTTCCCACCCAGGACACCGTGATCGCTGACTTTGACGATAAAGTCCTTATTCATTCCGGCCGACGGTTTCGTTTTTTTCGAGAAGACGGCGATTACTTCATGGAAATGAAGGCTTCGGCTCCGTCCGCAACTGGCAAGCCAGCTTCCAGCCGAGTGTTCAAGATTGTGTTGATGACCGGCGCTCATCATCAGCAGGGGTTTTGGTGTGAAACGGAACGAGGCCGCACGCTGGCAAAGATTCCATTCATCTGGATCACAAAAGAAGAACGTTGGATTCCCTACGGATCGATATTTTTCCTGCCTGGTTCAGGCCTGAGCATGCATGCCGGGGTTTGGAACAGTAACTGCATCAAATGTCATGTGGTCGGCGGGCAACCTCGATTTGATCCGGAAAAGGGATTTGACACGCACGTTGCAGAATTCGGGATTTCATGCGAAGCCTGTCACGGCCCCGGAGAAGCGCATGTCGCGTTTCATCGTGACGGTGTCGGAGCCCGTGCGAAACTTGATCCCATCAAAAAAGCGACGATGGTGAATCCGGCGGATCTCTCTCACAAACGATCTGCACAAACCTGTGGCCAATGTCACTCGGTTTTCGACTTTTACGATACTAAAGGCAAAAACAGTTTCATGCACGAGGAGGGGTTTGCGTTTCGCCCGGGAGACGACTTGTTGGATTCGCGACATGTTTTCCGATTCGGTCATGATCAGGAGTTGTCTATCGTAAAGCAAAAACTTGAACGCGATCCAGATTTCTGGAAGCATCAATTCTGGTCCGATGGTATGGTTCGTGTTAGCGGGCGAGAATACAACGGCTTGCTGGAGACCGCTTGTTACCAGAAGGGAGCGATGTCGTGTCTTTCCTGTCACGATATGCACCCAAGTGAGAATGATAAGCGTCCCAAAGGTCAATGGGCTAACGATCAGATGAAAGTCGGCATGCGCGGTAATCAAGCCTGCCTACAGTGCCATCAGAAGTACGAATCACCTGAGCAACTGGCATTGCATACCCATCATGCTGCCGGATCATCGGGTAGTAATTGTTACAACTGCCACATGCCCCACACGACATTGGGACTGATGAAGGCGATGAGAAGTCACACGATTGACAGTCCCAGCGTGGCTGCAACGGTTTCGACGGGACGCCCCAACGCCTGCAACCTTTGTCACTTGGACAAGTCGCTGGCTTGGACTGCAGAACACCTGGGGCAGTGGTACGGTATCAAATCGCCGGAACTCAATGCACAGGAGAAAGAGCTCGCTTCTTCGATTCGCTGGATTCTCAAAGGGGATGCGGGTCAGCGTGCGATTGCAGGTTGGCATTTTGGTTGGAAGCCTGCCCAAGAGGTGTCGGGAACCAATTGGATGGGGCCTTTTCTCGCCGAATTGCTAACTGACAGCTACGATGTCGTGCGTTTTATTGGCTATCATTCACTCAAGGACCTGCCGAAATTTTCCAAGTTTGACTACGACTTCGTGGCTCCTTTGAAAGCCCGGGAGACTGGACAGAAACGGGCACTAGAGATTTGGAATGCATCGGATGACAGGCCGTCGCCATCGAAGTCCCTGTTGATCAACCCGAAGAGCCAGTTGATTGAGAAAGAGTTTCGCGCGATACGCAGTCAGCGGTTGGATCCCATCATCAAATTGATCGAATAGCGGCCAGCCAATGTTTCGATCGTTGGCGTCGATTCAGCATCTGCGGTGCTTGCTCTCGCTCCAACCAAACACTGCGATCGGTTGGGAATGCGGAATCTGGTTAAACTTTGCGGCCTCGATTGCAGTCAAGTTTACTTGCATTAGCTCTTAAAAGGATATTGTCAAACAATCGCTTAATTCCGATTGTACGAATTGCCGATCCTCTCAAAGACAAGACCCTTTGGTCGTAACCAATCCGTAAAGTGTGCGCCAGTGCACTGCCGCTAGGGAGAAGAACTCCATGATTCGTCGAATTTTTATCATTGCCATTTGCGTCTGTGCTTTCGCCGTCGTGAACCAATCCGGAACAGCACAAGCTCAACAGCAACCAGCGTTCGGAGCAAATTGGGGCCAACAGAGTTCTCAGAACTGGGATCGCTTCTACCACTATCCCTACGTCACCTATCCTCAAAACTACTGGGGCAACCACTACGCTCGAAGTCGAGACAGCCTCTACTACCGCTACCCGGCTGAAGCGAGAATTCCGGTTTACAATAAGTCTTGGCACAACTACTACCCGAGCACTCGGCGGTATCACTTTGGTCACCACTTCATCACGGACGTCTTTTAAGAGGGCCGGTGATGAAGCTGTTGTCGCAAGAATTCAGACAGCAAGAGATTTGTTTGCCGCAATAAAAGTAGCTGAATTGCTGCCAGTTCAGCTACAACATCTCCTTGGCCGCTGGCTCAAGGTCCTACCCGGCTGTGCGAAGTAGCCTTGGGTCAACTTGCGTTGGACTGCTCGTAGACGGCTTGCAATAACGCTTCGACGTCTTTGAATTTCTTCTTGCTTGCGATCGGGATATCCAACAGGGTCCGGGCGTCGGATTCGCTGTGACCAAGGGCAACAAGAATCTGGTAAGTCTCCTCGACGATCGAGCGTTCGACATCCATGGTTTGGTCGACTTCTTCGCGTTGGACGAGTAACGCAAACTTGGCCATCTTGCGGCGCAACTGAGCGACAATTTTCTCCGCCATCGCGGGGCCAATCCCTGGTAACGTGGTCAGCGTTTTTACGTCCTGCTGTTCGATCGCGTTGGCAATGTCCTGGACCGGTCGCACCATCGCGCGAAGCGCTTTTTTGACACCCAGTCCAGGCACCGAGCAAAACAGCTCAAAGAACTGCTTTTCGATAATTGAATCAAAACCGACCAATCTCGGTGTCATCCGCCCACCCTTCTGCGGATTTCCGTCAATAAACTCTATCGTGAACAAACTTATTTCTTTGCCCACGTCGAGCTGTAGATGTCGATGGGTAAAGTTTGACACGAACACCTCATGCTCAAAAGCGCCAACGCCAAGCGTTGCGGTGTTCTCTTGAAGTTCAGTCAATTTGCCAGTTATTTTTGTAATCAATTTTGTGACTCATGTTGGTTCTGATTTATTACTTTGCAACGTTTGTTCACGTCGTCAAAGTAGATCGTAACGAAAGATAATAATGGCAAAGTGCGATTGCAAGCGAGTCGGCGACGTCTGGCGGTTCGGGGATTTGATCAAGATTTAAATGCCGAGTTACCGCCAGTTGAACCTGGTTCTTCGGGGCTCGGCCGTTACCGGTAAGCACTTTTTTAATTTGTGTTGCCGCATAACTGTTGACCGGCATGTTCGCTTGAGCCGCCGCCAGGCAGATAACGCCTCGGGCGTGACCCATGATAATGGCCGTCTGCGGACGCTCGTAGTGGGAGTAAAGTTCCTCCAGCGAGATGCAGTCAGGCGCTAGAGTCGAGATCACATCAGTGATTCCTTCGTGAATGCTCGAGAGCCGAGTTCCCAGATCATCGGTTCGTTTGCTACGGATGACACCGGCCTCGACGACTGAAACCGAATCTCCAGAGACGGTAACCACGCCATAGCCAGTGATATTGAGTCCGGGATCGATTCCAAGGATTCGAACGGCGTCTTTGGTTTGGGTTGTTTCAGTGCTCATCAGCTTTGCCCCGGTCGATAAACCAAAGCAATACACTGCGCCATCATGGCTTCGCTGAGTCCAACGGGCCCGACGCCTTCTCCTGTTTTGGCTTTGACGCCAACCTGTTCCGGTTCCAATTTCAAAATCTCGGCCACACGAGCTGCGATCTGACGTTTGTAAGGCGAGAGCTTCGGTTGCTGTGCAAACACGATGCAATCAAGATTGGCGATCCGATATCCCGCAGCCTCCAGTTTTTGATTTGCCAGATCGAGCATGTCTCCCGAGTCGCGATTCTTGTTCTCGGCGGCGTCGTTGGGAAACAGCTCGCCGATGTCACCCAAGGCTGCCGCACCAAGAATTGCATCGGTTATCGCGTGCAGCAGAACATCGGCATCACTGTGCCCGTCAAGACAATGGGTATGCTCGATATCGATGCCCCCCAGTCGCAGCGGACCTCCCGGTTTGAGGCGATGGGTGTCGTGACCGATTCCGATTCTCATTGTCGCTGGATTCAAGTTTGGACCGATCGGTTTAGCAATTTGGTAAGTGTGAATGGTAACCTGACGCGTCAGCGAGGGCGAAGCAGTAGCTGACATTGCCCTCGCTTACTAGTATTTTGCATCAATCGATACAAACCGTTTGTAGTACCGGCTTTAGCCGGCTGGATACTATTCCGCCTAAAGGCGGTACTACGAACATCACATTCAGTTTGATGCAAAATCCTATTACGCTTCGGGTTGCCAATAAACTTACGCTTCGGGTTGCCATTAAAGTGTCAGCATTTTCACGAAAGGCGACTGTGCTACAAGGATGGTAACTCGTCACCGGTTTGCCGAAAACCTCAGTTGGCCATCGGTCGTTATTTCGGACTCTATCACCAGTGGGTTTTTGCTACGCCTGTCGGTCCAATGGCGGCCGATTTATAATTTCAATATGCCAATCATCGAGATCAAAAATTTATCCAAGACGTACAAAGTCTATCAAAAACAAGAAGGGCTAATGGCCTCGGTTCGCGGGTTGTTCCATCGCGAACATCGAGATGTCCACGCGGTTTCCGATATCAATTTGACTGTCGAAGAAGGCGAGTTCGTGGCTTTTCTTGGCCCCAACGGTGCCGGCAAGACAACGACGCTTAAGTTGCTCTCGGGTGTCATCAATCCTGATAGCGGTTCGGCCACGGTTCTGGGACATGTTCCCTGGGAGCGCGAAAACGAATACCGACGAAAATTTGCATTGGTGATGGGACAGAAAAATCAGCTTTGGTGGGATCTGCCCGCGGCAGAATCGTTTCGACTTAATCAGCACATCTATCGTGTCCCCAAGCTGGAGTTTGAAGAAACGCGAGATTCGCTTTGCGAGATGCTCGACGTGACCCGCTTGCTAGGTCAGCCAGTCAGAGAACTGTCTCTTGGCGAGCGAATGAAAATGGAATTGATTGCAGCGCTGTTGCATCAACCGGATGTTCTGTTTCTCGATGAGCCGACGATCGGACTCGATGTAGTTGCTCAACACAAGATTCAACAATTTCTCAAGTCATACCAGCAGGAACGAAACAACACGATCATTCTGACCAGTCACTACATGAAGGACATCGAAGCACTTTGTAAACGAGTCGTTATCATTGCCAATGGTTCGATTTATCACGACGGGTCGCTGGAGGATATTGTTGATCAGTTTAGCGGCGACAAGATCGTGACGCTTAATCTTGCCGAGAGCGGCGCGCTGGATGGATTGGCTGATCTTCCCAACGTTATTGAAATCGACGCACCGAAAATTAAATTTCGCGTTGAGCGTGACGAAGTCGGAAAGGTGCTCAGTCAGATTCTGGGAGCCCATGCCGTTGATGATATCGTGGTCGAAGACCCGCCATTGGAAGAAGTCATCTCAAACGTATTTTCCCAAGCCGAAAAAAGCAGGGTAGCCGATCGAGATGCTCAAGCTGCGGGGTCCGGTTGACGTGAAAGGGCAGGGGGCAGGTTGAAGTAGTGGATGAGGTTACCAGTCAGTCCTGTTGCTCGAAGCGTGGATTGTAGTGGGCGAGTTTACGAGTCCTGTTACTTCAATCGTGGATTGCAGAGGTTTGGTTCCAGTGGGGCGGTTCGGTTGAAACCCGAACCTGCGTAAAAAGAAATATTCAAATCAAGTTATGTTTTCCAACACAATCACCTGGTGGACTTTTTTTAAGATCTCGATTCACGAGAGACTGATCTACCGCGCCGATTTTATGCTGGGAACACTGATGCGATTCCTTCCCACGCTGACTCAGATTTTTCTGTGGTGGGCAATCTACGATGTGATTTCGACTCCTGATGTGACCGATCAGACTGGTGGGCCCGATGGCGAGATTGCCGGTTACCGGTACGGTGATATGGTTGCTTACTATTTGCTGGTCATCATCAGCAGGGCATTTTCGAGCATGCCGGGGCTGACGCGTGGAATTGCGAACCAGATCCGTAGTGGCGAAGTCAAGAAATTTCTGATTCAGCCGGTCGACATGCAGGGCTGTCTGCTGATGCAGCGCATCGCCCACAAGCTCGTCTACTACTTGATCGCCACAGTCCCGTTCGCATTGGTGTTTTATCTGTGTGGCGATTTCTTTGTTGAGGGCTGGCCCAAAGCAGATGTGTTAATCGTGTTCTTCAGTTCACTCTTGTTGTCGTTTTTGCTTGGATTTTATCTCGAGTCGTGCATTGGGCTGATTGGTTTTTGGTTCCTGGAAGTTACTTCGCTAACTTTCATCTTTATGCTGATGACGTTCTTGCTTTCCGGGCATATGTTTCCGCTGGACCTGCTCCCCAATGCCATTGGAAGTGTCGTGGATTTTTTGCCGTTTAAATATCTGGCTTATTTTCCGGCAGCTGTTTTTCTGGGCAAAGTCGAAGGTGCTGCGATGTATTGGGGCTTGGCCATCGAAGCATGTTGGGTCGTGTTGTTTATTGTCTTGTCCCGAGTCCTTTGGTGGCGCGGCATCAAGCGTTACGCCGGTTTTGGAGGTTAGATTGCAATGAGTCAAAAGCGACTTTGGAAACCTGACGCGTTAGCGAAGCGAAGTCAGTTGCCGCTTCTTCCTCGCTCACGCGTCGGGTTGCCATTTCATTTGAGTTGTTCTAAGGCGTTTGAAAAAATCACAGCCTCGTCGGGCTGCCAATAAAATAACAGCCTCCGCGAAAGTAGCGACGCATTACACCTGTTACACCTTGATCCCATTCTGAATTTTTACCATCGTGCAGCCCTCATATTTAAAAGTCTTTCTGACGTTTGCTCGCAACTCGTTGGTCCGCGATATGTCGTTTCGGATGAACTTTGTGCTGCAATGTATTTCATCGATGTCTTGGGCGGCGATGAATTGGGGACTATTCAAGATCATCTATCGACACACCGGCGAAATCGGACGTGGGACAGGCTGGCATGAAGACGAGTTCTTTATTTTTTTGGGGACGGTCTGGATCATTAACAGCTTGGTTCAGACGTTCTTTATGGCCAATGCAGAGGAATTCAGTGAGTTGATTCGAACTGGAAATCTAGATTTTGCATTGCTTAAACCAATCGACACACAGTTTCTGATTTCGTTTCCCAGGATTAACTGGGCTCAGGTTCCCAATGGAATCCTGGGCGTGCTATTGATCGTTTATTCGCTTTTGAAGATTTACGAACAAGATCCGAATTCGGCGGAGCTTGGTTCAGTTGCAGCTGCGCAGAAACACTTCAGCTGGTTCTCAATTCCGGTATTCGTATTCTTTGTTGGCTGTGGAGCGACGGTGATGTACAGCGTTATGATCTGCCTGGCATCGACCAGTATCTGGTTTGGTCGAAACCAGAATCTTTATAACTTTTGGTTTTACATTACCAACTTTTATCGCTATCCGATGGAGATCTACCAGCGTGGTGGAGGGATTGGGATGGCGCTTTGGTGCACATTCACTTTCGTGATTCCAATCCTGGTCGTTTCAAACATCCCGGCCAGGATTTTGGCCCAACCATTGGGATCGTCGTGGAAAGCGTGGGAGTGGGGTTTGGCGGGTTTTGCAATCTTTGCCTCAATCTGGAGCCTGTGGGCTAGCCGCTGGGTGTTTCGCCGAGCACTGCTAAGCTACCGGAGTGCCAGTAGTTAGAAAGAACCACAACTCTTTTTCAGCAAACGGTTATGAGGTTTGCCTAAGAGTCGATGTCGGTTCTACTGATTTTGACGGATATCGAATTCGGTCTGGCGCGGTGTGGCCGCGTTTTTCAACCTCTAGTAAGTAAGATGCCGAAATTACCAGAGGATAAACGAGGTTTGCTTGAATCCGAAATTCTGGCTTCTAAAATATTAAGTCGGCTTATGAAAGCATCGCTCGAAGTCCACGGAACACTTCGATTGGACGTTTTTCCAGGATTCGCCGATACCAATTGACCAAGTTATTGCTTCCGAAGTTATACTAATGAGCTAATCCCGCTGCGCACTTCGAATGACCGATTTGAACCTGTCCCTGTGCAACTTTTTTTAAGACTACACCCTTGAGACCGACCTTTGGTTAACGCCAAATCTGGAGCCGATAAATGTCAAAACTGATCCCGATGGAAGAAGCCGCTAACATTCTAGGAATGACGGTTGAGCAGATAACCGAACTGCGCTCCAATCACGAAATTTTCGGATATCGTGACGGGCAAAACTGGAAGTTCAAAATGACTGAACTCGAGCGAGTGGCGGGCGAGCTTGATATTAAACTTAACGTGTCTGGCGCGGTCGAGAAAGTTGCTGGCGATCTGAGCGATAGTTTTGCCTTCAGTCTCGACGATTCGGTAGACGATTTGATTCTCGATGACGATGTCTCCGGTTCGGCTGAGTTGGTAGAAGAAGACGCTTCTGCGGGGCTTTCTGAGAAACCGCTCAAAGAGGAATTGCAGATTGCAGCCGACAGCAAGTCCATCGATCTTGAAGACGATGATGACGCAATTGAGTTGCATGACAGCGGGATTTTGAAAATTGATAGCGTCAAAGACTTGGGGCTCAAAGAGGACAGTGGGCTGAGCCTTGAGAACAGTGGCCATTTAAATCTCGAAGACAGCGGCATGTTGAACCTCGAAGACAGCGGCATGTTGAA
>CAYSQZ010000016.1:15701-25339 GCA_964433035.1 uncultured Pirellulaceae bacterium | reverse complement strand
CTCGAAGACAGCGGCATGTTGAACCTCGAAGACAGCGGCATGTTGAATCTCGAAGACAGCGGCGAGCTTCTCCCGTCCAAGAGCGACGTGCTTGACGGCGATGAAAAGTTGTCGGTTGGCGGTAGCAGTTTGAGCTTGGCGTCGGATAGTAACAAGCTATTGGGCGGAGATCCTGCGGGAACTGGTTCGGATTTGCTTGACGATGAAATCGAGAAGAGTCCCTCCGGCTCGGACACTGGCAAGATGCTTGGCAGTAGTGGCGGCGACGACAGCCTGTTTACTGAAGAATTGTCACTGGCAGACTCGTTCAAAGGTAGCGACTCGTTCGAAGACAGCGGATCGTTCGAAGACAGTGCTGAGCTTGTGCTTGACGATTCAAGCGCCCAGTTAATGCTTGAAGACAGTGGAATCGATCTCAGTGTCAGCGACAGTGGCATTGTATTGGGCGACGAACCACTGGAGCTTGGTGGTTCGGATATCGATGCATTGGAATTGCCCGAAGATGACGACATGATCGTTCTCGAAGACGCGGCTGATCCAGACAGTGCGACGATCATGCAGGAAGATGATTTCAACCTGACGCCATTGGAAGCCTCAATGGAGGAGGACGATTCAAGCGGCTCTCAGGTAATCGCGCTTGAAGATTCTGAAATCTATGCCGATGAATCTGCACCAACAATGCTGGGCGGGGAAGGGTTTCCGTCGCAACCAGGGATGTTTGACGAATCCATGGGGCTCGATGGTGGTGGAATGATGCCAACCTACGATGACACAATGGGCGGCGCGATGATTGGCGGCGCTATGGCACCAGCGGGAATGCACACTGGTCCCGCAGCGATGCCTGAAGCTCCCTACACCGTTTATCAGGTGATCAGCTTGGGGTTGGTTACTGCACTTTTGATGACCGGCGGCATGGTGGCTTTTAATCTGGCCCAAAACATGTGGATGCCACAGGATCAGGTGATCGGAAGCAGCGTTCTAAACTTCTTCCTAAAGTTGACCGGAATGAACTAGAGCCTGTCCCTGGCACTTTGTGAAAGTAGCGCCCGCCTTATTTATGAACCTTTCGCGTAAAGGCGGTTTGTTCAGGCTCCAACTACACCGTGTTGGAGTGTTTGACGGGTCGAACAGGTCGTTTATAGCCTTTGACAAGCTTCGAGTTACCTTTGAACAGTCGACGGATTTTGCTTGCGATCGAAGATCCATATGCAATCTGTTCAATTTCGGCTGGAGTACAGCCACGATCGAGAAGATCGGTAATCAGTTCGCGATTAATGGTTGCAAGCGAAATCGACTTTCGCCATTCAATGAGGCAAATGACCGTGACTAAGACGGTTATAAAAGAAAAGATCAAACTCAAAATCAAAACAGCCGCCAACGCTTCTTCTGGAATCCGGTTCAATAACTCATAGAATCCGCTGCTGCTTCCAGATTCCGCAGCTACATCAGTTATCTGCGCTAAAAACATCATTCTCTCGATTATGGGTGTAGGAAGATCGCCAACACTATCGGCTCTTTTCGCCGAGAACAAACAGATATTGGCGACAAACTAAATATTTTTCAAAATTCGATGAGTTCGCCGGTCAAACTGAAATCTGGTTTTCACGATCTGGATTTGTCCGTAGCTTCCTTGGCCACCGGAATTTCCTGCTTTTTGCCAAACGCAGTTCGCAACATTGCTAAACTTTTTGGCACCGCAGTCCACGGATCTTCTTTGCCTTCGAACTCAAGCGAAATGTAGCCCTTGAAATTTGCGTCTTGGCAAATCCTGGCGACCTTGGCGTAGTCAGCTGAAATTTTATCGTCAGACATTTCGGGCAAGTCGTAATAAACTCCGCCACCGTAGTAGGTCTTGGCTTGCATGAAGACGGCTTTGGGGGCAAGCATCTTTAGCTGTTCATGCCGTCGCTCAAAAAAGTTACCGCTGTCCATCGTCACCCGTAGCCAGGGCGAGTCGAGCGTGTTGACTATTTTCAGCACACCCTCGGCGGTTCGACCAAGACCCCAATGGTTCTCCAAGCCCAACACGACTCCGCATTGCTCGGCTTTTTGCAGGCACTTTTCAAACGAGTCGCAAACCCATTTGAACCCCTCTTCATCGGTGTGTCCTTCGAGACGTGGCTCGATGCCTTTGTTGTCCATCAGAGCTTCAAAATTTTTGGAAGTGCCCCAGCGGCCAGTGTTGACTCGAATCGTGGGGATTCCAAGTTTGTAAGCCATTTCGATCTGGCTAATCGTCAGTTTGACCTGCCGTTGCCTCTTCTCTTGGTCGGGAGTCACAAAGCCCTGATGAGTCGACATTCCACAAAGATCGAGTCCATTAACAAATGCCTGACGTTTTAGTTTTTGCAGGAAGCCGTCAGAAGTGTCTTCCATTTGAACCAACAGCAATTCGACACCGTCAAATCCCATCTTGGCGGCAGCGTCAATGCATTGCGGCATCGTAAGCTTTGAGCCATCGCGAAATGTGAAGAACGAATACGTTGAAACCGCGATCCGGTTGGGTACAAACGGTTGGTCTTGTGTCGAAGCAGGCTTGCTGTTTTCAACCACAGTTTTCGGTGGTGTCGCCATCGCCGCGTCCGGGGTTGTTGCACCGGCTGCGGCAATCGCAGCAGTGGCAACAGCTGTTTTGGTCATGAACGTTCGGCGGTTAATCGTCATGGTCGGCTCCCAGAGAAACACTTTGTAGGTCTTGTCGAAAGCTTGATTGGCCTTGCCGCTCACATTTAACAAACAGAAACAGCAACTAGCTTTGTTTTTCGGTTTTCCAAACGGGATCGTGATGTGAGTCTTGAGGCGACTCGAACCAACGAGTCAGCGTCATCTTCTGTTGCGTATAGAACTGGACGCTTTCAGTTCCCTGGATGTGTAAATCACCAAAGAAAGATTGATTCCAACCGGTGAACGGGAACCAAGGCATTGGCGCGGGAACGCCGACGTTGATTCCAATCATGCCAGCGTTGAAATGCCGTTTGAATTGGCGAGCCGCGTATCCGTCGCGAGTAAAAATCGACGCACCATTGCCAAAGGGACACTTGCTGCCCATTTCCAAAACGCTATCGAGGTCGGTGGCACGGATCACCGACAACACCGGACCAAAAATTTCTTCCTGGGCGACTTTCATTGGTGCTTTGACTTGATCGATCACACTGGGGCCGATCAAGAACCCATCGCCGGCAAAATCCTGGCGCCCATCAAGCGCTACCGATGCGCCTTCACCACTGGCAACGTCCATGTAGCCCGCAACTCGATCCACATGTTCCTGCCGAATCAGCGGCCCCATGTCAACATCTTCGTTCCCGTCGGTGGGACCAACTCTCAGTGAAGCAGCATGTTCTCTCAGTCCGTCGACCAGAGGATCACCAATCTCGCCAATCGCAACAGCGATGCTTCCTGCCATACAGCGTTGTCCGCCACATCCGAACGCAGATGCGGCCAGCGCTTTGATTGAGATATCCAAATCTGCATCGGGCATAATGATCAAGTGATTTTTGGCTCCGCCTGCAGCCTGAACCCGCTTCCCGTTTTTGGTTCCCGTTTCGTAAATATATTTTGCGATTGGAGTCGAACCGACAAAGGAAACCGCAGCGACTTTGGGGTGTTTCAAAAGCGCATCAACGCAAGTTTTGTCGCCGTGCACGATGTTGAAGACACCGTCGGGCAAACCGGCTTCGACCAGCATTTCGCCAAGCAACTGGGCCGATAAAGGCGTTTTCTCCGATGGCTTGAGAATAAACGGGTTCCCGCAAGTGATCGCCACAGGAATCATCCACATGGGCACCATCGAAGGAAAGTTATATGGGGTGATGCCAACGCAGACCCCCAACGGATGTCGAATCGTTTCGGCGTCGACACTGCGGGCAATGTTGGGCATCGTGTCGCCAACAATCATGCTGGGGATGCCGCAAGAGAACTCAACCATTTCCAACGCCCGCTGAACTTCGGCCCGAGATTCGGCCAGCGTCTTTCCGTGTTCGCGAGTAACCAGCGCCGCGATTTCGTCAAAGCGAGATTCCATGATCTGCCTCAGCCGAAACATCACCCGCGCTCGTTCGACGACCGGAGTTTCTTTCCAATCGTGAGCGACGTCAGCTGCTGCATCAACGATTCGATTTGTTTCTTCGACGGAGCACAGGGGAACCTTAGCGATGACTTGCCCTGAGGATGGGTTAAATACATCGGAAGTACGATCAGAATTGCTTTCGATCCACTTTCCACCACTGAAATTTTTGACAGTTTGAGCAGAAGAACCGGCTTGGGTCGTTGACATGTTTGAACTCCAAAAAACGTTGGCTCGATATACAGTAGCTGGCGTTGTAGGAAACGATGATCGGATATGATAACATATCACGTTGCAGATGTTGTGTGCACAGCATTGCAATTCTTTGTTACTAACCCACGCCAACGCATCTTCGCTAATGGCTTGACCAACCTGGCGATTCGCGGCTGGCAAAGTTTTTTTGTGAGAACATCATGGCACGAATAGTAAAAGGCGCTTTGATTCAAGCGACGTTGTGCGAACCTGCGACTTCCCCAGTCCAGAAAATCAGCAAGGCGATGATCGACAAGCACGTCGATCTGATTGGACAAGCCGCTGCCAAGGGGGCGCAATTTGTTTGCTTGCAGGAACTCTTCAATGGTCCCTACTTTTGTGCCGAACAGGATCCCAAATGGTATGAATTGACCGAGCCGATTCCTGATGGGCCGACCGTAAAGCTGATGCAGGAGCAGGCAAAAAAGCATGAAATGGTCACCGTGGTGCCGATTTACGAAGAAGATCTTCCCGGCGTCTACTACAACTCTGCGGCGGTAATCGATGCCGACGGTTCGTATCTCGGTAAATTTCGCAAAATGCACATTCCCCATTGTGCCCCAGGATTCTGGGAGAAATTTTATTTCCGTCCCGGCAATCTTGGCTATCCGGTGTTTGATACCCGAGTCGGAAAAATAGGTGTCTACATTTGTTATGACCGCCACTTTCCCGATGGCGCCCGGTGTCTGGGGCTCAACGGTGCAGAGATTGTTCTCAATCCCTCGGCGACGGTTGCCGGGTTAAGCGAATACCTTTGGAAGCTTGAGCAACCGGCCCATGCAGTCGCCAACCAGTATTTTGTGGGAGCCATCAATCGCCCGGGAACAGAAGCTCCCTGGGACATCGGTGAGTTTTATGGTCAAAGTTATTTTTGCGATCCTCGTGGTCAGATTATCGCAGAAGGTAGTCGGGACACCGACGACATCGTTATGGCCGATATTGACTTGGACTTGATTCGTGAAGTTCGCAATACCTGGCAGTTCTTCCGAGACCGACGTCCAGAAAGTTATGGGGCGATCGTCAAGCCATAAGAAAAAGCCAGTTTATGAACACCGACACGAATCAAGAACCAATCCAGGACCAGGGCGTCATCTATGGTTTGGATGACAAGCCACCTGTAGGTCGAGCGCTGATTCTGGCGATCCAGCATGTGTTGACGATGTTTGGTGCGACCGTGGCGGTTCCGTTAATGCTGGGCCCTGAAGGCGATGATGGTTCAGGGATGGGGATGGACCGGGCTCAAGTCGCGACATTGATTAGTTCGGTGATGCTTTGCAGCGGAATCGCCACGCTAATCCAGGCCACTTTTGGATCGCGGCTGCCGATCATTCAAGGCGTCTCGTTTAGTTTTTTAGCGGCTTTTGCTGCGATCATTGCGACCGTCAAAGCGCAGGGCGGTAGCCCGGCCGAAATGATGCAGTACATTGCCGGGGCTATTCTGGTCGGTGCGGCCATCGAAATGACGATCGGTTTTTCGGGGCTTGTTGGAATGCTGCGGCGAGCGTTATCGCCGGTTGTCATTGGCCCGGTCATCATGCTCATTGGTCTGGCGCTTTATGGAGTAGGAGCGCCGATGGCAGGCACGAACTGGCCCATCTCAATCTTGACGATCGCGATGGTGATCGTTTTTTCTTACGTGCTCTCGGCGCGTTCAAGGATATTTCGCTTGTTTCCGATTCTTCTGGCGATCTTGATCAGTTTTGGTATCTGCGCGCTTTTGACGGTCACCAAATTGGTTGACTCAGCCAGCGCTGTGTACGTTCATACCGATCAGATCCAGGCGGCGAGTATGTTCCGGACTGACCCGTCCGAGATTTTTTTGCCGTGGGGGCCGCCCAAGTTTCACATCGGTTTTATCTTTGCGGTGTTGGCAGGTTACCTGGCGTCAATGATCGAGTCTTTCGGCGACTATCACGCTTGCAGCCAGATGGCGGGCGGAGGCGATCCTACGCCCAAGCAGCTTTCCCGAGGCATTGGTTGTGAAGGTCTCGGGTGCGCGATCACCGGATTTCTGGGCGGATTCAGCTCGACCTCTTATTCTGAAAACGTTGGCTTGATTGGGTTAACCAAGGTCGGTAGTCGGTTTGTTGTTCAGATCGCAGCCGTGATTTTGATATTACTGGGTCTACTGGGAAAATTCGGGGCCGCCGCTGCATCGATTCCAACACCAATCGTGGGCGGGCTTTATTGTGCTCTGTTTGGATTGATTAGCGCTGTCGGAATCAAGGAGTTTACTAAAGCAGACTTGAACGTTGATCGCAATTTGTTCATCGGCGGGTTTGCTTTGTTTATGGGGCTAAGCGTTCCCGCGTATTTTAATTCCGATGCCGGCGCACAGCTCCTGGATCAAATCGGTTCGCTGAGTTGGCTGGGCGAGTCGGGCAAGTCGGAGCAAGTAAAGTCGTTCGCCACTGGGCTACGAGATGTTGTTGCTGCGATTGGGAAAACTGGAATGGCCGTGGCGGCGATTATTGGTTTAGTTTTGGACAATACCTTGCCAGCGACCGCCAAAGAACGTGGCTTGGATGTCTGAGACCAGGCGATTGGATATCGCTTTGCCAATCCGTTACGATGTAAAACAATCAAGCAGCCAGCGGTTCGGATGAGCTATCTGGTTTGTTTGTAGAAGTTCAAGTTAAAGGATGATTCCATGGCAGATCTTTCTACCACAGTAAATGGCCTCAAGATGCCTAATCCATTTGTGATCGGTTCGGGGCCACCGGGAACCAATGCCAATGTGATCGGCAAAGCGTTTGACGAGGGGTGGGGCGCGGTGATCGCCAAAACGATTTCGCTGGAGGCTGAAAAGGTCATCAACGTCCAACCGCGTTACGCGCGGCTTCGTAGTCGTGAGTCACGTGAAATCTACGGCTGGGAAAACATTGAACTGATCAGTGATCGCAGCTTTGAAACCTGGATGGATGAGTTCAAGCAACTCAAAGACAAGTACCCGGATCGGATTTTGATCGCTTCGATCATGGAAGAGTATCGCAAAGATGCTTGGTGTGAGATTGTTGAAAAATGTCAGGATGTTGGAGTTGATGCATTTGAGCTTAATCTCTCCTGCCCGCATGGTTTGCCGGAGCGAAAAATGGGTTCGGCGATGGGCGTCAATCCGGATTTGGTAGAAGAGGTTACTGGCTGGGCAATGAGTGTTGCCAAAGTCCCCGTTTGGGCCAAGATGACACCTAACGTAACACGAATCGAAGACCCAACTACGGCGGCGCTTAAAGCGGGCGCCGATGGGATTGCAGCGATCAATACGATCCGAAGTGTTCTTGGAGTTGACTTGGAAAGCCTTCGCCCTGAGCCTTGCGTTGAAGGGTATACGACTCCCGGTGGTTATTCTTGCCAAGCGGTCAAGCCGATCGCGTTGCGTAATTGTATGGAGATCGCGACGTTGATCGCCAAAGATTATCCTGGCCGAACGCTCAGTGGAATCGGCGGTGTGGAAACTGGGTTTGACGCAGCAGAGTTTATTCTGCTTGGTTCAGACTGTGTTCAGGTTTGCACCGGCGTGATGAAGATGGGTTACAAGATGGTCAAGCCGATGATGGATGAGCTTTCCGAGTTCATGGATAAGCACGGCTTTAATTCCCTGGCTGACTTCAAGGGCCATAGTCTTCAGTTTTTCCGAACGCATGCCGAGCTGGTTGAGATTCAAGCCAAGGCCCGCGCCGAGCGGAAGGCCGAGCACGATGCCAAGATGATCCGTGAAGACGCGCAGTGGACCGGCGATGATTTCGTCGACCAAAGCGATGCGCTTTCGCGCGGGTAGGTGGTGAGTCTCAGCAAACCTGCCGCGGCCACTTCGGTGAACTGGCGACGATTCGTTTGCTGGACCAATGGCGATGCCGATACGCAGGTAACCGGTGTTCATCTTGCGCAGCAAGCTCCTGTGTGCGGTTACGCCAACGGCGTTGGATCACTAGCCCAGGGTTTTCAAACCCTGGATCAATTGTTCTCGAAAATTATTTAAAACCCAAATCGGGGTTTGATCCAATCCCTTTGGGATTGAGTAATCTGAGGCATATCAATCCCAAGGCTCAAGAACCTTAGGCTAATGGTCTAACGCCGTTGGCGTAGAAGCAGTCTGGCATCTTAGGGCCGCACCTGAGCGGATGTCAGCCAGTTCCTGTTTCGCCGAAGCTGCCGATTCCAGGCTTCCAGATTATTCAAACAAATTGCCAGGTGCGATCCTTGGCCGCTGCAACATAACCTTAGGCGTTTGGGCGCTAATCCCCGGGCACCACAGGAAGTAGCGTCCCGACGGCTGGATGCAACGGGAGCATAGATTTTTGCTTGCTTAATTTTGCGCCAAGCGGACACATTCCCTTTGCTTTTGCCCCAAAAAAATGCAAACTTGTTTCAATTGCTTGGCAGTTTTTCCTGTATCTGCTTGGCCTTTTCTAATTCTCTTCTACTTTTAGCATAGTTTCTCTATGAGGATTCGATGAATAGGAAATTCGCGCTCGCCGAAAGTGAACCCGACTTCAAGCAACTCGTCGAAGGAGTGACAGATGTCATCTGGTCGGCAGAGGTTGATGGGACCGTCAGGTATCTTTCGCCGCAGTTTAAAACTCTATTTGGTTTTGAACCGCAGGACTGGATCGGTAGGTCGCCGATCGAGTTGATACATTCGGACGATCTGCCGAAGCTCCAGGAGTCGATTAAGCTCCAAAACGGAAGCAAGGAACGCGTTAGTCTTGAGTTTAGACACCTTTGCCATGACGGTAGTTATCTTTGGGTTGGAGTCAACGCGATTCCAATCTTTGATGATGAAGGAAACATGGTTTGCCGTCAGGGCACGACTCGAGATATCAGTCAACGCAAACAGATGGAGAAAGAACGATCGCGGCTTGTTCAAATTTTGCAATCCACCTCCGACTTCGTGGGCATTTGCCGTCCTGAAGAGGGGATCCTTTGGCAGAATCGGCCATTTCGGGCTTTACGACCAGATCTTGATATTGAAGGCGGAGGCTGCGACATCTCCAAGTTATATCCGCAGTGGGCTGGCGAGATCGTAGCCGAAAAAGGCCTGCCGACAGCGACCGAGCAAGGAATCTGGTCGGGTGAAACGGCTTTGCTTGACACGTCAGGCAATGAAATCCCGACTTCTCAAGTCATCATTGCGCACAAATCGGAATCGGGTGAAGTTGAATACTTCTCGACGATCCTCCGGGATATCAGCCAAATCAGGGCCACGGAGCTGGCGCTT
Organism: uncultured Pirellulaceae bacterium; assembly: GCA_964433035.1. GTDB lineage: Bacteria > Planctomycetota > Planctomycetia > Pirellulales > Pirellulaceae > Mariniblastus. Next base: position 15,806 of record CAYSQZ010000016.1, on the reverse strand, counting down.
CGAGATGCACAATCCGAGTTACAAACGATGGCTGAAAGCGTCCCTGGCGCGCTTTGGCGATTGTTGCTCCATCCCGATGGGAGCCACAGTCTGCCCTATGTCAGT
>CAYSQZ010000016.1:0-15601 GCA_964433035.1 uncultured Pirellulaceae bacterium | reverse complement strand
GCTTTGGCGATTGTTGCTCCATCCCGATGGGAGCCACAGTCTGCCCTATGTCAGTACCAACGTAAGTGATCTGATGGGGCTCGATCGCGAAGCCTTGATGAAAGATTTGAAAGAATTCTGGAAGCGAGTTCATCCTGATGATTTGGAAGAAATTAACTGGAAGTTGAAACGGAGTGCTGAAACGCTTGAGCCCGCTCACTCAGTTTATCGGTTTTCATCTGACGAAAACGAAACGCGTTGGATTGATGCTTGGGCACTGCCTTCACGTTTAGACAATGGTGTAACTTTGTTCGACGGAATTTCAGTCGACGTTACCGATCGGAAAGTTCCCGAACTGGCAAAGGAAGTTGCACAGGCGCAAATTCGCAGTACGGCTGAAAACCTGCCTGGCGTGATCTCGCGAGTCGTAGTTCATCCCGATGGAAGTCAGGAATTGTCTTACATCAGTCCGCGTGTTCGTGAAATGTTTGAGCTCGATCTAAAGTCGCCGCGGGAAGATATGGAAGAGGTTTGGCGGCGAATCCATCCCGACGATCGGGCAAAAGTGGAGCAAGAGATCCATCGCAGCGCCAAAACGTTGGAACCGTATCATGTGGCTTATCGGTTGGTCCTCGAAGGGAAAGGGACACGGTGGGTTGAGACTTGGTCCCTTCCTTCACGGCTGGATAATGGCGACATTGTTTTTGACGGTATCATGATCGACGTTACCGACATGGGCCGTTCGGATAGTCTGCAGCGAGATATCAACTTCAGACAAATCTTCGACAGCGCACCGGACGCCGTTTTTCTCATTTCTGCCGACGGTGAAGATGAAGGCAGGATTGTTGCGGCAAACTCTGCGGCCGATCGCATGCATGGTTACGACGCGGGGAATCTAAAAGGCAAGAGCATTAGTGAATTGGATGCGCCGGAGGCGGCAGAAGAAGTCCCGGATCGTCTTCGGCGACTGGCCAATGGTGAATTTTTGACTTTTGAAATCGATCACGTTCGCAAAGATGGTTCGATGTTCCCCGTCGAAGTCAACGCATTTCGAATATTTATTGATGGTCGACCCTACGTTCTCGCGTTTGATCGAGACATCACCGAACGCAAGAAAGCCGAAGCTGAACGCAGGGAACTGCAAAACCAATTGATGAAAACTCAGAAGTATGAGGCAGAATTAAGTTTGGCAATAACCCAATCACAACTTCAAAGGGTGGCCGAAAACATACCGGGGTTAGTTTACCAGTTCGTACTTCATTCCGACGGTACCCAGTCGATCACGTACATCGGCGCAAGGTGTCGAGAATTTTTTGGGGTCGATCCAGAGGAAATGCTCGAAGACGCTGATGTTTTCTGGCAGTGCATTGAGCCGGAAGATGTCAATGCGGTGAGAGAAAAGGTCGCCGAGTCGGCCAGGACGCTTGAGCGACTTGATCTTGAGTACCGTGTCGCGGTCCCCGACCGGGGCATCCGTTGGTACAACGAAATCGGTCAGCCTCAACTTCAATCCAACGGCGATATTGTTTGGGACGGAGTGTTGTTGGATGTTTCAGATCGGCGAGAAGTCGAATTGGCCAACGAGGTTCTCGCCAAAGCGACTCGAACCAAAGACTTGTTTCTGGCCAACATGAGTCACGAACTGCGGACCCCGCTAAGTGCGATCCTGGGAATGACGGAAGGACTTAAGCAAGGGCTCTATGGCCAAACGACAGAGCGCCAAATGAAGACACTTAGCGTTGTCGAGGAGAGTGGTTTGCATCTGCTTGAGTTGATCAACGAAATTCTTGACTTGGTAAAAATCGAAACAGGAAAAACGTCCCTCAAACTCTCTCAAATCAACGTGACTCAGCTTTGCAATTCCTGTCTCGACCTTGTTTCGCCACAAGCCAGGCGAAAACAGATTGAGCTTTCTTTCAACGCAGCCTGGAATCCCCCAACGCTGCTGGCGGACGAAACGCGGCTTCGCCAAATCCTGATAAATCTGCTCGGCAACGCGATCAAGTTCACACCCGAAGGAGGTGAAGTGACATTGAAAGTCGAACTTTTGTCTGACCAACCGTACTCGCTTGGCAAAGACACGCTGCGTCTGACCGTCTCCGACAATGGGATTGGGATTGAGCCAAGTCACATTGAATCTCTGTTTGAACCCTTTAAGCAAGTCGACAGTTCGCTCAGCCGAAAGTATCCAGGTGCAGGCCTCGGCCTTGCACTGGTCAAACAGTTTGTGACGCTTCACTCCGGCACGGTCAATGTTGAAAGCCAACCCGGCAAGGGTAGCCGGTTTATCGTTGATTTGCCTTACTTGGAACCGGAATCACTCAATGGGGCTAAACCAATCGAGATCCCTGAGGGCACCAGTGATTTACACTCCGTCAACAAAGACGCTCCGGGCGATATGCCGTTGGTTCTCCTGGCAGAGGATAACGATAGCATCGCGATGGCATTTGTCCCAATATTTGAAGCGTCCGGTTTCGAGGTGTTGCGGGTGGTCAATGGTGTCGAAGCGGTGCAATCAACACTTCAACACGCGCCGGAATTGATACTGATGGATATTCAGATGCCTTTGATGGATGGTCTGGAGGCGATTGGGCAGATTCGCTCTCATGCTGAATTTGTCGACACACCGATAATCGCGCTTTCTGGTTTTGCAAGGCCAGAGGAATCCACGCGATGCATTGAAGCGGGCGCCAGTCTGTTTGTTAGTAAACCATGCAACCTGCCCGAGCTGATATCAAAAATGGAGCAGCTTGTTTCGCGTGACAAGTCTGTCTAAAAAACACGGCAACGCCAACGGCGTTGGATCACTAGCCCAGGGTTTTCAAACCCTGGGTCAATTGTTCTCGAAAATTGTTTAAACCCCAATCGGGGTTTGATCCAATCCCTTTGGGATTGAGTAGTCTGTGACATATCAATCCCAAGGTTCAAGAACCTTGGGCTAATGGTCTAACGCCGTTGGCGTAGAAGCAGCTAAGTTTGGTAATGAACGAGGTTACGAGTCCCGCGTCCACCATTGCGATGCTTCGCGTTCCAAGCATTGCGATAAGCAAGACATCTACCAGACTGGCGAAAACATATTTCCGGTCGATTCTAACCGGCTTTGCTGGAAACGGAATTCTCGGTGACGTTCATGTTTCCAATTCGGTTGGCCGAATTAGAAGGGTTTTCAAGGTCTTCAATCGCCTGGTCAAGAACCCACATCACAAGCCCTTCTTTCTCAAACCAGTGTCCAGTTTTTTGGCAACCGGAACAAAGACAGGTGTGCGAGTTGAGCCAGTTCACTTCAAAGTGGCGGCATCGAGAAGAGAGTGGGGGCATCGGAATCTCCATTTTCTGTGATTAGAAATTTTGATTCTTCGATTCTTCGCACCTGTTTTGACACGTTAGGTCAGTCGTTCCTTTATTTAGTGAACAATTGTCCATTTGTGCCCGGGACAGCGTGAAATCCTGCTGAATTGAGGCATGAGTGGTTCAACGTTTCCTTTTGTCTCGCCGGAGTGCCGCACCTGAGCGGATGTCAGCCAGTTCCTGTTTCGCCGAAGCTGCCAATTCCTGGCTTCCAGATTGCTCAAACAAATTGATGGCGCGCTCAAAGGTTGCCACACAATACTTGGACGGCGTTGAGATTCGATACTTGGGAATCATCGGCAAAAATTTTGCATAAAACTCTACCCGCTGACTGTTGAGGGCTTCGTTTGATTCGCAAATTTCGTCGATCCGATTGAGCATTTGCGGTACGTACCGGCCTTCTGAAGGAAAGGCCACGATCGTTGCTGCCAGTCCCTCGACGGCTTCGGGTTGGCTGCCGTCCTCGACCAGATAATCGGTTAGCCGTAGCCTCGCCTCGCACGCCAAGTCCGGCCGATCGTAGCTGATGTAATGGGCGAGCAGTTGGCCATAAAGCTTGTTTCGTTTTTTTGGCTCGGTTTCAAACTCGATCATGCGATCGAACAATTCCCAGGTAAAGTCCGGAAAATTTTCGAATGTCCGAAACATGGAATCGATCTTCTTAAGCATCTTGCTGCGGTTGCGTTTGTGCAGCTGCACAAACGATGTCGATATCTCGCTCAACGCCCGCCAAGCCGCTTCGTTGCCGGGGCACAGCTTGGTTACATCTGAAATCAACTTTTCCTGCGCCTTGATATCCAGGTCGAGATCGGTAATCAGTTGAGGAAACGAATTCATGATCAAGTCAGATTGTCGCTTGGCTTTAGCGTTTAGCCCAACGGTATGTAGACGCAGTTCCAATTCGCGGTCGGTAATCTTCTGGCCTGTTTGAGGCTCTCGAAGTTTTCCAACGTAGTACTTGTCCATGTTGTAACGGCCATAGGACTCCAGCGAAAACTTGATGCCTGTCTTGGTAACCGATTTTAATTCGACCCACATCACCCAAGCGTGCGCGCCGCCTGCGGTTCCCGGACCGCTGACGTATTCTGCCGGAACTCCAATGCTTTTGCCCACTCGCGCAGCATAGTCAGCTTGGTGAGCACAAACGCCCCCGTATTTTTTGAGGTTGGCCAGCGTGTATTCGTGATTGTTGAGATTCGCTTTCTGACTTTTGGTTTCGAGCATCACGTGATCGTAGGGGACATCTTTGTAGCATTTACCAAAGCCGACGCGGTTGCGAAGATGGTTTTCTGCCGCCCAATTACGCTCAGCCAAAGGCGTGTATTGATTGACGACGTGTTTAGAAAACTCCCAAGGAACGTACTGGATTCGCCCCTCCATGAACGGCTCGGCTTCGACCAGGAATCTAAATCCATCAATGCCATCAACGTGCCCCGAAGGCATTGAGGCTTTGGCTCGTCTTTGATGATGCGAATAGTCGTAAATGCCTTTCTTTTTGTCCCACACGATCGCAGTTGCAATTGCAAGTTCGGAGTAGGGGACGATTTTTTCGGGATACGTTTCGAATAGCGTTTTGAAAATTTCCAGAGCTTTGGTTACGTCGTCGAATTCGGGGTCGATTGCGGTGTACAGCTCTGCCTTGATCGCCGGATGCTCGGCAAACCAAGCCTCGATCTTTTTGGCTTGATCACCAAATGCTGTCTCAATTTCATCTTTATGTTCGTACTCGAACACGCGGGCATTGAGGTCGCGGATCGTCTCGTAGCTGTCGGGAGAAGTAAGCTTTTTGTCTTCGTACAGTTCGACGATGGCTTTGTCGAAATCTTCACGAGATAACGGTGGCTCTTGGCCGCTCAAGTCCACAGTAATATTGAACATCAACGCCAATAGAAATCCGATCAAAACGGATTGTTTTTTTGCGCTCACAGACATGCCGACAAACTCCTGAAGAATGGACAGCTGGAATCGCTGTCACGAAGATGAATCATGCCAAGATAACTCAGCCTCTGATGCAAATCCAGAGGTTTCGCGTGAAGAGCCACACTGGACATCCCGACCGATGTGTCAGCGCGTGCTGGTGGGTGTTGATTCCCACAAAGTTCAGGCTGTGCTGTTCGGCGGTGGACAGACGCTGCCTTTTAGCATTTGATTTGGTAACCCGAAGCGTCAGCGAGAAATAATAGGGATCAGCGAGGTTCCTCGCTGACGCGTTGGGTTGCCATTATCGTTCCATACGTTTGATGAAATCACAGCCTCGAAGCGTCAGTTTTGAAGTTGCACTAGAAGAAAGTTACCCTCCCTGCTGCATGGACGCGTTAGCCTAGCTCGTCAAATCATATAGCTCAATCCAACTGAAAGAAGTCACCCTCCTTCTGAGAACCCACAGTTCTAGCGGCATCGCGTAGCCCATTTCGGTTAGCGCCAATTTGGCAAGGGAGGGTCGAACTCGCCATCATTTATGATGGCGCAGGTCGGGGAGGGTAAACGATCGTTAACAGATTGAGGGCTCGCTCCTCGGTTGGTCAAAACTACAAAATTCTTAAACCCTCCCTGTCCAATTCGCAAGCGAATTCTCCGACCCTCCCAGAGGGAGGGTGACTTACTTGGAGCATGGCGCAGCAGGTGTAAAAAACTAGCGACACGTTTAAAAATGATTTGGTGTCCGCGCCAGGAACTCTCCACGACCTATCGTTCCTACAAACTCGCCATCTCTTGCTTGAATCTCGCCTCGGACGGTGACAATTGAGGGCCTGCCTTTCAGTTCCCAACCTTCGAAAGCGCTGTAGTCAGTTGCCATCTGATGGGTTTGGACGGAAATCTTTCCTCGGTAGTCGGGGTCGTAAATCACAAGATCGGCGTCACTGCCAATTTGAATCGTGCCTTTCTTGGGATACAAACCGAACAGCTTAGCGGCTTGAGTGCTGCCAGCATCGACAAAGGTTTGTAAATCAATTTTTCCGGTAGCGACTCCGTGTGTGTAGAGGAGGTTGATCCGGTCCTCGACCGACGGGATGCCGTTGGGAATTTTTGTAAAATCGTCGGCGCCCATCGCTTTCTTCTGGTCAATAAAATCAAACGGAGCATGGTCGGTGGCAACGGTGCTGATGAGACGGTTGCGAAGCGCGTCCCACAGGATCGGTTGATTTCGGATGTCCCGGATTGGCGGAGACATCACGTACTTGGCTCCTTCAAAGTCTGGTTTCTCGGCGTACGTTTTGTCGAGGACCAGATAGGGAATGACCGTTTCAATCCACGCGTTAACACCTCGGTAGCGGGCGGCTTGGGCGGCCTGTACGGCTCCATCACAGGAAGTGTGGACGACATAAACATGGGCGCCCGTCAATTCCGCAAATGTCATCAAGTGTTGTACGCCAGCGGTTTCGATCGACTCGGGGCGTGACGGTTCGTGGTACTCTGGGCCAGTTTTACCAGCGGCAATCAGTTCACTTTGAAGCTGTGACACGGCGATTGCGTTCTCGCAATGCGCGGTCACGATCACGCCAAGCTCTTTGGCAAGTTTGAGTGTTTTGAATAGCTCCTCATCGTCGATCCCAAAAGCACCTTGGTAAGCGAGGAAGATCTTGAACGATGAAAGTCCTCGCTTGACCAGTTCGCGCAGTTGCTGTTCGACTTCATCGTCATAGCGGGTCACGCCCATGTGAAAGGTATAGTCGACCGCAGCGAGGCCTTCGGCTTTTGATTTCCAAAGCTCAAACGATTCAAGCGGCGATTGGGCGCGGCTGGGGCAGCACATCTCGATCAGGGTCGTCGTCCCGCCAACCAAAGCGGCTTTGCTGGCCGTTTCATAATTGTCTTTGGCGTACGTTCCCATGAAAGGAAGGTAGATATGAACGTGCGGATCGATGAATCCTGGAAATACGAACTTGCCCGTAGCATCTATCGTTTCGACGCCGTCGGGGATTTCAAGATCGTGTCCAATGCTGGTAATCGTTTCGTTTTCAACGTAGATATCAGCAATGTAATCATCATTTGCTGTGATGATTCGTCCGTTCTTGATGGCAAGCGACATGGAGTCTCCAAAATATGCTGGGGTTAACTTGAGTGTGGAATCCGAATTTGAAAATTCAATTTGATGCTCGGCGAAAATGGAAGCCGAATCTGACAGGCCAAGAACTCGTAAAACACCAGGCACTGTTTGTTAAATGTGAGCGCCTTGCCGCTCAGTCCAAAATGAAATCGTCAGACAGTGCCTAGTCATCCAGTTCCCCAATATCTTCAAACCAAAGTTCTTTATTTTCTGCAATAAACTGACCAAGGATCTTTTCAATCTCCGCGTTTTGAGCGTGAGTAATTTCAACTCCGTGATCGGCCAGTAACTTCTCGGAGCCCATGAAGTTAGCATTTTCTCCGATCACCACGCGAGGAATTCCAAAGAGCAAAATCGTGCCCGAACACATCGGACATGGTGAAAGCGTCGTGTACATCGTAGCGCGACGGTACTCGGCGGGGGTGAGTCGTCCGGCATTGCGAATGCAATCCGTCTCGGCATGAAGGATCGGATCGTTTTGCTGAATGCGACGGTTGTGGCCGACTGAAACCAGAGTTTGATCAATTGCTAACGCCGCTCCAATGGGGATTCCACCTTCGCGGAGACTTTTCCTGGCTTGAGCGATCGCGGCTTGGAGATAGAGATTGTCGTTGACCAAGTTTTTCCTGCCTCATTTTTTGACGCTTCAAACGCAGTACTGATCCGCAATGGAAATTGCCTCAGAAATAATGCCGAGCCCTTCATCAACTTCTTCGCGAGACACGTTGAGGGGTGGAGCAACAAAAATCCAGTTCCAACGGACAAAGGTGAACATTCCCAATTCACGAATCCTGGCTGCCATCTTCATCGTGGCTTCCATCTGAGAGGGCTTGGCATTCCACGGCGTGACTGGTTCCTTGGTCTGGCGGTTTTTCACTAGCTCGATACAACCCAGTAGTCCGGTGTTTCGAAAGTCTCCAATGGACGGATGTTTTTCTTTCAGACCGTCGACTTGCTGTTCGATGTATTTTCCCATTTCAGCAGCCGCATCGACCAAGCCGTCTTGTTCGTAGACTTCGATCGTTGCCAGGGCTGCAGCACAGCAAACCGGGTGCGCCGAATAAGTCAGCCCCAGCGGTAGGGCCCGATCGGTAAACTGGTCGGCAATTTCATCAGTCACCATTAACCCGCCCAGCGGAAGGTACCCCGAGGTCAGCCCTTTGGCCATGCACATCATGTCGGGTTCTACGCCATGGTTTTCTACGGCGAACATTTTTCCAGTGCGACCGAAACCACTCATCACTTCGTCGTCGATCAGCAGGATGCCATAACGATTGCAGATTTCACGAACCAGCGGCCAATAGTTTGGCGGATATTTGATGCAGCCTGAAGAACCGCTTTCACCTTCAAGCAGGACTGCCGCGACATTGGCTGGGTTCTCGAACTTGATCACGCGTTCAAGAGCATCGGCTGCGTTTTGACCACAGTCTTCCAGCGAGCTGCTGTTCCACGGGCAGCGGTAAAAATAAGGGTTCTCGACATGTACATGGTTGGGCACAGGATTGGCGTCCATTCCAAATCGTCTTGGGTCGCCGCCAGCCGACATCGCGCCGTAAGTGGCTCCATGATAGGAACGATAGAGCGAAATAATTTTGTTCCGCCCGGTAACGGCACGGGCAAGTTTGATCGAGTTCTCAACTGCTTCGGCACCACCCAGAGCAAAGAAAGTTTTGGATAACTTGCCCGGCGAGATCTCAGCGAGTTTGCGGCTGAGCGATGCTCTTGCTTCGGTCGCCATGCCGGGATAGACATAGCTGACTTCGTCCATCTGTTTCATTACGGCTTGTTTGACCTTGGCATGGCCGTGACCAATATTAACGTTCATCAACTGCGACGAAAAATCGAGATAGCGTTTTCCAGCACGGTCGTAAATGTACGAGCCCTCAGCTCGCTGGGCATTGATTGGATTCAAGCCGCCCTGTTTGGTCCAAGAGAAAAGAGAATGTTCGAGACAATCTTTTACGATTTGATCGGGGCTGGGGGCTTGAGTATTCATGCCGCGATTTTATCGAACTGGAAATCGCGAAGCAAGCGAATTGGCGCGTGGGCTGATACTTGGATCAGTGCTGGCTAAGCGCCACAATGAAAACAGTCATAGTTGCCTTTTGCTCCGCGAAAGATACGCCAGGCTCAGATACTTCAGGCTCGCTGCTTTCGCCAAGAGGCTGAAATTCTATCGGTAACCCGACGTGTCAGCGAGGCGAAGTCAGTTGCCGCTTCTTCCTCGCTTACGCGTCGGGTTTCCATTTTCACTTGTTGTTCCAAGCGTTTGATGAAATTACAGCCTCGCAGCGAAAAGCGACTTTAGTGGCCGATGGTTCATACTGAACCGATTTTGCCAGACAAAAAACATTCGCTATTTTTGGGCTGTGACAAATTGGCTCAGCCTTTGTTTGTTAAAAGACACAGGCTTCTCTGACGTAGGACAAAGCTCGGTTAACGCTTATAATTTGCGGTTGAACTGACGGGGAAAAGAAGCGTGAAATTCGCAATTCGATTTCGTTTAAGCCAATCAAACGATGCCGTTAATCGTCTGACTTTAAAGTAACCCGCTTTTGAATTCTCAAGAATGAAAACAGAGTTTCTGACTCATGCGATTTAGTCCACAAAGCAATTTGGTCCCAAGGCAACTGAGTACCTTGGCGGTTCTCTTTCTCGGGATCTTTCTGGGTTTCAGTATGGGCTGCGAGCAAGCCCCCAGTATCGTCCAGCATCGAGTTCATAAATCGAATTCTGGGCTTGATGAGCTTCGTGAATCGACGCGACCTTCGTTGCCCCCACATCAAGCTTCGAAGACCACCAAGACTCGAATGGTCGTGGCGGTTTTTGATAAACCCGACAAGACCTGGTTTTTTAAAATTAACGGGCCCGTTGAGCAGGTCAACGCCGCGCAGGATCGGTGGCTCCCGTTTTTTGATTCAATAAAATTTGAGGATGGCCAACCTCAGTGGGACGCACCGGATCAATGGTCAACTGCCGGTCCCAAGCCGATGCGATTCGCAACATTATTGATCAATGAATCTGAGCAGGAATCAGAATCAAAGCCGCTTGAACTGGCTGTCTCCAATCTTGGCCCCAACCAGGACATGCTGCTCAACGTTAACCGTTGGCGCGGGCAATTGGGGCTGGATAAGCTTTCCGAGTCGCAGCTTGACGATCATTTGAAAACCAAAAAATCAGATCATGGAGAGTATTTGTTGTTCGATGGTCAGGGAACTGGATCAGGAACAATGCGGCCTCCCTTTGCTGGTGGGTTTAACCGAGGGGCGGCACCGTTTGCCGGTGGTGGTATGATCGGAAAAGCGCCGCTAGCGGCCAACTTGGATCTGAAGTTTTCCGCTCCCGAAGGTTGGTCGGCCGGAAGAACGTCTTCGATGGTTCCGGCTCGGTTTTCCAAAACAGCCGGCGAAGCAAAAGCTCAGATCACGATCACCGAAATGCCAGCCGATGCCAACGATTGGATGCCCAACGTGAAGCGCTGGGCAGGACAGGTCGGGCTTGATGAATTGACCGAACATCAGTTGAACGTTCGGACATCTGAAATCAACGTCGACGAAGTTGCCGGGAAACTGGTCGACTTGGTCAGTGATTCTGAATCTGAGCAAGGCCTGGTTGCGGCCATGGTCAAGCGAAATGGGTCGGCTTGGTTCTTTAAACTCTCTGGTGAGAAAGAACTGGTTGACCAAAGTCGCAAAGAGTTTGAAACGTTTATGAAATCGATTCGATATCAGTAAAAATTTACGACGAGAAGTAACATGGCCACAACGCTAACTCCGCAGACCAAAGCTGGTACCGCTTCGCTGGGACCGACTGATATTGCCCGAGCCATCATTACACCATTGGCGTCGCTTAAGCTGACCGTATTTCTACTGGTGTTGGCAGTCGTGGTTGTTTTCATCGCAACGCTTGATCAAACCCGCGCCGACGTTTTTGCCGTCAAAATGAAGCACTTCAATAACCTGTTTGTTGCTGTGCCGTTTCAAACCTTTTTTGTGCCGCGCTGGTATCCCGATATGCAAAACGTTCCGGGGACGTTTTATATCCCCAGCGGATTGACGATCCTGATCATGATGTTGGTCAATCTGGCCGCGGCTCACGTTCTGCGATTCAAACTTCAAGCCAAAGGTGGAAAGTTGCTGGCCGGTTTAGCGGCGGCAATCGTGGCTGGGTTTGTTACCTGGGCCGTGATCTTCAATGGACAATCGGCAAGCGGGTTCCAAAACGAACCTCCAATCCCCTACACGCAAATGTGGTTGTTGATGCAGGTTGGACTTTTGGCGCTGGCAATTGCGGCAGCATTTGGATTCTTCACGATCAGTAAGGAACGCACGGCTGAGCGAATCGTGCTGGGCTCGGCTGGTCTGGCCGCAGCGATTGTCCTGGGGCTGACGGTTTACCTTGGGAGGCAGGGCTACATTGGGGATTCGGCCATGCGAATCGTTTTCCAATTGTCTCAGGCAACGATTGCGGCGCTGGTCAGTTATGTTGCTTGTCTGCTGTTGTTCAAACGCAAAGCCGGAATCGTTCTGCTGCACCTGGGCGTTGCCGGTTTGATGTTCAATGAGATCTATGTCACCGTGACCAACAACGAACAGCGGATGACGATCATCGAAGGTGATACAGTCGCTCACGCCGTCGATATTCGCAGCACCGAAATGGCGATCATCGACATATCGGACCCCGAGTTTGACACGATTACGGCGATTGATGCACAGCGGTTGATTGAGCGGGAAAAGATCACTGACGAAAAACTTCCCTTTGATGTCCAGTGTGTTGAGTACTTTCCCAACTCGGATATTCGGCGGGTCGGGTCATCCCAGGCCAATCTCGCGACGACTGGAATCGGAACTCGTTTCGAAGCTTACTCGATGCCGCCAGTGGCTGGTACAGATTCGGAACAAGTCGTCGATTTTGCTTCTGCCTACGTTGGTTTGACTTCTAAAACCGATGGCAAAAATCTGGGGACCCATTTAATTACCCAGATCATTGGTGAGCCACGCTCGGATCAGGTCGTTGTCGATGGCAAGGAGTATCGAATCGCGCTGCGGTTTAAAACGGCGTACAAGCCTTATTCGCTTAAGCTCAATGATGCCGAGCGAGAAAATTATATTGGTACAGAAACAGCGAGATCGTATTCTTCCGACGTGACGCTGACCGATTTTCGCAACGACGTTTCGAGCGATCAAAAAATCTGGATGAATAATCCACTACGCTATTCCGGCGAGACGTTTTATCAAGCGGAAATGAAAACGCTTGCCGATGGCAGAGACCTGACGATTCTCCAGGTCGTAGCCAATCATGGCTGGATGATTCCGTATGTCTGTTGCATGTTTACGGTTGTCGGATTGTTGGCTCAATTTGGGAGTACGCTGTTGGGCTTTCTTGAATCCTCTCGCAAGAAGGAGTTGAGTCAGAGAGCGTTGGCTGAAAAAGTCAGAGACAACGACGTGTCGACCAAATCTAGCTGGTCAGGAAAGTGGCTGCTGACGTCGATCATGGTTGGTATGATGGGGCTGTTTGTTGCCAGTGCGTTGTTTAGATCAGTTTCGGGAAAAGCCGTCAAAGACGAAATGCGACTGGACTTGCTGGGAAAGATCCCGATCGCGATGGACGGCCGCGTGCAACCATTGGATTCTTTCGCCAGAAATACGGTTCGCCAGTTAAACAAGCGTGAATACGTTTTTGACAACAACGAACGGAAACAACCGGCGATTCAATGGCTGGCAGATACGGTGTTCGAAGCCGACGGCTACATGGACTATCGTCTGTTTCGAATCGAAGATCTCAATATTCTTAACGCGTTGGAACTGCCATCCAAGTTTCCTGGCAAGCGTGGTGATTTCCGATTTACGCTGGGAGAGCTATTGAAAGCCGAGCCGACGCTGAGGGAGTTGATCCCTGACCGAGAGAAGAAGGACCCCAAGACTTGGTCGCAGTTTGAAAACAGACTCGTCAATGTCGCTCAAATGATTCAACAGGTTTATGGCGCCAAGTTAGCGTTCGGTGGGCCGGATTTGCCTGAAGAAGATTTGCTGTTGCGAATCGAGCGTGCGGGGATTGATTCGCCATTGATTCCTTTGGTTATTCCGGTCGAAGATCAAGAAAAGCCCTGGCAGCCGATGATGGCAATGCAGAATCGGATTTGGCTCTCGGAGCTTGCTTCCAAGTATGAAGTGGACACAACTGAGTCGCTTGCCAAATCGATTATCGAAAAAGATGTGCTTCCGAAGCTTCGCGAGGACACGATTCGCCAACGTATTGTTGACGGATTCCTATCGGATCCGGATTTCATGGCAGTAGTCACCGAGAAAAGTGGCGTGACCGATAAGCAAGTCCTGGAAAAGCAAATCCTTGATAACTGGTCCGCGATGCCAGCGGCGATCAAAACTGAGTTGATGGCCAATGAAGGTCCGCTAGTCGACGCTTTGATGTCTCAGCAGATGCCAAAGTATATCAGCCTGATGGACAAGCAGTTAGCGGATATCAACGGAACGTCGGGCAAAATCAACCGCGAGAAATCCGAGCTGACGGGGCTATTGTCGGAACTTCGCCCAGCTTACAACGCTGGAAATGCTGACGAGTTCAACTCGACTCTTGAAACGTATCTGGCGAAAGTAGACCTGACTTCGCCAACAGGTATGAAGCCGGGTCGGATGAAGGCCGAACTGTTTTACAATGCGTTTTCGCCATTCTACGTTGCGATGATCATCTACCTTGTCGCTTTCTTTGCATCGGTTTTTGGCTGGATTGGTTGGCGGGAGTCGTGGAACCGAGCTGCGTTTTCCCTGTTGATTTTGGCTTTGGCGGTTCACGTTTTTGGTTTGATTTCCCGAGTCTACATTTCCGGTCGACCGCCAGTAACCAACCTTTACTCGTCGGCTTTATTCGTCTCGGCGGCCATGGTTGTTTTAATGTTGGTCGTTGAGCGGTTCACTCGAATCGGAATGGGTAACGTCATGGCTTCGTTGGGGGCTTTTCTGGCACTGTTGTGGGCTTGGACGATGACGATTATCGACGGTGACACGTTTACCGTGATGGTCGCCGTTTTGGATACGCAGTTCTGGCTGGCGACTCACGTGGTCATCATTTCAATCGGTTACGCGGCAACGTTTGGGGCGGGGCTGTTAGGGCTGGCGTTTCTGGTCAGTTCGCTGGTCTCCCCGTCGATGAAAGCAAAAGGAACCCGCCGCCTGGTATCCAATGTGATTTACGGAACGGTATGTTTCGGCTTGCTGTGCAGCTTTTTTGGGACCGTGCTTGGAGGTCTGTGGGGTGATGATTCCTGGGGCCGATTCTGGGGCTGGGATCCTAAGGAAAACGGGGCACTGATGATCGTGCTTTGGAATGCGGTGGTGCTGCACGCTCGTTGGGGCGGGATGGTTCGTGAACGTGGGCTGGCGGCCTTGGCGGTGCTTGGCAACGTCGTTGTGTTGTGGTCCTGGAAAGGTGTCAATGCGATGGGTGTTGGGCTTCATGCCTACGCCGCAACCGAAGATGACACCGTGACCAAGATACTCTATCTGGGGATCGCGCACGTGGTCGTGGCTTGTTTAGTTGTGATTCCTGCGCAGTTCTGGATGAGTTATCGGAGCGAGGCGAAGGCGAACCTGAAAACTTAACCGTCCGTTTCGTCTCTTCGGTTAACGTTTTTTGTTTCATTGGCAAGAAAAAAACTGTTTTCGGAGGAGCGTAGAGGAAAAACCGCAGCTTTTAGCTCGGGCCAGGCTTATGTCGACGAAAATATCGGTTTATCGAGCCAACATCGCGCAGCAAGGTTCCGGTCAACAGTTCAGTTCAGTTGACTGAAATTCACCGGCAAAAAGTAGCTAATGGCTACGCCAATAAGAGTTGCCGATTTTAGGGGAGTAGGTAGTTTTAGTTTGATTTTCTTGTGGCAGGCATTGGCGCCATATCGAGCTTCCGGGGAGAAGGACGCAGCCAATAGGGTTCGGCACGGCAGTTGCAAAATGCCAAAACGGTACTTGCTTTGATCGTTGGTAAGCCGTCAGTTACGGATTTTTTCAGAAGAAGCGGCGGACGGCGCGGGCTGGTGAATGGTGGGCGCTAGAGTTCTGGAGCGAGACCGCTCGAGGAGGCTGTGATTTTGTCAAACGCATGGAACCATAATGGTAACCCGACGCGTTAGCGAGGCGAAGTCAGTTGCCGCTTCTTCCTCGCTTACGCGTTTTGAAGTTGCACACTTCTATGTTGGATTTATGTTGCGCA
>CAYSQZ010000015.1:8203-40740 GCA_964433035.1 uncultured Pirellulaceae bacterium | reverse complement strand
CGTTGAAGGAAAGATGCTTGATATCGATCGTAGGTTTGACTTCCGTTGTTCGATCAAGCACGGTATCGACCAGATAATACATCAGCCGTCGAAGTTCGTCCGGCTGAATTTCATCGGCGATCTCTTCGGCTTTCTGCTGATGCTTGTCTATCAATTTATATGCTTTTTCAAAAACACCGGCTTCAAAGTACAAATGACGAGCCCGAGTGATCTTCTTTTGAGCGGGAGTTTCAGACGCCCGATCAATCAGCGACAACAACTCCTGACGCATTTCACCAGTCAGCGTGTCCAGGGCCAGGGCCAACAGAATCGTTGGACGGCCGCCCAGCAGATCCGCACCAACCGACTTTTTGTTGTCTTCGTCGAGTTCCCAATCTTTAAGATCGTTGAGAATCTGAAAGGCGACGCCAAGGTTTCGAGCAAACGATTTAACAGGCTGGAGATATTCCTCACAAGGTCCGGCCAACCGCAACCCACTGTAGAACGCGGCCTCGAAAGCGGGGGCAGTCTTCAACGCATAAATTTTCAAAGCGTCGATTGGCTTGAGAATACGATTGGTGCCATCTCGCCACATCAACTCGGCACCCTGCCCTTCGGCCAAGCGTTGATGCGCATTGGCCAAATAGTCAAGAATGTCGGCCGCGGTATCACTACCAAGTTCCTTACGATCACGACTGATCAGTCGGTATCCCATGCCCACGAGATAGTCGCCAACGTTGATCCCGGTGGCTAGACCATATTTGACGTGGAGCGCTTCGTTGCCGTAACGAAACTGATCGTTATCCTCGATATCGTCATGAACCAATGAGGCTTTGTGGAACGTTTCAATCGACATCGCCGTTCGGCGGATCGCGTCAGAATATTCACTTACAACGGTGGCACCATTGGCAAGCGTCGCCTCGCCACCGCTGACGGCATCGTAAACAGCCATCGTAATAAATGGTCGTGAGTACTTTCCTCCGGCCGCCAAAAAATCGTAAGCGATTGTTTCGGTCGCCGCGATTGGATCAAGTCCTGCAGCACTTTCGGTAGACTGCGAGCCCGAATTGCCACTGCGGATTGGCGGAACCAGGCGTTGGAGGGATTCAGGCTCGAACAACTTCGAAGCTTCCCGGAGCAAATGTAGATAGCTACGAGTCGATTGCCTGGATTCTTCGTGCGGGACTCGAACCATCTGCTCGACCCAATCTTCATCAACGCTCGTATTGCGGCAGTCGCTGGAGAGCAACGGCACCGCCATGCAAGGGATGCCGGCAAGCATGATTTTGTCGATCGCTTTTTCAAGCACGTTCAAGCAGGCCACGCCAACAATCGCATCAACGTGTCCGCTGACGATAATTTTCAAGACGATGGGCGAACCTTCGGCGACCAGAACCTTGTACCCAAGTTCTTCGGCAGCACCTCGGAAATCAGCAATACTACAAGCACCACAGGTCTTGCACGCCAATCCAAACTCGTCGTAATCGGCCGGGCAGCCTTCGGCGTGCTTGAGGCAGTGCGGCAACAGGAACAGCCGGCGCGAGTAAGGGATGGACTGAATTTGTTCTTCCCAAAAACAGCTTGAGAGAACTACCATCGTCCAGCCGAGATACCCTTCTTCCAAACCGGCATCGGTAAGCAAAGCACGCGAGATCGATTCCAGTTCATCTTTGGACGGCGGGATATCGCGATCAAGCGTATCAGCCACGGCACGACACTTTTCGCGCAGCGCTTCCCGGGACTCCTTGGTCTGCGGGACGAGTTTCAAATGAGCGGTCTTACGACGCCTCGACCGGCGTACCGGTTTTGCTTTCTCGTCTGTCGGAGAATCTATCTCTGTTCCAGTTTCAGTTTTGGCAACCAAGGTCGCTTTTCCAATCCTACATTTTCGGCTGTTTGAACCTGTCAAAGACGATTCAAGAGTGCCGTTTATTATCGTTTTGTTGTTTGTTTTCTTCGATGTGCAGCGCTTTTGCCAACGCCCCGGTGGCGAATATTAGTGGATATAGTTTTTCAAAGTACCAAAGCTTGGCAAAGTAAAATCCGATCGGCCAACTTTTATTGACGCAATCTGACTCAACCGCAGCAATCAACCAATCGACACCACGTTGAGCAGCGGCTTGCGACCGCGGATCGTCATCGTCAAGCAAAATCTCCGTGCACAACGCAGTCTCTTCCACACTGCTACTGTCCAAACGAGAATCAGGCCAGCGAACTGATTTGCCGCCACCCCAACCTCCGTCTCGATTCTGGTGGTCCCGCAACCATCTTAAACCAATTTGAGCCGCTTTGGTATCGAAAGAATTTGCATCCCGATAAGCCATGAGCACTTTGGCAGTGCCATAACAGGGGTTGACGTCATCCGATTGGTCTTGATTTCCGAACCAAAGCGGAAGCCAGCTCCCATTTTCCTGTTGATTGTCGCGCAGAAACTCAAACCCCTTTTCAATTGCCGATTCGGTTTTCGCATCTCCAGGGTTCCAAGCCAACAACCCCCGGATCACGTGAGCCGTAATGTCGCTGCCGCTTCTGTCAAACGGAAGCTTGCCCCAGCCTCGACAGAACGTTGGCCAGCCCTTGTCCCGATTTTGCAATTCCAGCAGCCAACGGGTCGCATGCTTGGCGGCAGGAGAAATCGTTGGCGACTTTGCGCTTGCCAACGTATTCAAGTTATCAAGGGAACTGTACTTCATGAAGTTGCCAAGTGCCAACATCGCGCCGGGGGTATCGTCGGCGTCAGGAACCGCGCCGCTGTGATCGCTCCACCCCCAGCCTCCCGGTTGAGCACCAGTAAACGGATGGACCTCTGTGTTCTGGTTTTCCAAAACCCAGGCAATGGGCTGGTTCAGTGTTTCTACGTCACGGCTAAACTCGGATGGACAATTCGCAAGCGCATTGATCGCCAGCGTTGTGTTCCAAATTGAGAGATTGGTATCGATTGGCCAGCTGCCCTGCGCCGTTGAGCGATCGGCACGTTGCTGGTGCTTTGATGCCCCTGCTGTTTTGGTCTCAGGGCGAAAGGAAGCCAGCAAAAATCGAACGCCGTTGCGAACGACTGGGTGGTCGAAGCGCCCCGACTTGACCAATGCCATGACAACGAAACTGGTCAGCGGTGTGGCTTCAAGGTATCCGCCGCTGGCTGGCTGTATTTTTTCCAGAACGGCCAAGCTGCGTTTGAGACAAAGCTTGCCCAAGAGCTTTCGCAGCGGATTCCAGGGTGGATCAAGGATAAACTTAGCCTGGCCAATCGCAACCAGCGCCGGGATTGCATAACTCACCACTGGCAACTGCATCAAGTTATAAAATCGCTGGGGCACGCAGGCGGCCTCAAAGGGCAACGAAGCAACTTCCTTCCAGGGGACGGTTCCGGCCATCGCACAGTTGGCAAGAATCGGAACGGCAAACGTCTTATCTTTGCCATACCTTTTCCTGAGACCGTTGATCGAGCCCTGTGATTCGATATACGACTGTGCTGCTTCAATCGCTGTTGCAAACTGTTGAGTACGGTTGGCAGCATGAAGCGAAGCCACGACCAACATCGTGGTCGAAATGTTCGAGTAGTTCTGACAGGTGTCTCCCCATCCTCCATCCTCATTCTGCTGGGTGGATAGCCATTCGATCCCGGCATCAACTTTGTCCGCGATTTCAGCTATTTTGGCTTGGTCTTCCTTTGTGCCAGACTTCAATTGGGCGGCGTAAAACGAAAGAGCGCTAACAGCGGTGGCGGTGGATAACGCTGAGGCAGAAAGTTCGCCTTCCCAGTAGCCGTCAGCGCAGCGAGCATCAAACAACTTTTGCCGAACGTTTTGATAAGCCGAGCGAAGCGACATTCGAGCCGGCAGCTGGCCCAGAGCGTGAGTCTGATTTTGGTTCTGAGCCGTAGAGATCGTAGGATGCCTTTGCCGAGGAGTGATTCATCGCGGCTTACCAAGCGGGCAAGCCTATAGATGATTGTACGATCAGTTGGTGCTTTAACGCTACTCAAAAGATCGTGACATGCGCCAAGCGAATGGATTTTTTCCCTCCCTCCTCGGTGATTGCCTTTACTCAGTCGCCTTTGGCTCGGCGAACGTAGCGCGCCGTACACTTCTTTCGCAGAGAGGCTGACAATTTCATTGGCAACACGACGCCTAAGTGAAGAACAATGGGGATCACCGAGGCTATTCGCTGACTAGCTAGGATTTTGCATCAAACTGAATGTGATGTTCGTAGTACCGCCTTTAGGCGGAATAGTATCCAGCCGGCTAAAGCCGGTACTACAAACGGTTTGTAACGATTGATGCAAAATACTATGACGCGTCGGGTTACCATTTGCACTCATTGCTCGACTGACTTCTGGCGCAGTCCCACTACAGGTTTTGAAATGTCTGGCTCGTACCTACTGAGACGACGAAACGCGCCAACGCGAATTGAACATCCAGATCATCAACCCAAACAGAGTAGCGTTTAGCGTCAGCGTAAATAAAACGTAGCCCCCGAAATGCCGCAGGTCTTTGAGTGGGTACCCAAACAACGATGATTGGCCTGATTTCGCACGTTGCCAGCCAGCGGCTCCATCAATATCAAAGTCGTCAACATAGATCGGGAGCTCAAAGGCGGCAGCAAACGGACTGGTCACCGTGATTGCACTGGCGATCTCAGCGCCTCTGGTCTGCGGGAAGTACTCGTTTCCAAAAAACGAAGCCGCCAGGGGAGCGACATACATCAACAGAATGATTGTGTAAGTGGCCATCAAGCTGGTGCTGGTTTTCGAGAAGATCGTCGAACAAAAAAGAGCCAGCATCGCCGTCGTCAAGCAAGTCAGCAAGAAGATAACGACGTACCCGGCAATCGTTAGCAGATTAGCCCAATAAGCCGATACCATGATCAGCGCCAAAAACACGGGCCACAAAAGAAACGCCGATAGGACGCTCGATACCCGAAGTCCTGAAAGCAGCTTGCCCCAGAGGATTTGCCAAGGCGTAATCACGGTCGTTAGCAACAGGTCCAGCGTTTGCCGCTCCCGTTCACTGGTCACACTACCGGCCGAGAACACCGGGCCGATCAAAATGTTGAACAAAACGACGTAGGAGATATACCACGGGGCCAAGTGGCGTTTGATATAAAGACACCAAGCCATCACTGGAATCGCAACGACCATACTGATTTGAATCGCCAATCGCAGCATCAAGGTGCCTTGACCGAAAATCTCGCTCCGCATCTCCTTGTCGTAGACCGGGTTGGTACCATCGTCCATCAGCGTTTCACGCTTGGGTGGGGCAAACAGCCGATCAGGAAACTGGTCGCGCTGAATGACCAGCCCGACCGCTTGGGCAGATTCCTGTTCGAGATCTATGACTTCCTTGCCTTCACTGCCGAAGTCCGGAGGGTACAACATCCTTGCGCTACAGATGTAGAACAATGGAATCGTAATGAAAGCGGCGATTCCGGGAATCACTGTGACCGAGAGCTTAAAACGTGCCTCGCCAAACTCGCTCAGTGACGCCCAAAAGATAATCCCCAACAGCGCTAAAGGCAGAATCGTCAGATACGAAACCACCAACGATGCGCTGGTTCTGGAAAAGAAACTCCCGCACGCAACGCTAATCATTCCAAAGGTAATCACACTGGCAATGAGCGCCAGATAGGCCGCCAGGACCTCGTAAAACGAAACACCGCCCAGTGGCAAGCAAAGCATGACGATGGGCAATGAGGTGAAGATCAAGATCGCCAGATGGGTCAAGGCCGCAACCAATTTCCCCATCACGATTGATTCGGGTCGAATGGGGCTGGCCAGCAGCATCTCGTAGGTCATACGTTCTTTTTCGCCCGAGATAGCACCAGCACAAAAACTCGGTGCCATCAGCGAAGCTAGAATATACTGGCCAAGAAAAAACAGGTCGACCAAGCGACTGGTCGACTCAGGATTCTTTGTCAGGTCAACGAGCGTGTCTTTGGGCCAAGCGAAGTAGACAACCGCCGCCAGCAGGACTTGGTAGAGCAGAAGAAGCACAAATGCACGCGGCATTCTCAAATTGACCAGTAATTCCCGTTGGAGTACTGGATTGTCAAGCGCGGCCATTAGCGGTTCCGGTAAGGTTCAAACTAGCTGCTGATATTGTACGGATTTCCAAGCGCAATGCACGAAGTCTTTCAAAAAGGAAAGGAGCCAAAATGGTAACCCGACGCGTAAGCGAGGGCGGAGTAAATTGCCGCTTCTCCCTCGCTCACGCGTCGGGTTACCATTATCGCTCCATGGGTTTGATAAAATCACAGTCTGGACACGGCAGCCAGGGCGGAGTCAACTGCCGCTTCTCGCTAATCCACATTATTCCTCGCGTGCCAAGCAATTTCGTGCTGTTCCGTAACCGAAGCGTGAGCGAGAGAACATTACCGCTGACTCAGTTCATGGACTATATCAACCAAAGCGATTGCGTTGTCGACCGGCGTCTGCGGGAGAATACCGTGTCCCAGATTGAAAATATGCCCCGGCCGACCTGCCGCCTGATCAAGAACCACCTTGGCCCGCGCACGAATCTCTTTGGGGTTGGTTAACAAAATTGTGGGATCCAGATTGCCCTGTACGGCTCGGTCAAACCCAACTGTTTGCCAAGCGTCATCCAACCGCGTTCGCCAGTCAATTCCCACTACCGAGGCCCGAGTGTCAGCCAGCAAAGGCAACAACGCCGGATTGCCGGTCGCAAAATTGATGACGGGAACATCCGCAGGAAGACTGGCAATAATTTTTTGAACATATGGCAACGCGTAGGTTCGATAGTCTTCGAAATTCAAACAACCGGCCCAGGAATCAAATAGTTGAACCACCTGGGCACCGGCTTCGATTTGGCCTTTTAAATAAATCGAGATCGAATTGGAAAGATGTTGCATCAGCTGATCCCAAGCTCCATGATCGCTGTACATCAAGGCTTTTGAAAATGCGTAGTTGCGACTCGATCCGCCTTCGATCATGTAACTGGCCAGCGTGAATGGCGAACCCGCAAATCCGATCAGCGGCATGTCGGCGGGTAAATCACTGCGGGTTTGAGTGACGGTGTCCATGACGAACTGAAGCGCGTCGTTGTTCTCCAGTGGCTTGATGCGGTCAATGTCCTTACTGGTGCGGACAGGATTGTGAATAACCGGCCCATCACCTTTAACGAATTCAAGGTCGCAGCCCATCGGCACAAGAATTGGCAGCAAATCCGAAAAGATGATTGCAGCGTCAACACCAAGCTTGTTGACGGCGGTACACATCACCTCGCTGCACAGCTGCGGGTTGGCGCAGAGGTCAAGAAATGAGACTTTCGCCCGAACTTCTCGATACTCCGACATGTAACGCCCCGCTTGACGCATCATCCAGATTGGCGTGACATCGGTTGGCTCACCACGGCAGGCTTTCATGAACGGGCTGTCGTACCAGGGAGCATTTTGATCAGCAGAGCTAGTGTTGGGTCCAGACATATTGGTTCGAATAATCGTTTTCTGTTTTTTGATTTGTTGTATCTTGTCGGCAATCTCGATGATCGCCGAGCCAGGCTCGACAGTGCTGGTTGCAAAATCAACCGTAATCCCACTGTATTGAAGTATCTCCGCAGGATCTTGGCCGATGGTGATGACAATATGATTGTCCAGCAAGTGGCTCGTCAAACGGGCCCGACCAAAATGTTTTGCCAGAAAGCAGTATCTTGTCGCGATCTCAGCCGTTGGCACCAGCATTACGTGAAAGTCACCGGCTTCGATCTGCTCGAAAAAATCAATTATAGGTTGTGGGCTCCCAGGGAGCGACTGAGGAAAGTTAACGACGCGCGAAACTCTTGCTCCACGCGCTTCGAGACCTCCAATCAATCCCAAAACCGCTGCCGATTCCTCCAGAGCAATGGTTTGGTTCACCACCGGTCGCTGTCGATCGAGGCACATCAAGATGTCGCGCCATGACTTTGCCGAGTCAACCGTCAAGGTCGGTGTAATACCAAGTGAAATCAGCGCTGCTCCGGCAGCTGTTGAACCGGCAATGGTTGTCATGTCGGCCAGACTATCAAGAAACCGTTGCCGCTCGACGGTACGTGAAGCTTGCTTAACAAACTCACGAACACCGACGCCGGTCACAAAAATCACCCCTTCGATCTCTGCCGTCAGCATCTGGTTGGCGATTTCCGATACCGGGATGGAAGCCCCTCGGGACAACCCAAAATCATAAACCAAAGCAGAGCCGTTGCGAGACTCAATGGCCCGAAGAATTTCAACGATGTGTTCGTTGAAATTCTCGTTGGTTGCGCAAGCGATCTTTAGATCAGCAAAGGCGCTGGAGTTGTCATCGCAAAGCTTCATGAAAACAATGCTAACGCACTGGGCAAGCGTGAATAGGGTGCAAACCGGTCAACCGAGACTGCAACACCGCTTTGCTGCGGCTGACTACTATTTACAAATGACTCAATATTGGGAAACTTACGAAACGAACATTGAAGCTAAAACTCGCAGGCCTCTGGCAAGATGTAGGTCAGGCACTGCCGACGAGCGTTGTCCAAAGCAGGCCAGACCACATGTCCTTGACTCCATTCGACGAACTGCAACGCATCTCAGAAGAATCAGGCGTCGAAAAATCACTTGAATTTCTCGAAAGTCATTTTCGCAACAGTAATGACTTCTTCAAGTTGTTCGAAATCCTCAAGATGAAGTGTCGGCACGGGCTCGGTTTGCCTTTGATCTACTCGCAACAGCCGGACGATTTGACTCAGGCGCAACAGCGCGAACTCGAAGACGGATTGCTGTCCGCCTGCCGCGAGGTGGGAACGCTGTTTTTCAAATCTGGAGAGATTCAGCAAGGTTGGGCCTACCTTCAGCCAGTCGGTGACAAGCGGCTCAATGAAGAACTGGTTTGTTCCATCGTTCCTAATGAGGAAAACGTCGACGCGATAATCGAAGTCGCTATTTTACAAGGCGCTGCTCCGAGCTACGGATTTGCGTTACTTTTAAAGCATCACGGAACTTGCGATGGAATCACGACGTTCGATACTCAAGCACCCAGGTTTGATGCTATTGTGCAGCGCCAAATGGCCAGTGCGTTGGTACATCACATTCACGATGAACTGTTCAACAGCGTCCGGCAATCGCTAAAAGATCAAGAACAACCTTCCGAATCGACCCCGCTGAGTTCCAATTTGTCACTGAGTGAAATCATCGAATCGTTCCCTGGGTTGTCAGCTGATGGAGCACGTCATATTGACCCGACTCACCTTGCTTCGGCGATGCGGATCGCAAGATTGCTTGAAGACTCAGACGACATTCTCGTCGCTAATCAGTTGGCGAATTTCGGTTCCAAGCTGCCCGAGGACTTTCAATATCCCAGTGCACCGCCGTTTGAAGATACCTATCTCGACCACGGCTTATTCTTTTCGGCTCTGCTGGGCGAGCAGGTTGACCAGACGGTCCAACACTTCAAAAGTAAAACTGAATCGGTCGCTGCCGACCAATTCGGGCCAGTGGCAGACGAGACATTAGTCGATCTGTTGGTGCGAGTGGGAAAGATCGATGAGGCGCTGGAAGTCGCAACACAGCAACTGATGGGCAATGAAGAAACCATCGGCATCGCGCCGAGCGTTTTCGAGATTGCCAGAAACCCGGCCCAATTAAAGAGGCTTGGCGACGTCTATCGTTCAAAGAATGACTTGCTGGGGTTCGCCGTGGCGCTGCTTAAAAATACCGCTAAGTGAATCATCAGCCCTGGATTTAACCATCGTCGTTTAACCGCGTGGGCCTCGCCCCGCGAGAGCCATGTTGCGTTGAGCCAGTTTGGTTCCCTCAAAAATGGTTGGTTTTTTCCTTTGGCTGGGTGTCGGCATTGGGCGATGCGTTGAACTACCTGCCACCGCCCAACCTCACATTGGCTGAAGCGCTGCGACACGGTAACCATCAAGGCACAAAAATCTCCAACACCTCGACACCGCCCTGCTCCGGCGTCAACTCGGTGGGCCCCAAACAAGCCGGCAACAGCATGGTATCACTTAGCTTCATCGGCATGCCGCTGGGATCGCCGGCAACTGACATCTCGCCATCGGTAACTGCGAGGATTCGAAATCGCTGGTCCCCGCCGACTGAAACCGGCGAATCAAACTTACCTCGCCTCATTTCAAACTTCTCACAACGCACAACCGTCTGCCACTGCGGATCATCGGTCGGTTGGTTTTTCTCGCAAGCTACCGGGCCTCGGCTGAAATCGGTGGCTTTGATCGCCTGTTCAATATGCAATTCTCTGGGCTGACCATCGTCCCCAACTCGCCCCCAATCGTAAACACGAAACGTCGTGTTACTGGCTTGTTGAATCTCGGCAATCAACAACCCGGCTCCAATCGCGTGCTGAGTTCCAGCGCGGATAAAAACACAATCGCCCTGTTTAGGCTCAAAGCTGTGTAACGTCGATTCGGTATCACCAGACTCGATCGCAGCGCGAAAACTCTCAGCGGTAACGTTAGACTTAAGCCCAGCATAAATCCTGGCTCCCGGGTCAGCGTGCATCACATACCAGGCTTCAGTCTTACCAAGATCCGGTGGCGACAACGTAGCGCCGAATTCATCGTCAGGATGAACCTGTACTGACAAGTTCCTGTTAGCATCGAGAAACTTCAACAATAGCGGGAAGCGATTTCGTAGATGATCGGGAAGACTATCCGAGGAAATCTTTTCCATCAATTGGCTACCGATCAAATCGTTTCCATGCTCCGCGATAAGTTCTCGCAACGACTTACCAGACAAATCGCCAAACCGGACGATGCTTTGGTCGTCTTGATGGTCGACGACTTCCCAGCTTTCAGCCGCCGTCTGATCTCCGATCGGTTTTTTGAGAACATCAGCCAGCCGCCGACCACCCCATATATATCGACGAAACAAGGGCTCAAATCGCAAGGGGTACATACTGAAACGCTCCGTGATATTTTTGACTTAAAGTAAGCTGAACCAGTAAGCTGAACCTGAACAGCCAAGCTGAACAGTCCGCCACATTACTTACTGGCAAACCCTCAACCTCGTCTAGGTCGCTAGTTCAACTGGGGCGACGCATACAACCCTCGTCTGCCCATCGGCAGATCAGGAGGATTGAATTCAGGCATTGATTATTAATGGGATTAGGTCAACATATTACTACTACGCTTTTCGTGCAACCAAGCTACCGTCGCCGGCCTGAGAAACTCTGAATATGAATTTTCGACAACCCAACGAAGATCTATTCGAGTCCAGTCGTATGTCGTTCGGCGACCACCTTGAAGAGCTTCGCACTGTACTCATCAGGGCGCTCTACGGAGTGGCAATTGGCTGTATCTTTGGCTTCCTTTTCGCCAATCAAGTCGTCCAGATTCTGGTTCAGCCGCTCAAAAATGCGATCGAAGAGTACGAGACTCAGGACGCCAAATCCGAGCTAACGGGAAAGTACGGATTTGTCCCACCGGAATACCTGCCTTGGATCGACGACGAACGCCTGGCACCTCGGCAAGTCAAAATCGCGCCGCAGCAATTGCTCAAAGCGATCAGTGAACTGGTGCCTGACCTGGGAACCAAAATCGAGGTCGAGCCTTATTCGTTTGGGCCTGGCAATATTGTCCCCGGAAAGTTGGTAGATTTTTGCAACCACCTCTCCAATCAGACCGGGCCAGACCAGAAAACAATCGACAAACGAAAAGCGCTTTGGCAGGCTGTCGTTCCGACCGACCAAGCGACCCTCAAACGAGTTGCCGCGTCCAAAGGCGAACCTTCTCCAACCGACATTGAATCAGTTATCGACGTGGTCAATCGACTTTCCAGAAACGAATCTCTGTTCAAATCACCCGCGTTTGAGACCGAACTTACTGAGGGCACAGGCGGGTTGCGGGAAATGCTCTCCCCGAAAAAACCCAAGCCATTGGCCAAAATCAAAAACAGTCTTGAAGAGAAGTTCGATTCGATTCTTAACCGGCGATTGAATCTGGCGTTGATTGGCTCAAGCTTTCCAGATCAAGTCACTCCGTTGATGGCGAACCTGCAGACGATTGAAATCTGGGAAAGCGCCGAATTCAAGCCGCAAGCCCTGGGAGTCGGGGAAGGATTTGGGGTCTGGCTAAAAGCCGGCTTGTTAACCGGTCTGACGATCGCAGGCCCGTGGGTTTTCTACCAGCTTTGGTTGTTTGTCGCCGCCGGGCTGTATCCCCACGAGCGAAAATACATTCACGTTTTCCTCCCGATTAGTATCGCTTTGTTTGTCGCCGGTGTTCTGTTGGCGTTTTTCTTCGTCTTCCAACCAGTACTCGGATTTCTGTTTTCGTTTAATCGGAGCATGGGCATCGCGCCCGAGATGCGAATCAATGAGTGGTTGAGTTTCGTGATGTTCCTGCCGCTTGGTTTCGGAATCGCGTTCCAGTTGCCATTGGTCATGTTGTTCATGAACCGGATTGGCTTGTTCCAAGTAGAAGATTATCTGTCGAAATGGCGAGTTGCAGTCATGATTATCTTTGTGGTCGCCATGTTCCTGACTCCCGCGGATCCGATCAGCATGCTGCTGCTCGCGGTGCCCCTGACCCTTCTGTACTTTCTGGGAATCGGGATGTGCAAGTGGATGCCACGCAGTCAAAATCCGTTTGGCGACGATGCGGTTTCGGCTCAGTAGAAGCAACAAAATTGCCGAGGCATGAAACGGTCAACCAGTGGACAACAAGCACGGTTGATGTATCTTTTAAGAGCGTAAGCGTCCATGAGGAATAATGGGCGGAGCCGGTTGCTTGCTTCGCCCTCGCTGACGCTTCGGGTTACCATTTTTGTTCCAAACGATGATCCCCGCTCGTGTTGATGTGGCGTTCCGTCAAGCGGCCAAGTGGCGCGCGTAGTGGGCGAGGTTACGAGTTCTTCTCCGCAAGCAATATCGCAGGACTCGTGACCTCGTCCACTACAAATATTGAATTGATAGTCCGAAACCACTTCTAGGCAAATTGCGAATACTCAGCTTTGTCACCGAGTTTAACGAGTGCTGCTACCTTCGTTGCGGCTACCACTACCTTCGTTACGACTGCCACTGCCATCGTTGCGGCTGCCACTACCATTCCTGCTGCCACTGCCATCGCTTGGGCTACGCTCGCGAAATCCACCGGATCGCTTTTCGAACTGAACCGTTTTTGGTCTGGCACGAACCCCCATTCGGTTTAAGAGCTTTTGCAAGTCGATCAATTCTACGGTGTTGGCGTTGGCATCTTCCTGCAATTGTTGCATGGCGATAACGATTCTTCGTGCGGCTTCGGGGTCTGAATTTCCGTCAGAAACCGGAGCATCGCCAACGACAAGGTATCGAATTGAAGAATCGATCTTACCCTGAACAACGCCATCCTTATCGTGCCAAGCTACGACATTGCCGCCATTACGCTTGATCATCTGAATCAACTTTTGCGTGTCATCATAAATATCACCATCGAGATCAAAAACACCTGCCAACGCGATTGGAACTGAAAAGCCAGGATCCCAAGTTGCTGTCAGCACGTGGTCACCTGAAAGAATCGGAGAAGTCGGATCCTCGTCGGTGATTCTGGCTTCAGAGCGATGCGCGAAAACCTTGGTGACTTCGACCTTCGCCTTGTGCCGACCCTTCTCGAAGTTCGTGATCTCTCTGTCGTAAACAGCAAACGTTTGATTGTTGGTCAGCCCGTCGTTGCTTCCCAGACTGATGTAAACCGTCCTCAGCCCAGCCGAAACGTTGATAATTCGCCCGTCAGCACGATCGAAATTTTCGCGTCTTAACTGATTGATCTGTGTCCTAAGCAACGTGTTGTCGTTAGTAAGCTGGATCTTTAAATTCTCGGCATCCCGAAGATCCTGATTGGCGACTTGCTGGAGTTCACTAAATTCCTTTTTCAATTTTGTGATCATTTTTTCAGCCTGGGTAAGCGAAGCCGTTAGCTTGGCTGCATTCTCACTAGCAAGCACCTTTTGCTGTTTCAATTTATCTTCCGTTTCATCCAAGGTTGTCTGCAAGGCTTCATTTGCATTTTCTGCCTTAGCGATTGCGTCGGCAGCATTATCTTCGGCTGCCTCAGATTGCCGAACTTGAATGTTGTATTCGTTGTTCTTTTTAGCGACCAAACCATTTAGATTTCTGATGAGCTGACGCCATGAGGCTTCGCCACCGTCAGTGGCAGTTCCAGCCACGTCCTTTTTGTAGGCTTCGAGAATTGTCTTTGCTTCGTCGGCGATACTCTGCAGCGTCGCTTGCTGCGAGCCTTGAAACCCGCTGGGAAGCCGATTGATGTTGTCGAGCAAACCCTCGGCGCTGGCGACGTCAGGGCCAAAATCACCTGCCAACGCTTTCAAGATTTCTGTTTGATTTTGATAACCTTCGGAGAGCTTTTTATAATATGCAACGTCGGCTTCGGACTGAATTTTACTATCCGAGTTCTCACTGGCTTTGGACAAACCAAGAAATGCAGCAAGTGCCAACACGAGTGTTAGCAACACCAAAATAATGACGGCAATCAAGAGTCCTTGATTTTCTCTGGCAGCCATTGAGATCTCCTACTGGCCGAAGACGATTGTCAATCGGCAAAAAAAGTTTCGTTAGTTTTTGGGTTGGTCCCAACCAAACACAGTTATTTGGCGCTACAAAGACAAGCATAGTGCAAAAATCCAAACATAGTCCGGATTTAGCATAGCTTTGATGTTTTATCGGAGTCCTTTGACAGCGTCATGATGGTACTGCTTGCAAGCGGTACAACAGGAGCGCCTCAATTAAAGGATCTATCACACGCTGTCGCCCAGATAAATCCTCAAACCGATATTTTGCCAACGCTTAATACTAGATGGGGCTCAAAAAGAGTCAAATTTTCAGGGTCTGATCCAGTCGACCGGATTTGACGACCGATCTGGGAACTCCAATCAAGCCGTTTACACGGGTATTTGGCGTTGTGCCAATCATTTCCAGCCAACCATTTTCCATGTGTGACCAGAAAACGACCCAGATCTGAACCCCTAAAACTCTCACTAGCCCACTCGAAAAGGTTACATCGTTGACCTTTGGAGCAGACTCTTGCCCGTGTAAGCGGCGATCGAGAAGTAGCGAACCGCGGCGCGCCTCTTCCGTAACATTATTGCAATACGCCGCGCGTTACGAGGTTGTTGAGCCTCCGAGACACCTCAACGACGCCATCCAAAACCGCTTCGTCGTAGCTTCGCCCGTCGCGCGTATCAATACCGTGATTGGCGTCGTAGCTTCGAAGCGCTTCCAGGGCGGGATCTTCGTGATGAAACATTTCTACGAACGCAAACTCCAAGCCACCAGTTTTGGCGCAAGCGGTTAATAACGCACCAATCCAGCCATCGTCGGTAGAAAGACAACCCCGAGTCGTTTTGGCCGAGGCGTGAAAAATACCCAGCGCTCCTCCCGCGGCAATCTCGTCGATCAGCACTTCGTTCTCAGGGATCGTCAAGTCGGAATCGCCGCAATGAGCAGCATCAATCATGACTTTGAAAAATGGACTTCCCATTTCCTGATTTGCAGCGCTGACGAACTTCCAAATTTTCCCAACATCGGTGAACGTTTGAAACTCACCACCCCGGAGGAACTCAATGTGCCATGCTTCAATGCACGAATTTTCAACATCAGCTTCGCGGGCAGCACGAGCATGCAGCTTTACGTTCTGCGCAATCGCGGCATCAAAGTCCGCACCGGTTTTGGGCTTGGCACCTTCCTGCATCCAAGCCTCCACCGAGGTCGAGGAAACATGGGCAACGCCATGTGTTTTGGCAGCTGATAAACCTGCACTCAACATTTCGACGACCGCATCCTCATCGGCTGGCTCCATCGGATCGGCGCCGCCGACCATCAAAATGAAGTGAACTTCGAGATCGTTGTTTCTGAATCTAGCGACCATCTCGGCAACGTCCGACTCATCGAGCCCGGGAAAGTACGGGACCTGGACGCAACTGATCTTGGCTTTAGACTCCGAAACCAGCTTTTCCATGTTGGCCACAACAATCAAATTGCCTTCCCCATCTCGGGGCATCTTTCCATTTTCGTCGGGAACCAATCCACCAACAAACATCAAGTGCGTGGGTACGATTCCTAACTTAACTTTCGATTTCGATTTGATCGTTGTCATTTAACTCAACTATTTTTTAGGTTTGCTTAAAAATGGAGCGATGAGTCTCGCGAATAAATCATTCTCCAGCTTGCAGTTAGCCGCGCGGCCTTGAAAGCTCACCTCGACTAATCTATTAAAAATTACGATCCAAGCAACGCGTTCAACTTGCCTTGACCTATCCAAATTAACGCTCAATACAGCCTCTAGGGAAGCTTGCGAGTGAGATGATGCCTTCTTGGGGACATCATAATGCGACTTCACGCAGGTAGTTAGGGACAAAATCCCGCTTTAGTGCCGATGGTTAAAGACATTACGCTAGAAAATTAAAGGAATACCGGCTATTGTAAGAGAGTCTTGAGACGAGACGACATCGCTGTAAGTAATTAATTATAGCGAGATGAGGTCCAAAAAATTGGATCTCGAAATGGAGACGGGAGATTAAGTCGGTTGAGCTTCAATACTCATTGAAGTGTTAAACTGAATTGAGATTTCGGGAGAGTTTCATCGGAAGATGAAATTGACGGAGGAATGATTTTCTCTTCAGCATTTTGTCGCGTTAGAATCGGACCCACCTGTTGTCGAATCTACGCTGACCAAATTCTGTAGAGACCGGGAACCTTCCCGGACACTTACTACCAGTTTGCGAAATGAATCAATGCTTGTTATCGGGATAGCAGGCGGGGTTGCCAGCGGAAAGAGCTTGGTGGCTCGTTGCTTTGAACGCTTTGGAGCAGAGATTCTTGACGCCGATCGGGTCGGACACGAGGTGTTACGTGACGCCAGTGTGATCGATAAGATCGTCCGGCAGTTTGGGGAAATTGTTCTACAGGAAGGCGAGATTGATCGACGTGTTTTGGGACGGATCGTTTTTGATCCAACACCCCAAGGTGCCAGATCGCTGGAACGCCTGGAGGAAATTACACACCCGCAAATTGGAATTAGAATTCAGAGTGAGCTTTTAAGGCTCAAATCTGAATCCGATTTGCCTGCGGTAGTGTTGGACGCTCCAGTGATGTTCAAAGCGAACTGGGATCGACTGTGCGACAAAATTGTATTTGTTCACACAGACATCGAACTACGTCGAGAGCGTGCAAGCCAACGTGGCTGGGACGACGACGAACTTGCCCAACGAGAGTCACAACAACTCCCGATTCTTCAAAAGCGGTCGAAATCGACTGACTTGATCGACAACTCCGGATCGAGAACAGAATTGTACAGTCAAGCATTCAAGCTTTGGAAAGCTTGGGGACTGGCAGTTTCTTCCGAGTTTGAATCCCCATCAGATTTTTTTTAATCCAACCAAAGGATTGGCGAACTCCTCACCCTTTCGCCAAATCGGGAGAACAAAATGTCAGATACACGTAGAACCAGCACAGGCAATGGGCGCCATCGCTTGTCCGACAAAGTCGCTAGATCACGCGAATCCATGAACCCAGAAGTCAGCGAAAAGTTGAAAGAAATCGAATCCAACGGTGAACCGATTTCGATCGCCGAGAGCATTACCAGCGAAGAAGCCCAGGCAATCGACCCTAAAAAACGTGAGTCTGGCTCCAGCGACGAGGTCATCAACGTCACTGAACTGCAGAAAATGTCGGTCACTCAATTGTCCAAGATCGCCGCTCAGGAGGGCGTTGAAGACATTGCAGAAAAAGACAAGCGTGAATTGATATTTCTCATTCTCAAAGAGCGGGTCAAAACGCGCGGGATCATGTGCGGGCAAGGGACGCTGCAGATTCTACCAGACGGCTTTGGATTTTTGCGAAGCCCGGAATATCACTATCTCAATTGTCCTGACGACATTTATGTTTCACCCAGCCAAATTCGAAAATTCAATTTGAAGAATGGTGCCGTCGTCAAAGGTCAAATACGACCTCCCAAAGAGAACGAAAGATACTTTGCTCTGCTGAGGGTCGAATCGGTAAACGGCCTTGACCCCTCTGATAGTGCCAAGCGCCCCGGTTTCGATGAATTGACTCCGTTGCACCCTGACACCCAAATTATCCTGGAGCATAACCCCAAAGATATGTCCACGCGAATCGTTGACATGATCGCCCCGATTGGATTTGGCCAACGCGGCTTGATCGTCAGTCCACCCCGAGCCGGAAAAACGGTTCTGATGCAGCGCATGGCTCAAGCAACCCTGGCCAACTACCCCGAAGCCTATGTCATCATGCTGTTGATCGACGAGCGGCCCGAAGAGGTGACCGACATGGAGCGGGAAGTCAAAGGCGATCGCTGCGAAGTGATCAGTTCGACTTTTGACGAGCCTGCCTCAAGGCACATTCAAGTCTCCGAAATGGTGCTGGAGAAAGCCAAGCGGCTTGTTGAATCAGGGGTTGATGTCGTTGTCTTTCTGGATTCGATCACGCGCCTGGGGCGAGCTTGGAATTCCGAGTGCCCTCAATCTGGCAAGACACTCTCAGGCGGACTTGATGCCAACGCTTTGCAAAAACCCAAAGCCTTCTTTGGCTCGGCTCGAAAACTTGAGGAGGGTGGGTCGCTGACCATTCTGGCGACCGCGCTGATCGACACCGGCAGCAAAATGGACGAGGTCATTTTCGAAGAATTCAAAGGAACCGGAAATCTGGAGATCGTTCTGGATCGTTCCTTGGTAGACAAACGAGTTTGGCCTGCGATCGAAATCAATTCCAGTGGAACTCGCCGTGAGGAAAAACTTCTCGACGAGGATGCGTACGATCGTATCTGCAAGGTCCGAAGAGTCCTTAGCGATATGAATCCTCCCGATGCCATGGATTTGCTGACGACACGACTTAAAAAAACCCAGACCAATGCTGAGTTTTTGATGAGCCTCAAAGCCTCCGGTGGACTGTAGTCTGCCGGCTTGGGACTCCGAGTTCTATCGTGACTGGGACTCTGGACACTTAAAGCGACCTACTGCCGCGTCTACCGACAGATGTTGTGCAGGAGTGAGCGATAGGCATTTCGTTTTTACGCCAACGGCGTTAGATCAATAGCCCAAGGTTCTTGAACCTTGACAATGAACACCTAACGCACACAATCCCATCGGGATTGGATCAGGTCTGCGATGTTGCGACCAAAACCCGTGGGGAAAAAAATCGCCCCGCATGCGTGCGTTCCGTCCCTAGCGATAAACTCGCCCCCCAATCAACACAGCCGATTATTTTTGCTACGATGCGTCACTCCGCTGTCGGCGGCGGGCTTTCTATTCAGCATGGGGCAAATCGTGGTTCAAGAACTTCAGGGCACATCAGGATCGGTATCAGACTGTCGTTTTTCTATCGTGGTTTCCAAGTACCACCACAGCATCACACAGAAACTACTCGATGGTGCAGTTCAAACGCTGACCCGCAATCTTGTCCCAGCCAATCAAATTAAGACCCACTGGGTTCCCGGAGCATGGGAAATTCCCAGCGCTGTCCAACGAGTTCTCGATGTTGGAGATTGTGACTCAGTATTGACCCTTGGGTGCGTTGTTCGCGGCGAAACGACGCACGACCAACACATCAATACCGCGGTCAGCAACAACTTGGGAAGATTGGCTTTGGACTATAAAATCCCTGTGGCCTTTGGAGTACTGACGGTCAACACGATGGATCAAGCAATTCAGCGCGCCGGCGGCGAGGTTGGCAACAAAGGCATCGAGGTTGCCGAAGCCGCAATTCATATGCTCTTACTCTTCAAAGAGATCCAGGCCAGCCAATCATAGACCTGTCTTCCATCGAAGCAGAGGAAATCAAGCCACGAATCACACGAACCGACATGAATATTAGCGAGATAGAATTCGTTTTTATTCGTGTGATTCGTGGCAGAACGATTCCGCGTAAGTTCTAATCGTCAAGAATTCTTTAACCATAGATCTTCACAGATTGAGGCGCAAGCGTGGAAGAAGCGCCAACTGAGTC
Organism: uncultured Pirellulaceae bacterium; assembly: GCA_964433035.1. Classification (GTDB taxonomy): domain Bacteria; phylum Planctomycetota; class Planctomycetia; order Pirellulales; family Pirellulaceae; genus Mariniblastus. The sequence continues at coordinate 20,816 of CAYSQZ010000015.1, read as the reverse complement.
GGCCATCGCTAGCTTTTCGGGTTTCCATTGAAGTTCTAACCGCAAAATGAACTGGGACCAACACTAGTCGCCCGATTCACTTTGGCACTGGATTTTCGTAGAATCTGCGGAACCGTTAACCACTCGTTCAAATACTTAAACTTTATGTCTCGCCGTAGCCGTGCCCGTGAAATCGTTCTTCAAGTTCTCTATCAAAACGATTTGAACGCTGACCAACCAGAAGACATCTGGTTACAGTTTATCACTTCGCGTTTAAATCATGACGAGTCGTTGATCGACTTTGCGAAACAGCTGCTGTTTGGAGTTCGTAAGTACCAGGAGCATGTCGACGCACAACTGGAGAAAACAGCGAGAAACTGGCGACTATCGAGGATGGCAGCGACAGATCGAAATGTTTTGCGACTGGGTGCTTATGAAATCCTGTTTACCGACACTCCCGACCGAGTTGTAATCAACGAGGCGATTGAGTTGGCCAAACGCTACGGGACCAACAACTCGTCGCAGTTCGTCAACGGAGTGTTGGATCGGCTGATGAGGCGCGAGGACGAAGCTGCCCAGGAGCCACAACCTGAAAAAAAACATCCCGAGGGCGATTCGGCCGATGCTCAGCAGCCCAGACCACCGTCTAATAATTAGCAGTTAGTTGCGAGTCGCAATCGTGGAACGGTGAATCCAGAAATTCAACGTTCCAAACGGACCTCATTGAATTGACCTTGAATTGTAAGAGCAGAATTAAATGGCAATCTGGAATCCCTTCGGAAAGAAGAAAAACAACTCGCCGACTGAAGCACCTCAAACCGATTCCAATAATCGGTCGGTCAACGAGGCGCCCTCCGAGGCTGCAGAGGCTACTAGTCAGTCGGCGACGCCTCCTGCACCGGTTGATCAAAACGAACCGCCAAAGCCAACTCCTCCAGTGGCAACAACGCCCACCATTGAACCGGAAAAGCCTGAGTCAGAAAAAAAACCAAAGGGAATGTTTGCCCGGCTCAAGTCGGCGATGAAGAAAACTGTCGATGTTCTCAACACCGACATCCGGGATCTGGTCGGTAAAGAGGGACGACTGGTAGACGACGAATTTCTCGACGAATTGTTCGCCTATATGGTCAAAACGGACATGGGAGTTGGACCAGCAAGCAAAATTCGGGACGACATTCATTCAAAATTCAGAGCCCGTAAGCTCTTCATGAGCGACTTGGTCGAGTCCGCCAAAACTACGATTGGCGAGATCATGGCGCAAAGTGACGCCGGGGTGAAAATTGCTGACTCAGGAACGACCGTCATCATGGTTGTCGGAGTCAACGGCGCCGGCAAGACAACATCGATAGCCAAATTGGCAAACCTGTTTTCCAGCCAAGGCAACTCAGTCGTCCTGGGTGCCGGAGATACGTTTCGTGCTGCAGCGGTCGAGCAATTGACGATTTGGTCACAACGGTTGGGCTGTGCGATCGTGACCGGCAAACAAGGCAGCGACCCAGCCAGCGTCGCTTACCAGGCGGTCGACAAAGCCAAAACTGATGGTGCTCAAATCTGCATTGTCGACACTGCCGGTCGGCTGCAAACTCAAAGTAACTTGATGGACGAGCTCGGAAAAATCCGCCGGGTAATGGACAAGGTGATCCCCGGAGCCCCGCACGAAGTTTTACTGGTCCTCGATGCTACCGCGGGTCAAAACGCGATCAGCCAGGCTCGTGGATTCTCTGAGGCAGCCGGTTGCACGGGAATCGTGTTGGCCAAACTTGATGGCAGCGCCAAAGGCGGCGTGGCAATTCCAATTCGTCAGGAGTTTAACCTGCCGGTCAAGTATGTAGGATTGGGTGAAGCGATCGAAGATCTTGCTCCCTTCGATGTCCAGCAATACGTTGAAGCATTGTTTGACGAGATGGAAGATTAAATAAACAACGTCGGCTCTCCTTTCATTCACACACGGAGAGTGACTTAATAACTCACTTCCAAACATCATGAAGTTGATTATTGCAATCATTCAACCGCATCATTTAGACTCGGTTAAAAATGCGCTCAAACAAGTCGAAGTATTCCGGCTGACAATCATGGACTGTCAAGGGTTTGGGCGCCAGCAGGGCCATGAACCAATGGTTGATGCCGACGAGTTGACGGTCAATCTTCGCCGAAAAATCCAGCTTCAAATCGCAGTCAACGAAGAGTTCGTCGATCCAACGGTTTCCGCTCTCATTGCTGGCGGACGAACCGGCGACGATGGTGAAATTGGCGACGGAAAGATCTTTGTATTGCCGCTGGACGACTGCATCCGAATTCGCACCGGCGAACATGGTCCAGATGCCATCTGAGCCAAGGACCGCATTGGGAATCGGCTTGATGGGTCTTGCTCGACGCCGACGGAGTGACCACGTTTAGTCAGAGATCAACTTGAATGGGCTGGCTCGACGGGACACCTGCGATCGGGCCAGCTTTTAAAAGTTCGTCCCCGTACCTTTGGTTAACGCCATAAACGCTGATTCAAGATTGACCTCTTCCTCGCGGAACAACGTCAACTTGAACCCCTCGCCGATCAACTGACTTGGAATCTCGGAATAGTCTTCGACTTCTTTCTTGAGCGTAGCGACGATATACCCGTCACCCGCAACGGCCGATTCAACATCTGCTATGGAGTCGAGAAACCTGATCGCACGCGTGGCTTGCTGATCAGGTTTTTCGGATTGGCTCTCTGCAACTCCAATATGCAGAATAATCTGATCGCGCACCTTTTTGATCACCGCAGCCACGTCGTCGGAAAAGCTCATCACCCCGCGGTCGATGATGCCAATTTTATTACAGACATCAGCCAGCTCAGGAAGAATATGGCTTGAGACAATAATCGTCTTACCGGTCTGACCAAGCCGCCGGAGCAGATTCCGCATTTCGATTCTGGCCCGCGGATCCAGACCGCTCAACGGCTCATCAAGCAACAACACTTGCGGGTCATGCAAAAGAACACGAGCCAGCCCAAGTCGCTGAGTCTGGCCGCGCGAAAGCGTATTGGCAAATGCATCTCGCTTAAAATCCAGATCAACGACTTCCAGCATCTCGTCACATTTCTTGCGTCTTGCGGGCCCCTTAATTCGATAGGCTGCCGCAAAGAATTCGAGATACTCAATCACTTTCATGTCATCATAGACGCCGAAAAAATCGGGCATGTATCCGACCAGTCGGCGGATCTCTTTGGGCTCGTTATAAATCGAATGCCCACAGACATACGCTTCCCCCCAGGACGGTTCAGAGAGCGTGGCGATGATTCGCATCGTTGTCGTCTTGCCCGCACCATTGGGTCCGATAAAGCCAAACAGATCGCCCTTTTCAAGGTTCATCTCGATGCCTTTGATCGCGTACAGCTCACCGTACTTCTTGGTCAGGTTTTCAGTCTTGATCATTGGAATATCCAGGAGGTGAACGAACGGTGAAGTCGCTGGGTTGCTTATTTGAACTTGACTGGCAAAACGACGCGGACGAGTGTGCGTGCATGATCATATTGGTCCGTCACACGGGCTTGATCAACAAGCAGTTCTGCTCCAACCTGATCAATCTCGCCGACTAACACCGCTCGGTTGAGATACAGATTGTGAGACATGTCGGTAAACGACTGATAGCGATGGGTCAGCCCTGTGTAGTTGCCGCCACCAGCGGCTTGATAGAACATCATCATCGAGGCAATGCGACTGGTGTTGGTATCAGTTGGATCCCAGGCAGTATTGTTGCTTCGATTGTCTTCATCCAGTTTTTTGAACTTTCGGGTCATCAACGCCCGAAGCGTTTTTTCATTGGTTTCGGTGCGAACATCAAATGTGTCGCCCTGATCCAGAGGTGAATCGAGAATGTAAGCCCAGTTCTCGAAAATCAATCGACAGTTCTTCAACTGGAAGGGGAATGGATTGGTGACCGTTCCACCCAACCGACCTCCCTGCGAGGTCAACCGACTGGTTCTTGAAATCCCACTATCGGCCCACCACTGTCCAAACATCGGTTTGGTCGAAGACACCTGAAGCGGCAAATTGGCGATCGCAATTTTGGCACGCTGTTGCTCAGGTTCGGACTCAATCGTTTGATGATAACCTGTTTTGGAAAGCCCCGGGGTTGGGCTGCTCCACATGCCACCTAAGCCATCCCCAGGCAAACCATGCCACGTCAAAACGCTGGAATCAATATCGAATCCAAGATTGTGTTTGGCATCGATATCGATGCTTTTCGAACCTCCCCGTGGACTATAAAGGTTAGACCAAACCGATCCACGGGCCCGGCCATCGATGGTGTCAATGTCGATGATCTCAAGCTGGTTGACTTGAATTGAATCCGGCCGGGTCATGCGTGAAATGCCCCACGCCAAACCACAGAACAACAGTGCCAACAATGGGAATGTGATCCAGGTCAGTTCCATCTTGCCCAACAGCTTTTTCAAAAAGAAAAAATCTCCGGGGCCAATGCAAAGAATGTAAAGCCCGATCAAAAGGGCAATCCATGTGAAGGCAACGAATTTTACGCTGGAAAAACTATCCAACGGCACGCGCAGCTGACCGATCAGGTCTTCGTATCCGAACGTAGAAACCGACGTACCTCGGATCCCCTGCTGCCCCGTTTGCCCTTCGCCACCGTTTTGAGAAAGCGTCACCAATCGACCAACTAACCCAGCGCCTCCGCCCCATTGCTTCACTCGATCTGAATCGAGATCAAGGCCGACAAATATGACCTCCCCCAAACCCATCGCACGGTTGACGATCAAAGGCGTCTTCTTGTTGGCTTCGACCAAAACCTTACCGCTGATTTCAGTAAATGTCGAAATTGGAATCGGTTCGCCGTTGGTGGTTCCCCGCTTGGAAATCAATTGCTCCTCGCTATTGGCAAATGTTTCCAGGCGATTGCTGCTGACGCATTGAGCCAAATCGTTAAACTGTCCCGGGCAGAACGACTCCAGCAATTCGCCCTGAGCCAGGAGTTGCTTCGCGTTTTTCGAAGCGGAGACAACCAGAACACCACCACTTTCGACCCAACTCTTAAGGGCCTCAATCTGTCGACGCGAAATTCTGTTCATCAGTTCGGTGTCTGACGTTACCATCAAGACGGCTTGAACACTGTCATAACCAAGCCAAGAATGCGGCAAGTCATCGCCGATCCGAGCGACGATGGGTGAGTCATCTCGCGAACCGATCAACGAGTACGATTCAATCGCCGATTTAAAATGGCTGGTCGGTTCAATCGTCGCAATCAGATCCCGAGTCGATCGCGAGACGGTCGCGACTTTATTCTCTCCTCGCAGCGGCAATTTGATCGTTTCGAATTTTCCATCAGCGCTCAACAACCGAAGTTCAGCGCTACCATAAGCCCGGCCCAGCCGCACCAATCCTTGATAGTGCTGAGGATTCTCAGCATCCACCGTCAGATCGCCACCATACGTGATCGGCGCATCGTCACCATCGAGTACAGTGACTTCGTACTTCACCGGAGCAACCAAAGGAGCGACGGAGTACTTGACCAAAATAGGAACCCATTTGCCCAAGCGAACATGCCCGTCGATTCCAATGGTAACGGTGTGCTGGGAACTGGAAGCACCTTCGCCAGTTTGATTGCTCGCGTAGGCCGACTGGGCCAAAAACAGGATCGCAGTAGCAAAAACCAGGAGGCAGCAAATCAGCCGGACCAAGGGCACGTTCTCTCGATCGCGCAGATAATGAATTGAGTTTGATTCGATTTGCATCCGCACTTGAGAGTATTAAGGATCGCGTTGTTGTTTGTGAAGGTAACCGACGCGTAAGCGAGGGAGAAGCGGCAACTGAAGTTTGTGAAAGTAACCCAACGCGTAAGCGAAGGAGAAGTGGCAACTGAAGTTTGTGAAGGTAACCCGACGCGTAAGCGAGGAAGAAGTGGCAACTCAATCCGCCCTCGCTAACGCGTCGGGTTTCCATTTAAGTCCTATCCGAAAACTGACAATCAATAGGATAATCCCCGAGGCCATTTTCGGCGAGGTCTTAGGGTTTTTCTTCGTCCGGGCAAACGCAAACAAAATCCTGACAGCCCGGGCAACCGGAGCCATATTTGTCGGCGATCGCGGCGCCCAAATCGACTTCGGCGACATTGGCAATTGTGGCCAGCCAAGCCAGGACATCAGCAAACTCGGCTTGCAGATTTTGGCGTCGCTTTTCCAATTCAACCGGTGGTATTCTCTGGGCTTCTTCAGGGCTCGTTTCTCGCAAGGCCGTGGAAAGTTCACCGACCTCTTCAAGCAACCACATGAACGTGGCCGGGATACCCCGCGCATCGTCCTTTTCAAAGTACATTTCACGAATCAATTTCTGAAACGCTGCTATCGATACGTCCGGTTGTGCCAAACGGTTCAATGGCGGCTTGTCAGAAGCCCCGGTGTCGGTGTTTTGAGCGTTCATTGCGACCTCTGGTTACAGACTTTCATCACTCTGCTGTTGACTTGATGGGTCAACGTCAACTTCTGCGGGTGGTTCGGCAACCTCCTGCGGCTTACGGGCGACCTGAATCTCGTTGCCGACCACTTGGACCTCGAAGGCATCAATTTTGATTTTTCGATTATCACACCAGGCTCCATCGCGGGTGTCAAAACTCCAGCCGTGCCAAGGACAAGTCACCACGCAGTTCTCGTAGTGCCCCGACGCCAGCGACGCACCCATGTGCGGACACATATCATCGATCGCGCGGTACTGACCGCCATCATTGAAAACGGCAACCATCTGGTCACCCACGGGAAAGGCTTGTCCTTGTCCCTCCGGGATATCGCCGACTTGAGCAACCGTTACAAAATCAGACATCAATATTTACTTCTTTTCAACCAACTTGTTGATCATCATTCGAATCTGATTCTTGACGGTCGTTTCGATCGTTTTCTCACGATAGGGCCGCTCTGACTTTAACTCGTTTTCAAACGAACTGGATTTAAGATAACCGCCCTGAGTATCAACCATAAGAATTCCAGATCCAGAAAACGAAATCAGTTTTGGATCGAGGCTCGATTTGACGGATTCGCTTTCAGCAGCCTGTTCTTGCTCTGCTTCCAATCTTGGTTCCATTCGAATTTCGGTCAACTCCTGGCCATCAACCGTTTTTTTGCCAACGACGGTGTAAACCCGCTTGCGGGCAAACTCGCCCAGTGGCGTAGCGACTGACTTCTTTTCGGTCCATGAAGCACCGGCATCGATCGGTTTTTCAGGGAACACGAACGCTGAAGCGCCCAGCATCGCATTCAATCCTTCGGGAGAAAACAACTGGCGTAATCTAACCGTATCAGGAAGCTGATTAATAACCTCAGCTGAAGCAGGTGGTAACGTCACCTCCTTGATCTCGCCGTTTAACGCCATCGTGACATTAAATTTCATTCCAATCAGCGGCTTGATCTGCTTGAACAGCGCCCTGGAGGACTTGGAATATTCTTTGGCGTCTTCCTCGCTTGCTGAGGTATCAAAGGAAATCGCTTGGCTTGGGACCGCAGGATTACTTACAGCCAGCGAGATCCCAAGAATCGCTTGTTCGATGGTTGCGATTTCTTTGGTGACCTTAACCACGTCCCAACTCATTTCCAAGTCCGTGACGTTTTCAATCAATGTCTTCCGCGATTCGACTTTGGTGAGGGCCGACGAATTTTGATTCAGACTGACCTTAAATCGGTCGCCAACGGCGAGCTTCCAGCTCATGGCTTCGGATTGAGCCTGTGACTGGTTAACCAACCCGATAAAGGTAGCGGCTAACGCGAGGGCGAGCAAATTCGTTTTGCCAAATCTCATTTGATATTTACTCTTTGGGTTCTCTGAATTGTTTGAGTATTTCGCGAACGCAACTTAGCTCTCACGCCGCATCTCTTTGGTCATTAGATCAAGACATTTTCGACAGGTGACCGCACTGGCATCATAGGTTGCGATACCTTCCATCTCCGCCCGATGGGCAGCTTCCTTGTCGCGTGGGTTGCAAAGCACCATGCCATCGGAGTTAAGGGCATGTAGATCACGTCGAGTTCGCCTGTCAGCCATATTTCCTTACCTAGTCTACGGGTTACCGCAATAACTGGTTCACGTAGTTCCTGTACTTCTGGACACCCGGCTGGCCATACGGATTAATTCCCAACAAACGACCTTCCAGAACCGTCGCCAACATCATCATTTGGAACAACTGCCCCAGCGAAGTCTCGTCAGCGGCTGGCAAATGAATGTCAGTTGTAGGACGATTATCTTCTCTGTAAGCCAAATTGGTACCGGTGATCGCCGCCGCCATTAAGTCGGGAAGCGTCTTATCAGCCAGATCGTCAATTCGATCATCAAGCCGATCCTGTTCAAGTCGGCTTTTTCCAACCTGAAGCGGATCAAATCGCCATGAATCAAGAATCACATTGTTGATGACTTTATCGCGAGCCCCCTCTTGATGCTGCTGAGCTCGAGAGTGCAGATCTCGCGAATTGACACACGTCAGCGGCAAAGCCCCCTGCTCTGCTTTGCCAAGGCTCTCAGCCAATAGTTGATCGTACCAGAAACCGAACGACTCCAGTGAATTTGTCCAGACCGACAAGACGCGGGTCAAGACTCCCTGCTCTTTCTCCAATAAATGATTGACCGCAACATAGTCCAGCACCGGATTGCTTCCCAGCGGTCGGGTTCGAAACTGACCGTTCATCGCCGCAGCGCCTTCGAGCAATGCGACAACATCGATACCCAGGATCGCAGCGGGTAACAAACCGACGGGAGAAAGAACCGAGAAACGTCCGCCCACACTATCGGGAACCAGAAAACGGTTTTTGCATCCGATCGCATCGGCAAGATCAACCAAGCTACCAGAAGCCCCTGTAACAGGTACAACGTAATCGGCGAGGTTGTCCGCGCCGACAAGTTTTTCAAGCTCAAACAAAAATTGACCAAACGCAGAAGCCATCTCTAGCGTGTCGCCGCTTTTGCTAATCACAACGATCGCCCATTTGCCCTCAGGCCCATCTCCTATCGAGTTGGTTCTGAGGAATTCCAACAGCCCCTGGGTCCAGTCGTTATCGACATTGTGTCCAGCGAAGTACATCCGCGGTCGGCCACCGCGCTGGGCCCGGGTCAATTCATTGAAGTAAGGCTGACAACAGGTTTCCATCAACGCCCGAGCGCCCAGATAAGAGCCGCCAACGCCCAGTACGACGACTTTGTCGACGCGCTTTTGCAACTCTGCCGCCGTCGCGAGGATCTGCTTCAACTCACTGTTGGCGCGGTCGGCTTGGTAGTCGTCAAGGACGCGTTCAGGTAGCTCATGAAAACCAGCATCAAGCGGGATTTTCTCTTCCGGAACATCCTCTCCAGAGTCGTACAGCTGCAGGTCGGTTTGAATGACTTCGTTTTGCGCGGCTTTGAGCTTGGGCGCAAGCGTATCAATCTGGGCTTGAGTAACCCCGTTTTTAGGGATCAGCGAACCGTCATAGTTAAACGAAATTGGTTTGATTTTGGCCAATGGTTTCTATCGAACTTAAGCTTGCTTCGAATTCCTTTTAAGCGATTACATTCTCGTCAATGGGCACAAATCCAACTAGAGGCTAAAGCTGAGCAGGCTTGGTTTCTTGAGCTTACGGAATATCAGACAGAATTTATCGCAAAGTATTGGGCTCGCTTATGTTCGTCAAATCGAAGAAATGATAGGTTGGGTGACTATTTGAGTCTGCTCGCAAAATACAAACGAAATCGAAATGAAACCACTTGAAAAACACGCTTCATACAACGGCCCCAGCGGCCCGGTTGTCTTAGTCATCATGGATGGTGTCGGAATTGGAAAGGGCGATCCCGGCGACATGGTCGCCCAAGCCTCAACTCCGAATCTGGATTGGCTCAAAGAGAACGCGCTCTACACGACCCTCAAAGCCCACGGCCGCGCCGTCGGAATGCCAACTGACGGCGACATGGGTAACAGCGAAGTCGGACACAACGCGATCGGTGCCGGGCGAGTGTTCGACCAAGGCGCGCTGCTGGTTCAGAACGCGGTCAAGTCGGGAGCAATGTTCGAAGGTCAAGCCTGGACAGAACTAACCGATTCGCTTGACGATTCTACCTTACATTTGATCGGACTACTTTCCGATGGCAACGTTCATTCGCATATCGACATCCTGCTGGCAATCCTGACTCGCTCGCACGAGCAAGGAATCAAGAAAGTCCGCGTTCATACGTTGCTCGACGGTCGTGACGTGCCGCCTACCTCAGCCTTGGTCTACATCGAGATGCTGGAGAAGCACTTGGTTCAAATCAATCAATCCGAGGGATTCGATTATGCGATCGCCTCCGGAGGTGGCCGGCTTTATATCACCATGGATCGCTACAACGCCGACTGGCCAATGATCGAGCGTGGCTGGAACACTCACGTCAAAGGAGTTGGGCGCGAATTTGATTCGGCGGCCAATGCAATCGAGACGCTGCGAAGCGAAACTCCCGGTGTGATTGACCAGGATCTCAAAGAATTTGTGATCGTTCGAGATGGCAAACCGGTTGGCCCGATTGTCGACGGCGATAGCGTGGTGTTGTTTAACTTTCGCGGCGACCGTGCTATGGAGCTTTCTCGGGCATTCGACGAACCCGACTTGGACACCTTTGATCGCGGACCGATTCCCGATGTCAAGTTCGCCGGAATCATGCAGTACGACGCGGATCTTCAGATCCCCAAACGGTTTCTGGTTTCTCCTCCTTCGATCGACAATGTGATGGGCGAGTACTTGGCCAGCACTGGCGTATCTCAATTGGCGGTCAGTGAAACCCAGAAATACGGTCACGTGACTTACTTTTTTAACGGCAACCGCAGCGGCAAGTTTGATGAAGCCAAGGAAACCTACGTGGAGATTACTTCCGACTTACTCCCGTTTGAACAACGACCCTGGATGAAGGGAGCTGAGATCACCGATGTGATCCTCGATTCAATCGCCGATTCAAAACACGATTTCATTCGAGCCAACTATCCCAATGGGGACATGGTTGGTCACACGGGCGATCTACTGGCAGTGGAAATTTCTGTCGAAGCTGTTGATCTGTGCCTGGGAAGATTGCTTAAAGCGATCAATGAATCCAAAGGAGTCATCATCGTCACCGCCGACCACGGCAACGCTGACGAAATGTACGAAGTCGACAAAGATGGTAGCCTGAAACTCGACAAAGCCGGCAACCCAAAATCAAAAACAAGCCACACGCTTAACCCAGTGCCTTGTTATATCTACGATGCGTCAGAGTCGGGTAAAATCCAGCTTGCCGACAAGTCCGACCTGGGGGTCAGCAGTCTGGCTGCGACCGCAATCGATTGCCTTGGTTTCGTACCGCCCGATGACTACGACGCTTCAATCGTAAAGATTGGCTAGAGCGGCTGAAAATATAGGACCGTCAAAACGTCTTTCGAACGTTGAACTCGAGTAACTTCAGAAATTTAAGGAATTGATTGTGGGCAAACTGACTGGCAAGCGAGTTGTAGTAACTGGCGGTGGACAAGGACTGGGGGCTGCAATCGTTGAGCAGTTGATCGACGAAGGTTGCAACTTGGCAATCCATTACCACACCAGCCGCGAGGGGGCTGACGAACTCGTTGCCGCAGCAACCGCCGCAAAGTTGAAGTCAAAGTCCTTTCAAGCCGACCTGACCGATGACGGGGCGGTAACGACTTTTGTTGATTCGGCAGCCGAGTTTCTCGGCGGGATTGATATCCTGATCAATAACGCTGGGGATCTTGTGGCACGCCGGAGGCTGGAAGAGCTGGACGTCGATTTTTGGTCCAAGGTGATGGACATCAACCTGACTTCCATGATGCTAGTCACTCGCCAATGCGTGCCCCACCTTAGCAAGAACGAGAATAGCAGCATCGTGAATTTGGCTTCGCTGGCGGGACGCAAAGGAGGTCACGCCGGTTCGATCAGCTACTCGACTGCCAAAGGGGCAACACTGACCTGGACGCGTTCGCTGGCTACCGAGTTGGCCGATCGTGGCATCCGTGTCAACGCGGTTGCCCCGGGTTTGATTCTTGGAACTCGATTTCACGACACGCACACCACTAAAGAATCCGCCGACAACACGGTAGCCGGCATACCGCTGGGTCGCGCCGGTGTACCCGAGGACGTGGCTCGTCCGGTTGTATTTCTGGCGTCCGAATTTGATGGCTTTATTACTGGAGCGACGCTGGACATCAACGGTGGTGTTTATAGCGCTTGATTGAACATCGGTAGCGCTTGACTGAACATCGGTACGCGAATGGAGGATTCCACCGATCCATTTCCCAAAATGATGGTCAATCGCGATGGGAAGATGGAAGCGCTCGATTTCGATCGGCTTCGCAGCCAGGTCTCGGACGCTTGTGAAGGTTTCACCCCACCAGAAACCCCAAAGGGGTTTAATCAATAGCCCAGGGTTCTTGAACCCTGGGGCAGAGGAAAATCATTTCCCTAACTAAACCCCGAAGGGGTTTGACCAACGCGCACCAAGGACCGATCCAATCCCGTTGGGATTGTATGCATCATGGGTTCACATAGTCCCAAGGTTCAAGAACCTTGGGCTATTGGTCTAACGCCGTTGGCGTAAACGTATCATCTGTTGGCGACAATAGTGTTACCCCTCCGCATCCAACGCCATCACCCCTTCGCATCCAAAGCCATCAACCCTCC
>CAYSQZ010000015.1:3915-8103 GCA_964433035.1 uncultured Pirellulaceae bacterium | reverse complement strand
TACCCCTCCGCATCCAACGCCATCACCCCTTCGCATCCAAAGCCATCAACCCTCCGCATCCAAAGCCATCAACCCTCCCCGATCATAGCCGATTTCATCGTCATGATATGACTTCACACTATGTATTAGGACCAGAACACTCAAAATGCATTTGTAGGCTGTCAGGGTCTGGTCCATTGAAAATGGCTTTTCTCGACCTCCCAATCTTGGCCAATCTTGGAGGGTGACTTCGTTTCGATAAACCGCTCGGTTTGAACAGCTAGCACAAGCTGCCCTTGCCTGCGCACGATCTATCGCAGAGACTACGCCGCCAATTTCTAGGCCGACGTTAAATACGCGGGAATGCATGTCGCTGGAATGCCCAATTCGATTCTTTGATCCGACACTTAGCTGTCGCCTGTTGCGATGCGCGATGATCGTCACCTTGATCACATTGGCCGGTTGCCGAGCGATACAACACAATCCAAACTCACAGCAAAATTGTGGCTACGAGCAAATCGCCAACCCGTTGATTGTACCCATGATTGATCGTTGGTTTGTGATGGATCAAATCAGTGACGAGATCGATGACTACTTTAAAATCTATCGCGAAGAACGGATTCGGGTTCTCGATGGTGTCATGTCAGAGGGATGGATTGAGACCCATCCGAAAATTGGCGGAACACTGCTTGAGCCTTGGCAACTGGATTCGACACCTGGGTTTGAACGACTTCATGCGACGCTTCAGACCGTCCGCCGGTTTGCGAAAATTCGAGTCATTCCAACTGGCAACAGCTACCAGATCGATGTCAAAGTATTCAAAGAACTTGAAGATCTTCCACAACCAATTGGCTCAGCCGTTGGTGGCCCGCTGTTTCGTCACGACAACGCCTTGGATGTCGGCCGCAACGAGCCTTGGTCGAGCGGGCGTCAGAAGGGCTGGATTCCGATGGGCCGCGATTTTTCGCTTGAACAGCGAATCTTGAGAAACATCCAAACGCGGCTTTCCCAAGTGACTCAGAACAACGAAGAGTTTCTTTGGGCCCCTGGACTCTGAATTAGCATTAGCCTTTCTCGGCTTTCAATCTCAAGATTATGCCTGTGGCAACTTGGGAATCCGAACTACACTGTTCGATCAAGCTCAAACCAGGAGCAAAGCAGATCGGGCCACGCCCGACAATTGATTCATTGGGCATGCATCGCGCCCCTCACGAGGTAAGTCCATTACCGGACTAAGCACCAGAAAAATGGCGAAGAGAAAAACAAAATCCAGCTCATCAGCCTCAAAGAAACGCGCCCCTCAAAAAAAGGGCGCGACAGGCTCCAAGTCATCAGGGCGATCCTCAGCCAAGGCTTCCAAGCCGTCGAGAAAGCGAAAGACCAAGTCCGGATCTTCCCAGCCAGCCAAGCCGGCCGATCCGCGCAAAAGACTTCAGGTCGTCATGGCGTCGGCGGGAGTGGGCAGCCGTCGGGAATGCGAACTGATTATTGAGGAAGGCCGAGTCGAGATCGACGGGCAGATCGTCATGAAGCTGGGGGTCAAAGTCGATCCAGCCAAACATACGATTCTTGTCGACGCTCAAGAACTCGTCATCGAACAGCTTCAGTACTTTATACTCAACAAACCGGCTGGCGTGCTTTCGACCAGCAGTGACCCTTCGGGCCGGGCTCGCGTGATCGACTTGATCAACACCGACAAACGGGTCTACAACGTCGGACGACTCGACAAGGCCAGTGAAGGCTTGATTCTCGTGACCAACGACGGCGAGTTGGCCAATCGCTTGACCCATCCGCGATATGGAGTTGAGAAGAAGTACCACGTTCAAGTCGTTGGTGTGCCGGCTCCTGGTGAGCTTCGCAAGTTGGAACAAGGCGTCTATCTGGCTGAGGGTGTGGCCCGCGCGACACGATGCAAGTTTCTCAAAAAAGCCAAAAACGGATGCTGGTTAGAGCTGGTTCTCGACGAAGGGCGTAACCGTGAGATTCGCCGAATGCTGGCTAAGATTGGCCACAAGGTCCGAGTCCTGAAGCGAGTCGCGATCGGAACGTTGAAGCTTGGCGATCTACCCACGGGCGCTCATCGTCGTTTGTTTAGCAGTGAACTTAGGGCGCTGCGAAAATCCGCTTCGGGCGAAATCAAAAAACGGCGGCCCAGAAAAAAGCCGCTTAAACCTTCCAGTAAAGCCAGTTCCGATTCAGATTCCGGCAGCAAGTCCGGCAAGCGATCTACCTCAAGCCGTGACAGCAAGACTCGGAACTCAAAACGTGGATCCTCCAAAGGCCGTCGAGCTTCGGCAGCCGGTTCACGCGGTGCCGGCAAAGGTACCAAGACGACTTCGCGAGGCAAGCCAGTCAAGAAGAAATCAACTCGTGGCAAAGCTAAACGCAAAAGATCACGTTAACCAGGCTTGCCTGAGTCAAATAGCAGCTGGAAATCTAGTGGCCCGTCAAAACTGAATTGACCAGTCATTAGTCAACGCATATCCGAACCGAACTGCTGCCAAACTCATTCCGTGATGAACCCAACGTCGCAGAATGCGAGACCGATTTTGATTTCTCGGATGGGCTTGCCGTCCATGTCCAGCACCACGACCTTTTGGTTGCCGCCGTCAGCGACATAGATTTCGCCACCGCCGCAGTAGACCGAATAAAGTGTGCCATTCTCAATCGAAGTTCGCCATTGCTCTTGGCCTTGACCATCCAACATCACAACGTCGCCACTGGTGTAAGTCGTGTAAAGCGTGCGATTGTCTGGCATGCGGAAAACGTTGTTTGGGAATGCCAAACCCTTTTTCTCCCAAACAACTTTGCCATTGGGATTAAATTCCACCAGCCGATTATTCCCCGAGTCAGCAACGATCGTGTTCCCGTTTTCAAGCCGATCAACATCGAAAGGATTGTCCAATCCTTCAAACTTGCGAAGGATGCGGCCGCTTCTATCGTGCTCGGTCGCAACTCCCACTCCTTGCAGAATCAGAATATTTCCATCGCTCAACAGTTCAGCGTCACTCGGAGTGCTCAGCCCTTCGACAGAACGAAGTGGCTTTCCGCTTTTCTGGTCCAGCAACCGAACGGTTCCCAAATTTCTTTCGCAAACCAATAAACGATGTCCGTTACAGACTTGGGCGTCGTACAATTCGCTTTCAATTTTACGAACAACATTCCCCTCGAGATCCAGGATCGTCGCTCCGGAACTGTTGACCGAAACAACAAAGCCCCGCGGTCGAGGATGAATGGGTAGTGCCAATTTTGAAAAATCCAATTGCTGGTCTGCTGTAAGCTCCTTTGCCCATGCCTGCCACTTGCCAGTCGCATCACGACGCTTGTCTTGGCTCTGATGCGCCAGGTATCCAAAGTCTTTGCTTGAAATACGGCTAAGCATCCTGTGAGCAAGCATTCGTGTCTTTGCCTGATCAGAGGTCAACAAATTCTCGGTTAGATGAGTGACCGTGGTTTGGGGAAAGTGTTTGCCAAATGAGTAAATCGCGGCAAAAGCAACATCCTCATTGGGATCAGTCAAAAGCGATTCGTATTTCGACAGCTCAACTTGCGAGACGCATTTCGGCAAACCAAACACACAAGCTTGCCGAATGATGATCTTGTCTGATTGAAGTCCGGCAATGATGAGATCTTTCGAATCGGCATCGGCATTTTTCGCAATCCCACTGACGATCGCAGTTTGCAGTTGCGGTTCGGGGGATCTTTCACTCAGGCGAATCAGCAATTCAATTTTCGCGGCGCTGGAATAGTTTTCCGACGGTGCCATCGCCATAACATTGATCGCCGCTTGCTGGATCGAAAGCCACTCGGCAGAGATGCGTTTGAGACAACGCCTGGCACGCATACGAATTTCTGGGTTGGTCGCTTGCTGCGCCGCTTTGAGTAAGTCAGATGCCTTGGGCCCTTTTTCGATAAGACTCGCTTCAGCGGCTTCGCGCACCGCGTATTGGTCGCTATTGAGGTTGGCAATCAAGCCGCGTATCTCTGTGTCGTCTTCTGAAACAAACTCGGACAAGACGTCGTAGGTCGCTTTGACTGTAGGCTGAATTCCGTAAGCACTTAACGTCCGGCTTGCATTTTCCAAAACGACCGGGCTCTGCGGCAAGGTGATCGTTGCTTGTGCGCGGAGCGAAGTTACCACCGGGATCGTTTGACTCAGCAGCAAAAAAATCAGGACACAAACGTGGGTGCGCAACCTGTTCATGCTTG
>CAYSQZ010000015.1:0-3815 GCA_964433035.1 uncultured Pirellulaceae bacterium | reverse complement strand
CTCAGCAGCAAAAAAATCAGGACACAAACGTGGGTGCGCAACCTGTTCATGCTTGAAATATATCGGTTTGCCTTGGAAATACAAAAACTAAATTGAAGTGGCCAAATTCGGCGAGGATTTGCGATGTTGCCCGATAGCCAGAACTGAACCAGCCATACAGAAACAACTTTGCTGTAGATCGTTCTACAAAAAAAGCCAACTCAATGAGCTGGCTTTTGGTGTTTCAATTGGTCGCAAAAGACTATTTGCCTTTTGCTTTCTTGATCAGACCTTGCAGGCGAGATTTCTTGCGCCCCGCAGCATTCTTGTGAATGATATTCTTAGCGCCGGCTTGATCCAACTTCTTGGCGGCAACTTTGTATTCTGTTTCAGCAGTCTCAATGTCACCACTCTCAGCGGCGGCAACAACCTTCTTGATCTGCGTTTTCATCGAAGACTTGATAGCCTTGTTGCGGGCTTGGCGAACTTTGTTTTGGCGAAGTCGTTTTTCCGCACTTAGGGAGTTAGGCATTGTTTTAACTTATTCTATCGTCTTAATTTGCTCGAATTAGGATCAAGCAATATCGCGGATTCTTGGGTTTTTGTCCAGCGCTGATTTCCAAAGAAGTACCGTTTTTTTGCCGATTTTAAAGTGAATATCGCTGGGCTAACTCGCTTCATTATTCTTGAAAAGGCCGACTCAAAGGCCAAGGAACTATTTAAACTATCGGTCATATGTCTTCTCAACACCAGCCATCCAATTCTCGCGAAACTGCAAGCAAACCGCTGCAGGGAAAAACCGTCCTGGTGACTCGCCCAGCCAAGCAGTCCGATTCGTTTCGAGTGCAGCTGGAGCGTCTGGGTGCCAAAGTTGTCGTGCACCCGGCCATCGAGATAAAACCACTAGCCGATCCAAGCAAACTTGACGCCAGCCTTAAAAAACTCCAACAGTCAAAAGATTTCGGCTGGGTCGTGTTTGTCAGCGGCAATGGGGTGAACCACGTTGTATCAAGCCTAAGACAATTGGGGATTTCCACCGACGTCTTAACCAACCGCAAAATCGCCGCTATCGGGACCGCGACCCTGACTCAATTGAAATCGCTTGGTGTCGACAATATTTGCACGCCCGAAACGTCCAATAGTGAATCGCTTGCTCAATTGTTGATCACGCGGGCGGTCGGAGAGCGTGCGATGATCATTCGGGCCAACCGAGGTAGCGACGAACTGAGTAACCGGCTCAAGTCCGCTGGAATGGAGTTCGAGGAAGTCGTTGCTTACCACAGCGTCGATGTGGAGACCGCTGATCCCAAGGTGCTGGATATGTTGGCTCAAGGAAAAATCGACTGGGTCACAATGACGAGCTCCGCTATCGCCGCCTCGACGATCAATCTGTTCTCAGCCGCAATAGCAGATAGTAATGGAAAAACCAAAACAGTAAGCATCAGCCCAAGAACCAGCCAAACGATGAGGGAATTGGGATTCGAACCCGATGCCGAAGCGGTCCATTACAACGTGTCCGGAATCATTGCAGCGATGCAAGAATCGGGTTGATCAGGCTGACTCCAAATCGAGTTCAACAATGGCACCAGCGGTGGGACTTTGGGCTCAACTTTTTTTGCCTTGTCCGGTAGCGAAGTGAACATCAGCGGTGGGACTGGGGTTGGAAGTTTTTTTAGGGCGGGACCCGGTAGCGTGTTGAACATTAGCGGCGGGGATTGGGGCCGCACCTTACAAGCCGAATCCGGCAGCATTGTGAATATCAGCGGTGGTAACTTCGGCGGGGCTTTAAGTTTTGAAGCCTCTGAAGGTAGTTTTGTAAACCTCAGCGGGAGTGAGTTTTCTATTGACGGTACGCCAGTGAGCAACTTGCAACCGGGACAACCCGTTACGATCACCGATCGGGATGTCACGCTCTCGGGAGTGTTAGCCGACGGGGAGCCATTCAGTGTCGACCTCGACGCAGGTAATCCGTATTATGATTTTTTAAATTTCAATGGTTTTTTTAGTCCTGACGCGTCGCTCACGTTGACGTTGGAGGTGCCGTTTCTTCTGGGGGATGTCAACCAGGACGGCGTCGTCGACTTTTTTGACATCGCACCATTTGTCGCGGTTCTGACCTCTCAGTCCTTTCAAGCCGAAGCGGATATCGATCAAAATGGAGTCGTAAACTTCTTTGATATCCAACCATTTATTGATATTCTCAGTTGATCATGAAAAAAAGTATTGACCCCGAGGTTATTGCGGCAAATTCCTGCCCATATGTTTGGTAACAGTACCATGCACATCCACAGCACTGTCCAATCTTTCCAAACAATATCGAATTGAAGATCGCGACTGAACACGCTGTCGCGAAAATGAATCGCCCTGACGTACAGAAAACTTTCTACAGACTACCGCTGGTAGATCGGCAGATAGCCGTTGTTCATCTGCATCATGATCAAGTTGACCGCTACTGTGTAGATGTCGCCAATATCGCCGGATTCCCAAGTACCATCTTTTCGCTGCGACGCCGAGAGCCGATTGTAGAGCTTGGTCATGTAAGGCTTCCATACATCGGGGCCCTGCCGATAGACGACCTGGGTGTAATAGAGATACGTGTAGTGCCAGTGACCGTACTCTCGATGCTGCAAATCATGGAGATGCTTCTTGCAGTATTTCCACATCTGTGGAACCTGTTTGCTGTTATAGTCACCAGCGTTGTAGAGTGCTGCCAATGCAGCGGCGGTAATCGCCGGTCGGGACGAGCCGCCAGAGCTTGAACTGTACGAGATTCCGCCGTCTTTGTTTTGGCACTTGTAGATGTACTTGATCGCGTCGTCGATTGCTTTTTTGGGAACAACCAGTCCCGCGTTGCGGCAGCCCCTGAGCCCCTGCACCTGAGTGATCGTGGTTGAACCCTCGTCAAAATCGCTATCGCGGCCGCTGACGTAGCCCCAACCACCGGATTTGGTCTGTGCGTTGACACTGAACTTGACCGACCGGTCGAGAACTTCGATCAACTCCTGTCGGCGATCAATGTCTTCTTCCTCACCAAGGACTTGTGAGAGAAACAGCATCGCAAACCCGTGACCATAGGTGTAACGATCGTCCCGTCTGGGATCCCCAATGAGCCCATTTTTTCGACACTTGGTCATCATGTAATCAACAGCCAGACGAATGTTCTTCGCGTATGGCCCTTGGGTCGTGGTCGAACCCGAACAGATCAACGCTGTCGCGGCAAGCGAAGAAATAGCAACCGGATAAACGTCGTGAGGCCAACCGCCAAGTCGATGTTGCTGTTTCGCCAACCAGGAAAGACCACGCTTGACCGCATCGTCCCATTTTTGATTGACCACGAAAGACGGGCCCGAAGCGGTTGGATAGAAAGCGGTTCCAGGGTTGGCAGCCCAACTGCTTCCACCGAAAAATGACAACGTCGGGAGCGAAGCAACCGCTGCCAGGAACTCGCGTCGAGCGGGAAGAGCTCGTGGGCTATTGATCGGCGGCGATTGAGGCAAACGTTTCATGCCGCAAGTATATCTCGGTTCTGACCCAAGACAAAGCCGAGCATGGTCAACATATAGGGTAGTGCTACGTCTACCGTTCAATGTCATGCGAAACTTTGGGTGCCATGCTCACGCGCAGCATGAGCATGCTTACGCTCCCGCGTAAACATGGCACCCAATTTTATTCACCTGACATGGAAATGGGCCTGGCGGAGTTGCTTCCCCGACTCCTACTACGCACCAGTAGTCAGGCTGTACACTGTGCCTGACAACAGCGTCAATCCACCAGCTCGACGTCAGGCACAGCCTGACCTACGAAGATGGCTCGAATCGAGACTATGAGACTATGAG
>CAYSQZ010000014.1:0-43360 GCA_964433035.1 uncultured Pirellulaceae bacterium | reverse complement strand
TTCGCGACATGCTGGAGACGTTTGAAAACGAGTTTCCTCAGCGTGACTATATGATCGAGATTTTGTGCCCTGAGTTCACTTCAGTTTGTCCTAAAACCGGTCAGCCCGACTTTGGTGAACTAACGTTTGAGTATATTCCAGACAAGGTTTGTGTAGAACTTAAGAGCCTAAAAATGTACTTGCAGCAGTACCGCAACCAAGGCATTTTTTATGAGAAAGTCACCAATGAGATTCTGGACGATTTTGTTGCCGTATCTCAGCCTCGACATGCGATTCTCACCGCCAAGTTTACACCGCGCGGCGGAATATCGTCGGTAATCACTGTTGAACATCACTCCGACGTTGAATAGCTGATTCAACCTTGACCATTCAAACCGTGCTTTGGAAGTCCTAGCGACTGGCTCACATTGATTGCACATTGCCAGCAACCATCCCACTTTTTTTGACGAGAAGAATATGAGTAAGCCTTCGATTATTTTATCCGGTTTCGCTGACGAATGCGCCAACGAGAAAACGTTCGACCAACAGTTCTCTGCGTTCGCTGCGTTGGGGATGCGATACTTTTCGATCCGATTCATCGACGCTGGAAACGGCATCAAAAATGTGATGGGTTTGGAAAAAGACGAATTGGAAACCGTAAAGCAAAAGATTTCCGAGTATGGGTTGAGTGTCTCATCGCTTGGCTCGCCGATTGGTAAAGCCAAACTGTGCGATGTTGATGACGGGACGACTAACTCATTCAAACCGTTTGACCAATATCTCGCCGAGGACGTGAATCGTGCATGTGAACTGACCAATTCCCTGGGTGCTAAATTGATTCGCGGATTTTCCTTTTACCATCCCAAAGGAACTGCAGTTGAAGAGCACCTGGCCCATGCGACGGATCAAGTCGGTAAGATTGCGGAGGTCTGTGAATCCCATGGTTTGACGTATGGACTTGAGGTTGAAGCCAATCTGGTCGGCCAAAATGGTGAGTGGCTGGCGAAAATGCATGAGCAGATCAATCAGGATTCCTTGGTGTTGATCTTCGATGGCGGCAACTTGGTCACGATGGGATATTCACCAGACGAAGTTTATCAGCAGTACGAGTTCATGAAGCCTGGGCTGGGCTGGTTGCACATCAAGGATTTTCTCAATCCCAAATCCGGCATTGTGGATCACGTGGATGAAGAAGCTCTCAAACATTTTGTGCCCGCTGATATCGGTGACTCGGGGCACGCCAAGATCTTTGCTGACCTGTCCGGATTCTTGCCGGAGCTTGAATCTCGTATGACAGCCCGCGGTGTTCCTGGAGTTTTCCTTGACCTCGAACCTCACGTCAAAGGCGGCGGGCAGTTCGGCGGTTTCAGCGGGCCTGACGGATTTGGTGTGGCGCTGCGGGCGTTATGCCGCGTTTGTGATGATGCCGGGATTGGATACAAGCTTCGTGATTTCAGCGACATTCAGCAGGATCGCGGGTTTTAGTTTTCCAGTGGTCCGAAGTTGCCTTTCGCTTTGTCCCATCCTCGTTGTAACGACTCACGACGGTCACAAGACTGTCCACTGTGCGGCCAAGAACTTCAGGTGCCGTCCTGCGCGTTTACCTGCGGCTAGCTAGCGTCTTGCCCCTCAGTCCATCTAATATGATTTTGTAAGCAGCATCAAATGCAGTAATAAAAAAAACGCGTCAGAAATTCTGACGCGTTATCGTTGTTTAACTTAGCAATTTGCTTCAGGCTTTTTAGCTCTCGGTCTTCGCTTCCGATTCAGGAGTCTTTTCGGCCTTAGAGTCTTTCTCGGCCTTCGCTACCGATTCAAGAGTCTTTTTGGCCTTAGAAGCTTTGGTTATGTTTTGGAAGAAAACATAACCGCATACTCCAGCCAGGAGCAAACAGACGACTCCGACCAGGAATGGAAGATCGAACAATGCTTTAGAATAAAGCAAGTAACACAGCGACATGGACAGTCCCATCGCACCAACAATGGCTGAAACAATCGCTTTGGCTTTGTGAAACTGATTTTGGCTGGTTTTAACGTTGGTTTGGCGGTTCAAGTTGCCCAACTCACGCATTGCATCAAGCGACTTGAGCTTTTCGGCTTTTCGCTTTGGCTTGAATTCTTCAGGCTTCAGTGGATCAGCAGGTTTTACAAAAGCAACTTCTTCAACCGGTTTTTCGGCTTTTGCTTCCTTCTTGTTCTGCTTCTTCTTGACTTCTTTTTTCTTCGTTGCTTTAGCGGCAACGGCGGGCTCTTCACCTCGCATGCGAGACAGAAGCTGCGACATATAATCATCAACATCTGCTTCCTCGTCTGTGTTAGACGATGAGTCCAAACTTGATTCTTCTTCGGTTGGCTCAGTAGCTACAGACTCAATCGGCTCAACTTGATCGTCCTCGTCTGATATTCCGTCCCATTTGCCGTCTTCCTTCATGCGAGCCAAAATGTCAGCGACACTTTCGTTGCCTTCGCCCTTGGGGAAAATAACTGTTTCCGAGTCGACTCGTTCCGACATTGGAACCATCTCAGGCAATTTGACGTCTTGCGTCTCTTCTACCTGTTCGGATTTGACATCATCCAAAAGCTTACGTGCCATCGTGCTCAAACCCGATTCGATTTCTTCGGCTTCTGGCTCGGCGTGGTCGTTGGTTGACTGCTGAGCTTCACTTTGAGTCGCTTCGCTTTGTTGATCTTCGTTTCCGGTTTCCGGGATCGGGAAGACGACCGTTTGCGAGCCAACTCTTTCAGATGGAGGCAGCATGACAGGTAGTTTGGCAGCTTCGGATTGCTCTGGCACTTGTTCCGATTTGACGTCTTGGAGTAGCTGACGTGCCATTGGACTCAATTGTGATTCCAAGTCCTGGTTTTCAGCAGAGACAGCATCGGTAGATTCGGCATTGGAAGCCGATTCTTGTAGCTGCTCCGACACGATTGATTCTGCCGAATCAGTCGTAGTTGGGTTATCTGCGGACGAATCAACTTCAGCATTCTGGCCGTGGGCTAGATCTTCGAATGTTTTAGCAAGTTGTTCGTCCGCAGGTTGAATTGTGTCAACCGGTTGGATGGTCTCGGTTGATTCTGTTTGCGTTGACTCGACAGAGTCAGTTGTTTCAAGAGTTGTCTCTTGGTCAGGCTCTGAATCAGATAGAGCTCCGCCAAAGATTCGTTCCATTTCCGAAAGACGTTGTTCTGTTTCAGCCAGAGCTGCAGCTTCTTCGCCGTTGCCATTGTCACTGTCGGTTGGTTCAGTCGATGGCTCCAAGGCTGCGGAAGCCGACAGAGGAGAAATGATTTCTTCCTCGGTTACAACGTTGCTGGCTTCAATAGCGCTGTTTACCGACTCTGGCTCGGTTGAAGTTGGCTCAGCGGAAGCCGCAGAATCCCCCTCGAAAGTCAGGATTTGCTCGTCCGAATCGTCGGTGTGCGAATAATAACCGCTTACCGAATCTTCAATTGCTTTGTCGATCCGGTCGAGTTCTTCAAGCGGAGAAGTCGCTACAGGCGACTGAATCACTTCTTCCTGGGGTGCTATTGCGGAAGTGGTTTCTTCGGCTGGCTCATCAGTTTTGGTGTTCTCAACTGAAGGTTGCTCGGTCGATGAACGTTGTTCTGTCAACGCTGCTGACTCTGTTTCGGGAGATTGCGGTGTCGTTGCAATGTCTTCCGTCGTTGTAGCTTCGGCTGTAGCTTCGCCAGCGGTTGCTTCAGTTGTAGTCGTTTGAGGACTGGCTACCGGTGCCGCGATGAGTTGGCTGGTTTGGCTAACCTGGACGCCAGTACCATTGCTGCTCAAATTGATCAGCATTGTCATTTGTTCAGTCAGCGTATTTAGGCGACTGTCAAGCTGATCCAGTTGAGTTTGGGACTGCTCATTCTGTACTTGAATTGAACGCAGTTCTGATTCCAGTACAACCAAGGATTCTTCAAGGTTATTTTCGGCCAACACTGAGTTTTTGGAGTTCCGACTCGTGAATGAGGCGATGTCCTTAAGCTCTCCGAGTTGCACAACCTCGATTTTCATTTGATTGGGAAACCGAATTGCATCCCCTTCCTGCAACCAGTGAAGCGATGCCGCGGCGTCGTTGAGTGTGACTTGATCGGCGTAGCTTCTAATAACCGCTCCTTCACGGCCGCGGAAGATTACGCACTGTGGGTTTTTGGAAATCGCCTCGTTTGTCGATTCCATTCCCAGATAACACTTGGGAGTACTAACCGGAATTAGTTCACCGCTACGGGGACCGCCGGTTACTCTCAGGACTAAGTCAGATGTTGGCAATTGAGAAAGAGTTGTCATGGCTATTTCTTGATTCAGTTTCGACTCGTAAGGGAACTTCCGAGACTTGTGTGGAATTTCATGTATCTTTTTTTGCTTCGCCGTTTCGTGTTCATATTGAAATGGCTATAAACCAACTGTTACTCCAAGGTTCGCTTCGAGCCGCAATTGTCACGTAACGATGTAGCTTTTGTTTAACCTCGGTCAAAAAAAACGCAGAAGGATTGCCAGCAAATATCGAGACTAACTCAGCAAGCTCGGCACAACCGATACGACCCTGCGCAGGAGGTTGCGGCAAAGTGTCGAGCGGTCCGGCGGTGCTTTGACAGAAGTAATGCGGGCTGCTTTTGCGGAACTGGAGCTGAAAAACGTTTCGTTTTTGCATCATCTCGGAACAGCGTGTTTTTATCTGCAAAATTTTGTTTGAAGAACTTTGTGCCGTTAACCGCGTACTATAGTTCCGAGTATTGAGCCGATTCGGAATGCCCAGAGCTTGGGCCGCTCCGAGAATCCGGCTGATCTAATTTAAGCAAAGACAGGTTCCAACATGACACGCAAAAGTTCCTTGAAAAAGATGAAGGATGTTCTGGTCGAGCGACGAGACGCACTTCGCCAGGCGATTTCTGGCGACAATAGTCTTTTGAAAAAGCTCAGCCAACAATCCGGCGGCGACGTCGTTGACTTTGCCAGTGACAGCGCGTCAGGAGAAATCAGTTCTCGACTAGCTGAAGTCGAAAACCGCGAGCTGCGGAAAATCGAAACAGCGATCGCAAGAATGCAAGAAGGCACTTACGGAAAGTGCGATGCTTGTAACTCTAATATTCCAATCACCCGCTTGCGTGCCCTGCCCTATGCCGCCTATTGCATCAAGTGCAAATTGGCCGCAGAGAATGCAGGCGTTGAGCCAAGCGACGTGGTTGACTGGAGTGCGATTCTCGATACCGACTCGCCAACTGATGTGGACTACAATCTTTCCTAACCGGCACAACCGGACGGCATTCAAACCAAGCGCCGTGTATTGATATCGAAACGCTCGTATTCCCCAGAACGATTCGATAACTTCGAGCTAACTCAGCACCCCACTGCTCCAAATATGAACAACTTAAAGACCCAACTGCAATCTACTACTTGGCCGATCGCCCTTGTCGGCTCAATGTTCAGGAGCGTGACTTACGTCGCAGTGTTTTCTGTTCTGGCCTGTTACTCAGCAGCAGATGCTCAAGTGGCTGGTAGTGTCACATTGAATTCTCCGGTGACAACTCCAGTTCTCAAGCCAATCAATTCGCCGACAAAACTTCGCGATGCAATGTACAAGAAACTCGCCGAGGAAGAAGTTGCTTTGACCCGGCAGTTTTCGCTTTTGAAAAAATTAATCAAAACCGTTGGCCCCAGTGTCGCACATATTGAAGCCAAGAAACGACAGAAGTCCAATGCAACCAGTCGTAGTTCCAGCAGTGCTTCAAGACGCTCAGTCGTCGTTGAAGAGGCCGGCTCTGGTATTGTGATTCAGTATCGCGGCGGAATGTATGTCGTGACCAACTATCATGTGATCGAAAGCTCCGAGATCCGAGATATCAACGTTGAAGTTGCGGGTAGAAATTTCGTGCCTCGACGATTGATCCACGATCGTGAAACGGATCTTTCAGTTATTGGTTTGACTGAGACTGATTTGATCCCTTGTCGCCTTGGCAATAGCAACGGTGTCGACATTGGAGACTTTGTCGTTGCAGTGGGAAGCCCCTTCGGTTTGAGCCATTCGGTTAGCTACGGGATTATCAGTGCGATGAATCGCCACGATCTCGACCTTGGACCGCAGGGTGTTCGATATCAAAATTTCATGCAAACCGACGCCGCAATTAATCCTGGCAATAGTGGCGGTCCGCTGATCAACTTACGTGGAGAGATTATCGGAATCAACACTGCGATTGCTTCCAATAGTGGTGGCAATGACGGGATCGGTTTCTCGATTCCGATCAATATGGCGATGCGAATTGTTACCGATCTGATTGACTTTGGAAAAGTGCAGCGCGGATTTCTGGGGGTCTCGCTTGACGCGACGTACGACTATGAGAAAGCGAGACAACTCGGTCTCAACGTCAGTTATGGGGCGTTGATCTCGGCCATCACGTCAAGCTCACCTGCAGCAGAATCAGATCTGCGAGTTGGTGATGTTATCCTTCGGTATGACAACAAGCGAGTTGATAACGATTCGCAGTTGGTGACCCATGTTAGCCTGACCAAACTCAACGCTAAGGTTCCAATCAGGATCTATCGTCGAGGTGAGTTCAAAACGATTTCGGTGCGAATTCGAAATCGAAGCAAGTTTGAGTAAGTAACTTACTTAGCCTTTTTGGCCTCGTCATCTGATTCTGATTCCGTTTCCGGTGCTTTCTGGGGCAAGTGGAAAACAACCTCCGAGGAAAATATCAAACCAGGATCGCCGCGGCCCTCTAAGGTGCGGTAAATCAAGCCTGCGGTTTGTTGAGCCTTGAACGACTTCACCTTGTCACCTGATGAGACTTCGATTGGCTTGGAGAAATTAACCATCGAAGCATTCATTCGGATCCTGATCGCCGAGAGATTTTCGAAAGATAGAATTTCAAAGCGATTGCTGTCTCGCGTGATCGTTATGGTTGAGCCTTTTTTTGCCTCGCCTTCCTCGGGGGCCAGCCAGTAGAAGTTGTTTCGCGTAACACCGGTCTGGCGCCAGGCGATTTTTTTGGGCAGCGGATCGCGAATAAACTTGGCCATCCAGGGCACGGCGACGGCATCCTTGCGTTGCATCCAGTGCCCCATGCCTTGATGGATTGTCACTTCGTGCTCATATCCACCCGGATCTGATTCAGCTCGCTTGGCCAATTTTTCTTTCCATTGGCCGGCAGTTTTATTGCGTTTATAGGCGCCATCGTTTTCACCCATGTGGATGGTAAAACCGATGTTACGAAGATTCAGAGGCGATACGCCGTTAGGATGGCCAGCCATCATGGCAGCCGCAGCAAAAGCGTCCGCCATTCGGGCGGCCATTTGATAAACGCCATCGCCGCCAGCTGAATAGCCCATCAAGTAAACTTTATTCGGGTCTACGTCTTCGAATACGATCGCGTCCTGGATGATCCGTTCAAAGAAACCATCGATGTGCGGCTTGTGCCACATGTTCCAGGCGTCCGTCGGGGCTCGTGGTGCAAGGTAAACACCTTCATCGGGTTGATACAAACCAATTTGGTTTTTCCACTGCTGCTCGTTGACTCGCGCTCTCGTGCCGCCACCGCCGTGCATCGAGATATACAGACTGCGTCCGGTCTCTGGCTTATCACCAAAGACTTTATAGTCAAAACGCATGTTGTTTTCGCCAATGGTGATTTTTTTGTCTTGCCACTCCTGTTTACGCTTTGTTTTGGCTCGATTTTTATAGTCTTCCCAAAGCAATTCTTTAATTGCCGAAGCTTCGTCACTGTTGATTGGCGTACTGGCAAAAGACTGGGATGAAAACTCAGGTCGATCCTCAGCCGGCAATTTTAACCACGCTTCAATCGCCTGCTGAGTTGCGGTGCTTGGGACTGAAGTGCCGGATTGTGCAAATGCTATTTGCCCAATCAGAAGCAAACCCAGCAGGGCCGTCATCAGTACTGAATTTTTAGCGAGTTGGATTTTGTTCATGCTCTATGGAGCCCTAGTCGGGTGTAGGAACGGTTTTTCTAGTTATCTGCTGATGCGTGTCCAGCAGTCATTAACTGATCCATGATGTATTGTCGAACTTCTTTTGCTCGCACTTCCATTGCAACACTCACATTGGGTCGGATGTCTGGCTGAGTTCGCCGATCAGCGATCAGCACCCCGCGGGTCAGTTCGCCTTGAGTTTCAACATCGCAACCCATTGATTGAAATTTGAAAAGTTCTGGTTCAAGCATTGCCAGCGCGCCAACTGCGTCGTTAAGCGTGATTGCTTCTTGGCCAAGCTGTTGACGGTGGGCTCGAAAGGTATGGGGCAAAATCTGACGAAGGAAGTAACCCGTTCGCGTTTTGATACCTGGAAGCTCATCCATCATTTCAAACCCAAACGCGACTTGCTGAGTAATGTTGAGTGGAATCAGGGTCTTGGTTGTACGGGACTTGAGTACTTCTCGAGCACTGACCGGATCAAAGTAAAAATTGAATTCCGCGCACGGCGTAATGTTCCCGATTGCGTCCAAGCTTCCTCCCATAATGACGATTTGGTCAATCATTGAAGGCAGCATCGGATCACGTCGAAACGCTCTTGCGATATTGGTCAACGGTCCCAGGCAAAGAATGGTGACCTGCTCCGGGTGAGCACGGACTACATCGATGATAAGTTTTTCAGCGGGCAGCGAGCGTTGCCGGCCGGAAGCTTCGAATCCAGCGTTTCCCAGCCCGTCTTCGCCGAAAAGAAATCGAGTGTCGACCGCGGGAGCATCTTCAGTGCTTATTGCCATCCCCAGTCGCGGATAGCGCTCGGGGTCAAGCTCTGCTACGATCGCCTGCAAATTGTTATTGGCCTGATCAGCTGCAACACAACCCTCAACCGCAGTGACCGCCAGCACGTCTAGACGTGGCTCAAACAGGGTCATGCATAGCGCGACGGCATCGTCGGTTCCCATATCACAGTCGATTATGACTTTTCGCGGCATCCCTGCTCCAAGGCGTTGAGTTGAATAAAACGGGCTATTGTTGAAGCTTCGATCGAGTTCTTCGAGTTCTAAGTCCAGCCAAAGCTCAGCTGAGGTCGAATTTTAGATGGCTCAAACATCTCAAACAAGAGAAAAATCCCTATCCTGACTGCGCAAGCTAAATTCCGCTGATAGAATTGACACGTTGAAATTTGAGGTTGGTCAGCAACGCTCATTCAAGCTTTGGTAGAATTGTAGCCCACCATGCTAAAAGACGAAGTCAGGTTTTTATTCGGTCAAAACGGCTAGTACTTTTTAAAACAAAGCGCTTCAACAACAAAACAACAATTTCTTCCAGTTGCGTAAATCAGTAAATATTTAGCCAAGACCATAGCCAGGAGCCCAAACATTGATTGCCGAGTCGACCCAACTTGTTAAGAGTGGCAAATCGCTTGAGCAAGAACAGATGACTCAAGTGATTGATTCAATCATGCGCGGCGATTGTTCCAGCAAGGAGATCGAAGCGTTGTTGGTTGCGCTTCATGAAAAAGGCGAGACAGTCGAGGAGCTGGCCGGTGCCGCCAGTGCGATGCGTCGGCACATGAATCCGATCGATACTCGGCGACCCAAAGTTGTCGATACCTGTGGCACGGGCGGTGGCAACTCCAGCACTTTCAACATCAGTACTGCGGCCGCGCTGGTGGCAGCTGCTGCAGGCGCGTCGGTTGCGAAACATGGAAACCGAAAATCGACTAGCAAGACAGGTTCGGCCGATGTGTTAAAACAGTTGGGGGTCAACATCGAGTGTAAGATCGAGACGGTGGAAA
Source organism: uncultured Pirellulaceae bacterium (assembly GCA_964433035.1). Classification (GTDB taxonomy): domain Bacteria; phylum Planctomycetota; class Planctomycetia; order Pirellulales; family Pirellulaceae; genus Mariniblastus. The sequence continues at coordinate 33,659 of CAYSQZ010000014.1, read as the reverse complement.
AGTGTCTGGATCAACTTGGACTTTGTTTTTGCTTTGCACCGCTGTTCCATCCGTCGGTCAAGCACGTCATGAAAGTCAGAAAGAAGTTGTCCCATCCGACGATCTTCAATTTGCTGGGGCCGCTCTGTAATCCCGCCGGTGCTCCGTTTCAGGTACTCGGTGCCGGAAGAGCAGAAACCAGAGTCAAGATTGCTAAAGCGCTTTCATTGCTTGGGACGAAGCGGTCGATCGTCGTCCACTCGCGCGACGGTCTTGGAGAGATTTCGGTCTCTGACCTTACCGATGTTTCGGAGGTCCAAGGCAAGTATGTGACCGAGAGAACTTTGGCTCCGGAGGATTTTGGGATCGAACGTGGGAACATCAACTTGATCAGCGCCACTGATCCGGCTGAAAGTGCAGAGAAGATTCAACGTGTTCTGGCTGGGCAGTCAGGGCCGGCTCGAGATGTCGTTGTGGCCAACGCAGCTGCTGCGCTGTGGGTATCGGGCTTGTGCGATGGCATGGAAAGCGGTGCCGAGCGGTGCTACAAAGCCATCGATAACGGGCAAGCGACCGAAATCCTCAAGGATTTGGTTGCTCTCACTAACAAGGGTTAATGGGGCAAAGCCGTTTAACTAGCAGCAAATAATTGCACGTTAGACCTTACGATTTGCCGATAAGCTTGGTAGCCTGTTAACCTGCTCAAATCTAGCGATATGGGCCGGATGGACTTGCCGCTTCGAGCATCCACCCAAACGAGAATTTTTAGCGTTCAACCGAGGATAGAAAAATGGCCAAGCCTAGTCACAAAGTCAAAAAAGCAAATCACGGTAAACGACCGGCGAATAACCGTGGCCGAAAAGCCAAAAACAAAAAAATCAAAACTCCGTAACATGCGTGACGATTAGGAATGATGCGTCGGCCTGCTCAGGTTTTGCACCACTTTAGGATATTGATATCAGAAACGGCTTTTGCCGTTTCTTTTTTTTCGCCAACACGTTTACAAGGTACTCTTTAAGATGGGTCGCCGAACGCTTCCAAAACTGGACCCCACGATTGACTTTAGCAATCACATTTGTGAAGTCGACGATTTGCAAGCGCCGTTTTGTCCACAGTCTTTGTTCGCTCAAAGCTCTGATTTGGAAATTGAAATCGGTAGTGGCAAGGGATTGTTCATGCTCAACGAATCGGGCAAGCACCCTGAGCGAAATTATCTCGGTAATGAGATCGCCAAGAAGTACTGTAAATTTGCCGCGTATCGTTTAGCCAAGTTTGAACGCAACAACGCGTACATGTTGCGTGGTGACGGGCTGAAGTTTTTTCGCGAGCTATTGCCCGATCAATGTGCTGTGGCGGTGCATGTGTACTTTCCCGACCCGTGGTGGAAAGAGCGTCATCGCCGCCGTCGGGTGATCCGACCTGAATTTATCGCTGACCTTGAACGTGTCCTGGTTCCCGGTGGAGTCTTTCATTTCTGGACCGACGTGGAACAGTATTTTGAAGAGACCGTCGAGAAACTGGCTGAGCATTCCAATTTGTCTTCACCGATTCATGTTGAAGCCACGCCAGCCGAGCACGATATGGATTATCGCACGCATTTCGAGCGACGAATGAGAAAATATGAGCACGATGTCTTTCGGGCTCAGTTTAAGAAGAGCTAGAGGAATAGAGGAGTCTGCCTTCGCTCACGCTTCGGATAGAGAATTGGAAGTTATTGAGTTATTGAGTTATTGAGTTATTGAGTTATTGAGTTATTGAGTTATTGGTAACCCGACGCGTCAGCGAGGGCGGAGTGGGTTGCTGCTTCGCCCTCGCTGAAGCGTCGGGTTACCATTTATTTATGGTCCCAAACATTTGAAAAAATGACAGCTTCGCAGCCAAAGCGACTTTGTTAGTTATGTATGGGATCGTTAGCTATGGGATCGGCTCTAAGTCTCGTTCCAGCGTTTGAGCAATCCCTCATAAGCATCAATCCGCCGGTCGCGAAAAAACGGCCAATGAGTTCGCGCCGTTTCGATCAGGGATAGATCGCACGAGCTGATTAAAGTTTCCGTTTGATCGCTGGCACCGACGGCGAGCATCTCACCGTAGGGGTCGCAGATAAATGAAGAACCCCAGAACTCGATATTGTCTTCAACGCCGACACGATTGGGCGCAACCAGAAATACTCCGTTAGCGATTGCGTGAGAACGCATCATTGTTTGCCACGCATTAAGCTGACTGGCACCAAACTCAGATTTCTCGGCTGCTTGCCAGCCGATCGCCGTCGGGTAAACCAGAATTTGGGCACCTGCCAGGGCAGTAAGTCTCGCAGATTCAGGGAACCACTGGTCCCAACAGATGCAGACGCCGACGTTACCGACCGAAGTCGTGAAGCTCTGAAAGCCCAGATCACCCGGTGTGAAATAGAACTTCTCATAAAAGAATGGATCATCAGGAATGTGCATCTTGCGATAAGTTCCGACGACCGTGCCATCGGACTCGATCACGACAGCCGAGTTGTGAAACAGGCCGGCAGTTCGTCGTTCGAACAGGCCTGCCACGATTACAACCTTGTTGGCCTTTGCGACTTCGCAGAGGCGCTCGGTTGTCGGGCCCGGGATCGATTCGGCCAGTGCGAATTGGTCGTGGTCTTCGGATTGGCAAAAATACCGGCTGGAAAAAAGCTCCTGAAGGCAGATCAGATTGGCACCGGCTTGGGCCGCGCTGGCGATCTGGTCGATGGTGCGATCAATGTTTTGGGCCACATCGGTAGAACAGGACAGCTGAATCGCCGCGACCTTGATCGGACCAGGCGAAGGTGTCGAGGTTGTTTGGGGCGTATTCATTGCTTTGACACGTTTCTACCAACGTTGGGCTGGACAAGCCTAAACGCTTCTCCGATGTATAAATATTCCCCACAACAAGACGATTTTTGCGTGGGACAGCAATCCAAATTGAAACCCAATGCTGGGCAATGGCGGGGATTTTGAACAACCACTGGACGTCCAATAAATCAATGTTAGTCTTACCGCATGTTAAAGAAACCACCCCACGGCCTGTTTATTACCGGCACTGATACTGAAATCGGAAAAACGTACGTCGCGACTTTGATCGTAAAAGAGCTCGTCGCTGCTGGGCATCGCGTCGGCGTCTACAAGCCGGTTGCCAGTGACTGTATCTCAGACGGTCGGCAGTTGGTTTCCGAAGATGCCGTTGCACTATGGGAAGCCGCAGGGCGTCCGCTGAGTCTGGACGCGGTTTGTCCCCATCGTTATCAAGCTCCCTTGGCTCCGCATTTGGCGGCGCGCTGTGAAGGAAAGGAGTTGGATGCGGAGTCGCTTCGGCTCGGGATTGAGCCTTGGGCCGATGAGTGCGATGTAATCATTATCGAAGGAGCCGGCGGGTTGATGTCGCCAATCAGTGACGACGAGTATTTCGCCGATTTGGCGTATGACTTTGGCTACCCTACGCTGGTCGTTGTTCCCAATATCATCGGAGTAATTCATCAGTCATTGAGCACCTTAATCGCGGCGGCTTGTTTTCGAGATGGTCTTCCGTTGGCAGGAGTGGTGCTCAATGATTGCCGTAGCTTCGACAATGATCCCAGCATTGACTCCAATCGGGCTCAAATCGCAAGTCGTGCCTTGGCTCCCGTCCTAACTCGGTTGCGCCATGAAGGCGAAGAGTTTGACGACCAAGTCGACTGGATGGCCGCTGCAAGCATGCCCGTCAACGTTGATGACTTGAAAGTCGACTCTGCTGCTCGATGATTGTGTACGATGTTCGCGCCAAAACGGCTGGTATTGTTGGACTATGTTTCCAAAAAAATCACAGCTTCGGAGCGTCAGGCGCGGTATGTATGTAAGTCACCCTTTTCTGAATAGTGTCGACCGCGGTTAAGTCACCTGGATTTAACGATATCGCTTCGAAGAAGGCTCCTGGTTTTCCAGACGCGTGTGACGCGGAGGCAAATCGCGGATTGGAACCAGTTGCTGACTGGGAACATAAACTGGCTCAAGGTGAGGTGCACGTTGGAATGGTTTTGCAACAAGCCTTGAAAGCTGTGCGTCGATGATCTCAAGCTCCCTTTTTAGTCTTGCGATCTCAGCTTGACGTTGGTTCTCCATGAGTTTGCTCGCCATCTGAGCGCTGCTTGGAAGCAATCTACGGTTGGTGATTGGATTGGTGTCTTTTAAAACTGGTCTTTCTTGATTGGAATAATCGTATTCCGACAGCTCGTCTTGCCAGGTTGATGGCCGCTGCAGTTGACGATAGTTGCGGCCTTGGTTGGAGTAGATTGGACGCAGCCAGGACATGAGTTGAGCAATTGTTTCGTTTTGGTTTTTGGCCGACAAAAGTTGTTTTTGCAACTGGTTGATCTCTTGCTGGTGTGCAGCTTTGAGCTCCGAAATCTGCAAGGCTGCGTCGGCCATCGTTTTCTCTTCTACCATGTCCATGGCAGATTTTACTGCCTTGCTTTTCGCTTCCACGCTTGCTTGACTACTTTGAAGCGTCGTCATCAAGAACTTGGCAATCTGATCGCAAAAGGCTTCCGAGTTTTCTTTTTCTGCTTGAGCGATGCACGAGGAGTTGCAGCTTTTGATACTGTGGCTGGGCGGGCTGTTGGTAAAGGTAAGCGAAGAATTACCGGCACAATTTTCGTCGATGCAAGGGTACATCAAGAGGTTTGCCCAGTCGAAAGATTCTGGAGGAGCTTCTTCGATCAACTCTGGCTCCTGGGGAATCGGTGCATTTAACTGGCACTGCGCCACTTTGGAGAAGTAGCCGATGGAGCTTGACTGATTCTCGACCGTTACATCGGTTACATCGTCAAGCAACGATAAAAAGGGCTGCCCTTTTGGGAGTGTTCCGGCTGAAGCAGAAGGAGAAGAAAGCAGCGCTTGAGCATGCGTTTCTTGTGCGTCTAAACTGAAAGCCAAGACAGTTGCTGAGGCCAGCAATCCTGTGAAAAATCTGAAACTATTGAGTATAAAAGTCTGTGACATTTGACTGACTCCTTCAGTACAACGTAAGAAACTGCCATCTTGGCTTGCTCTTAGATAATCCAAGTCGATCATTCCAACAATACGGATTGTTGGCTTGTTGAGCAGCGATCGCCCCAAATGCTATCATTGTCGAGTCTTGGTGACCGACTTGGCTCAAAAAGTCGGTTTTGATAACCAGAAATTTGAGCCGCTAATACCTGAGCGCGACCCTATGACTGACGCTAAAAATCTCGAAATCTCCTCCAACCTGGTTCAAATGATTCGCTGTCCAGTGACAAAATCGGATCTTTCGGTTGCCAGTGAGCAAGTCGTCTTGGAACTCAACAAGCAAATCGAGAGCAGGAAGTTGCTCAACCAGCTCGGCCAGGTCGTCGAAGTTCCTATTGAAAGCGGATTTGTGAACCACGATCGATCGTTGCTTCTGCCGGTTCGCAGTGGGATTGTGATCTTGATCGCTGACCAAGCGATTCCGCTGGGAAACACCAGTGTTTAAATTTGCTTTTATTAATTTCATCAACCTACGCCTAAAATCAACGGTTTGAGTATGAGTCAAGAGAAAACAATTTTTAAGAAAATCATCGATGGAGAAATTCCAGCGAAGATAATTTACCAGGACGATCTCTGTCTTGCCTTTCACGACGTCTCGCCGCAGGCTCCGGTCCATGTTTTGTTGATTCCCAAAAAGGAAGTCGTCAACCTCGACGGTTTGCAGCAGGAGGATCAAGAACTGGCGGGGCATCTGATGATCACGGCCGCCAAAGTGGCCCGGGAGCTGGGCATTGATAAGGAAGGCTACAGACTGGTTGCCAATTGCGGACCTAACGGAGGACAGTCAGTCGACCACTTGCACTTGCACATTCTCGCTGGCCGACAGTTGCAGTGGCCACCTGGTTAGTGGAGGTGCGGAGTTGTAGTTAAACTGTCCTGCGAAAGTTCGTGTCAACGCGATACCCATTTTACAACGACGATTCGATTAGCGGCGTTTTGCCTGCCGATCGTCATGCAGCTTGGCAATTTTCTCAAAGGGCCAGAAGATTGCGGTTTTAACGGCGTAGCTCATGAAGTCACTAGACAACTCGTCAAAGTAACTTTTCTTCTCGCTATTTTCTAGACTGCCGTCGAAATTCTGTGGGGCAAGGCCTTTCTTTATGCGATCAACATTAGGGTTGTTAAATCCGTACCCTTGCTTCCAAAGATTGTTGATCTCGGCGAAGGAATCCTCCGCGATTGACCGCCGTTCACGTTTGGCATTCTGCTTTTCTCGATACTGTTCGAACCCTGCGCAACCGCAGTTTGCGACTAACGCAAAAAGTAAAACAAAAATCACCCAATTTCGCATGGCAATTCTCCGCTGACATTAACGACTATCGACGTTGCCGAGCTTGCCAATGCCAAGCTAAGCAGAACGGTTAGTATCAAACGCGGCACGTCTCATCAAGCCGAATAAGAATGTAGCCTTCCCTGGTTTTGCCATCCGACCAGGCTAAGCGTGCTCAGTTGTTTGCTTGGGGTTACGTAGGTAGCGACCGACACTGCTGAATCGAGCCATCGTCCTTATTTCCAACGGTCGCCATCCCAAAGTCTTCCAGCCAATCCCATACTGCTCAATCCAGCTCGCCCACTGCGCGCGAAAGCGCCAGCAAGGGTTGCCCTGCTGGCGCGTTGAGTTTCCAGTTGTGATTAACTTTTGGAAATGAACTGAGGTATTTGAAAGGCACTCTAACGATAAAGTCGCTTGTCCTGTTGAGCTTTAGCATGGGTGACCTTCTTGGGCCGCGACTGTGATTTTGCAACTTTGGCAATTCTGGTTCCACCGGCTGTGTTGTCGGCATTACACGTCGCGCAACTAGCCCCGCCGTGACTGTAAGATGGAGTCTCGATGTAGCTGTCACTGATGTAACTTTCGCCGACGATCTCGCCTTCGTACCCACAACTCGCAACACCACATCCACAACTCGCAACACCACATCCGCATGACGCGGCTGCACGGTAGCTGTTGTAATATCTTCCTCCATAAAGATTGCGAGCAATCGTTCCACGCTGCCAACAGAATGGGCGACACTTGGTTGCACCGCCGACAAACTGATCACCACAGCATGGGTCGGAAGCGTCAGGTGGAGTGCTGATCCACTCGCCGAGATACGTTTCGCCACAACCGCTTCCGCAGACGAGCGTACGTTTTAGAGATTGGATTCGATCAGCCGAGGCTCTGGCAATTCCCGGCCCACCGCAGGCTCGGCGAACTCCACGAGCTCCGCAGACAGGACCTACGCATCCGCAAGCACCTACGCCACATCCGCAAGCACCTACGCCACCATAACCTGAGCTGTACATTGTGCTAAGTCCATCGCAGTCGTTGCAGCCCACTGGGACACCACATCCGGGCCCGCAGCCCAACGGTCCACAGCAGCCTACTGATACCAGGCAAACCACAACACAGGCCAACATGAAGAAGTTACGCATTGTTCAACTCACTCATAAATATTTGCCGTGCAAAATCACACGTACTACCCTTTTCGGTTCGGTAAGGCTTTCGTGATCAAACAAATCCTTACAATTGGGACAGATTACCAAATTCTCGTTTTCTGCTGTCACTCCACTACAGTGGGGTTTAAAACGCAGAGAAGTTTTCTGATGCCGTGCCGGCGCGTAGTTTGAGCATGTCATGCTCGGCTCAACATGGCTCACTGATGACGCTCTGATGAAATAGAAAGAACAACATGCTTCGGCTTACTCTGAACCAAACCAACCCAAACCTGATCGCATTCATAATGACAGCAGTTTTCGCTTGCTTGCTCTTGGGTTGTCGCGACGCAAATCGTAACCAGTTGGTTGGAAGATGGGGGATCTCGACTCCCGAGGCAGTGATGAAACGCATCGCTCAGGACCAGCTTAGCAATGAATTGCCGGGGCAAACTGAGGTCTCAGAGCGAATGACGATTACGTTTAAACGAAATGGCGTATTGAATACTCGCACCAGAATGGGTGAAGTCGATCAAGAGAAAACAGGAACCTGGAAAATGATTTCATTTGATAAGCCATCACGTTTGATGACGATTTCCTGTGAAATTAATTCGCAAACATCGGAGCATGAGATCGCTTTTGTCGATGAAAACACTATCAGACTGGTTCCGCCAAACATGGCAGGGCTAAAGATGAAATTGAAGTTTTCAAAGTTCAATGGGCAATGATCAGATGAAGAGTTTGGCTTGGGTTAAGAAACTGGTTTTGGTTTTTTCGATTTGTTTGATGGTTGTCGCTGCAGGATGTAGCAAGACGGCGGACTCAGGTGTAAGCGCTGCGTCAGATTCAGGTGCGTCGTCTGCTCAGGGTTCGAGTAAGTTCACCGGTGTACCGACCGAACTGACTGCTCGCAGTCTGACTGGGGCTTGGCTGGGCAAAGCGGTATTGGATCAGGAAAAGTTCAAGAACAAAGTCTCCCAGCTCAATGCGGAATCTCAGGCGACTGCCGCTGTTATAGCCAAGAGCTTCCTCTCGATGGCGATGGCGATGGAATTTCATGAAGACGGCACGGTCGAAAACGAAGTTGAGGTGCTCTCAGCTCAAGGTAAGTTGCTGCGGGACGGATCGCGGGCGACTTGGCAGGTTCTGGAGTCAAACCCCAACGGTTTGCTCGTCCAGACTCAGGAGAAACGGTCTAATGGCGCGATCTCAACTGATAAAATGTTCTTTCAGTTCTCTGGCGATCGGAATCAAATGGCGGTCAAGGTACCGGTTGGACATCAACTGCAAGATTGCGACGCGATGATTATTTTTGAGCGGAAAACATTGCCACCGACCAATGTCGCGACGGCACCGTCGGGAACCATTTCGAAGTAGGTTGGAAGAGCGTTGTAGTTTGCCGTTGCCGAATTTTTCCGTGGAAGGCAAGCAACGGCTCGTTGTTTTCTTTTCGTTTGGGTCGATTACTTCATTGGCGTGTCTGTCGGGACTCAATAGAATACGAGCTTTCAAAGTTTATTGGATCTCGCATGTCTCAAGACCCACTGCCACCGGGAATGATGCTTCGGAGCTTTCTCACGGTTGCCTCCGCATTTGTGTTGTCGGTCGTTGCGCTGATCGTTTGTACGTTTGGAATTGGGTTAAACTTTTTTCCTCAATTCGCTCAGCACTTTGATGCGGGGCCCGAAGCGCTCAAGGCGGTGATGGACACCAATCCTGAAGAAGCGATCCCTTCCTTGATGTTTTGGATTGTCGTTGCCGCTTCGATTCTGGCCAATTTGGTAATTGGTTTTTACGTCATCAAGACAGCGCCCTTTTCTCATTTTGGTCACGCGACGTTCGTTGCGGTGCTGCTTTTTATCTATTACCTACAGATGGCGATTTCAGATCCTCCGGGCAAGAAATCGATGACGTTGATTTATATGATTGCTTTTCCGTTGGCGTTATTGGTTGGAGCCAAATGGACGATCAATCGAATGGTACGCAAACATCAGTCTGAAGAAGCGACTGGCGAACTCCTGAACTAGCCGCTAACCCAACGCACAATGAACTTTCGTCTTCTCTCCAAATTGCTGGGCATCCTCTCGCTGCTGATCGGTGGCTTCATGCTGTTCAGCCTCGTCTGGGCCGATCCCGGAATTGGCGTTCATACCGATGTGCGTCCAGGCATCGTCATTGATCGCGCCGAGACCAAAGGAGTTTGGGGGCTGATCCATAGTGCGATTATCTGTTGGGTGGTTGGCGGTTCGATGTATTGGTATGGCCGAGAAGCTGATAAAAAGATCTATCGCAAAGAAGCGATGGCGGTTGTTGGGCTCAGTTGGGTGCTGGCAACGCTGTTGGGTGCCCTGCCCTACATGCTCAGCGGTACCTGTCGCGGACCGTCGATTCGGGTTTTTGAAGAGGCCGATACGATTTTTGTTTCCGCTTCCCGGTTAAAGATCTGGAAAAGTTGGGAGACAGCTGAACCAGTAAGCGATCGTGAAATGGCGGTCTTGAAAGTGATAGCCAGCTCCGATGCCAGAGGGTTGTCGCCACGGCAGTTGATTGAACAGACGGGGCTCAGTGACGCCCGCGATGTATTTAGTGACTTGAATCAGCGGGCTCCGTGGGCTAAACGACTTTCACAACCTGGAGAAGACCTTCATGCACCTGCCGACCGATCGTCGAACTTTCGGTTGAATTTTGTGAAGATGGGTTTGATTGACTCGATGTTTGAGTCGCAGTCTGGATTTAGCACGACTGGGGCAACGGTAATTTGTGATTTGGAAGATCCGTTTCTGGTTCCGCATTGCATTCTGTTCTGGCGTTCCAGTACTCATTTTCTCGGTGGCTTGGGAATCATTGTTTTGTTTGTCGTGCTGTTGGGGCAAGGTTCGGCTGGTAAAGCCCTGATGCGAGCCGAGATGCCCGGCCCGACGCAGGATAATTCCAACGCGCGGATGCAACATACGGCTTGGCTGTTTGCGGCGATGTACGTTGGGCTCAATTTCGTGCTGGCGGTGATCTTGATGTTTCTCGGGATGTCTATTTTCGATTCCATCTGCCACGCATTTGGGACGATGGCGACCGGTGGCTTTAGCACTTACAACTCCAGTCTTGGGCATTTTGTTGAGGGTGGACAAAACGGTCGCGCGATCGAATACGTTGTGATTCTGTTTATGGTTTTGGCGGGCGCCAATTTTACGCTTTTGTATTTTGTGATTGCCGGCAACCCGTTGGCACTACTGAAAGACCTTGAGTTTCGGATCTATGTCTGGGTGATTGGGATTGTTACCTTGGCAATCATTTTGTTCGGGGTCAGCCATGGCGATGCTGATTTTTCAACAATCGAAGAGAGTTTTCGTAACGGCTTGTTTCAAGTCGTTTCGATTGTCACGACGACCGGTTATGGTACCGCTAACTTTGATCAGTGGAACGACTTCAGTCGGGCAGTGCTGTTGATGTTGATGTTCATCGGTGGTTGCGCTGGAAGCACCGGTGGTGGGATGAAAGTGATTCGTCACATTTTGTTCGTTAAGATTCTCGGGATGGAGATCACACACGCTTATCAGCCCAAGCAGGTTCAGTTGCTCAAGATCGCAGGCAAAACGGCAGAAGACCAGACGCTTCGCCATTTGATCCTGGTCTATTTTGGCTTGATCGCGTTGTTGTTCGTGTTTGGGTTTTTGTTTGTAATGATGATCGAGCCCAATCTGACTTGGGGCGCAGATCCCAGTAACAAGTTGATCGATTCGGCCAGCGCAGTGGCCGCCACGCTCAATAACATTGGGCCCGGTTTGGGGGTCGTTGGCGCAACGGAGAACTATTCAAATTTCAGTTTTCTTTCCAAGTCGATGTTCATCTGGCTGATGATGCTGGGAAGATTGGAGATTTTCCCGATTTTAGTTCTCCTGGCACCAAGGTTTTGGCGAGATTAGTTCCCTTGTTTTGTGTCTAGCGATTTTGTGTTCGGCGACTAAAGGCGGATTTCCGGTAGAAAAATTTGGAAACGAAGCTAGGCTTTGTTTAATGGTTACCGATCCAATCATCCATCCAACAACTGCTACGACGTGCTCTTCAGGTTTCGCCGGCGAAGGTGGCGCCGCAGATCGGCCGGAGTTGAATCCCGCATTCGTTCGTAGTGAGCTGATCTTGCATTGGCTTTTTTTCTCAATGGCGGCGGTTGTCCTGTTGCTCTCGTTCTTGATGAAAAGCGAAGGTGAAAAGGCGGTCTTTCTTCCAGGTATTCAAGCCGCGATGCCCGAAACCTGCGCCGCCAAGCGACTTTTTGGAATCGATTGTCCCGGCTGTGGCATGACTCGAGCTTTTATTTCCATCAGTTCGGGGCAGCTAACTCGTGCGTGGAATTTCAACCCCGTCAGCTTTATTGTTTACCTGTTTGTTGCCGTCCAAATTCCGTGGCACATAATTCAAATTTGGCGACTCAAAAATCGGCACCTCCCGTTGGAGACTCGCTGGGCATATATGGCCCCAATGGCAATAGCGGCCGTGATGCTAGTTCACTGGGTTTGGAAGATTTTATTTCAGTTCGGATCGTAGACAATCATTGGTTTGGACAGCGAAGCAATCGCGATTGACGGAATCGAGTATGAAACTAAATCAAATTCCTGTTGGTGAGTCGTTCGTCAATGCCATCGACATTGGTAGTGGACCGGTGGTCCTTTTGGTGCATGGTTTTCCGCTGAGCCATCGGATGTGGAAGTATCAAATCGAAGCGCTCTCGGACCGTTTTCGTGTTATCGCTCCCGATCTACCGGGCTTTGGTTCGTCTCCTGCAGGCGAAGCGATGTCGTTGTCTGGTTTGGCTGACGGGCTTGCGTTGATGCTCGACAACATGGGGGTTACCGGGCAGGTCGCGTATTGTGGTCTGTCGATGGGCGGCTACGTTGGATGGCAATTTTGGAAGCATCATCGCCAGCGGCTATCTCACTTGATCGCTTGTGATACCCGAGCGGCCTGTGATACCGATGAGATGCGCCGAGCACGGGACATTGCCGCTCGCAGCGTCAGGCAATCCGGAGCCGAAACGGTTGCCAACTCGATGGTGCAAAAGCTGTTTCACCAGCCGGATTCAGAATCGAAGCAATCAATTGTTGAAGAGGTCCATCAGGTAATTTGTCAAACATCGCCTGCGTCGATTGCAGCGGGCCAGTTGGCGATGGCAGAGCGGCCTGACGCGACGACATGGATTTCAGAAATTGAGATTCCGACGTTATTTGTAGTGGGCCAGTTTGATGGGATCACGACTCCAAGGGAGATGCGTGCCAACGCGGACTTGGTTCCCGGATCTGTGTTTTTGGAAATCGCTGACGCGGGGCATATGGCGCCGTTGGAGAACCATGTCGAGTTCAATCAAGGCTTGGTCGAATTTCTGGAGCGGTAAATTCAGGAGTATCAGTGATAAACTCGGGAGTTTGTGATGAACTCAGGAGTTTCTAACTGAAGAGTTTAAAAAGTGGCCCTCCTTGGCCTAAAGCTGGTAACGCTCCAACGGCTAGTCGTCCCAGCCGAAGGTTGATTGTGTTGCGCAAGTTGCTGGTGCGGACGCGACTGTGGGGCAAGCCTGCTCGGCTCGCCGTTTCATCAATTCGGCTTGCAGTTCGTATTGGCGAATCAGTCGAGGGATAAGATCCCCAATGCTTTGCAGACCGGTGCGTTGTTTGGTGCTGGAAAGCTGTGGACAAGTAAGTGGCTTGATCATTTTTGGTTTCCTTTTCTCAAGTGACTTGGTCTGCAAGTACTATTGGGCGAGCCAGTGACACAGTTGGTCACTGGAGAAAAAGAAGTTCAAAAAAAATATCCACACTGGGTTTTTGCTGGCGTGCAGATCAAATTGAGTAATAAAAAACTGGCAGATTGGATGTCTGGGTTCTCCAATTTAAGCTGGCGCACGATTTTTGACCTAACGTGTCACGGGGGCCTAAACGCAGGTAAATTACACAGTCGGAGGCTGCTGGCAGAAAGCTCTAACTCAATTGAAGCGAGAGGCCTAGAATGCAAGCCACGGCGGGCGTGGTTTTGGGTAGTGGACGAGGTTACGAGTCCCTGATCCATTGGAAGGACTTGTGACCTCGTCCACTACAAAGAATATCGACTCGATAGTTTTGCAACATCTTCTAGCCAATTTAAGAATGTCTTGAAAATGTCTTCACCCACTAATCTGTTTGTCGCTGTGCTTGCTTGCTTGGTGCTTATTGCATCAGGCGGGTTGTCTTTGGCTCAGGAGACAATCGACACGGTTATCACTCGCAAGCCAGAAGCAGAAAAGACGGTCAAGCGAAAAGGTAAGATTATTGATTGGCGCGGTGGAACATTGACGATCGAGTCGACCGGTCGAGAACGGGAAATTGACAACAACCACATCGTGGAAGTCCAAACGGTTTGGGAGGATTCCTATCGAAACGGCTTGAACGAACTTCGAGAAGGGCGAGTGAAACTTGCGATTGAGCAGTTTGGTTATGCGATGCAAAAGGAAAGTCGACCATGGGCTCGTCGGATCATCAGATCGCACTTGGTGAAATCGTATTTGGCGGTCGATCGGCCTGCTGATGCGGTAAAGCAATTTCTGGAAATCGTCGCGGCTGATCCTCAAACACGGTTTTTTCATCTGGCCCCCCTGCCCTGGGCCGAATCTGGAACCGCGCTGGCTCAACAAGCTGAGAAATGGATCGAAATGCGCCAGCCCGTTGGTCAGTTGATCGGAGCCAGTTGGCTGTTGTCAGGAGCCAAGCGAAGCGTGGCAATCAAGAAACTTGAGGAGCTGAGTCAGGACATCGATCCGCGGATACGTACTCTGGCGATCGCTCAGCTCTGGCGAACCCGGACCAATGTGAGCCCCAAACAGACCGAGGTGTGGGAAGGTTTAGTGGAAAAGATGCCGCGCAAATTTCGCGCTGGACCGTTGTACGTGTTGGCAGACGCCCAGTCAAAGTGCGAAAAAACTGATTCGGCACTGATTAATTTGATGCGAATTCCAATTCTTTATCCCCAACAGCGTTCTTTGGGCGCGGCGGCGTTGTACCGCAGTGCCGGTTTGTTGCACAATAAGGGGCAAGCGAAACAATCCAAAGCGATCTTGAGTGAACTTGTAACCAGTTACCCCGAAACAATCTGGGCCCAACAAGCCAGGGACTCGGCTGGTTTTCGACCGGTTCAATCTAACTAACCCATCGCCGACGCAAACAGGCTTTACGGAATCAGCATGACACGACGTCTTTCAATAATTCGAAATTGCAACGCCTGGATGGCCGGTTTGTCAATTTTCTTTGTGCTCCAATGTCTCACGGTCGCGGAAGCTCAAGAACCTGCTGCGTCCGAAGCACCCAGCGGTTTCCTGTCGATTCTGTTTTCGGGTGGAATTGTTGGATCCATCATGATTCTGATTTTGCTTTTGCTTTCGTTTACTGCGGCATACCTGATCTTCGATCATCTAATGACGATTCGCCGCAAAGACTTGATGCCCGAAGGGCTAAGTGAACAAGTCCGGCAGTGTTTGCTCAGCGGTAACGTCAAAGCGGCACAGGAGGCTTGCAACTCTAATCCCAGTTTTCTCTCCTTTGTACTGATGCACGGAATTTCGGAGCTGGATTTTGGTTGGAACGCGGTCGAGAAGTCGATCGAAGATGCTTTGGCGGAGCAGTCGGCTCGGCTTTTCCGCAAGATCGAATACCTGTCGGTGATCGGCAACATCGCTCCGATGGTTGGGCTGTTGGGGACAGTGATCGGGATGATCGTGGCGTTTCAAAGCGTCGCCTCGACCCAGGGCACGGCCAGTGCTCCGCAATTAGCCGAGGGGATTTATCAGGCTCTGGTGACGACAGTCGGAGGTTTGATCGTAGCGATTCCCGCGATCGGGGCCTTCGCAATTTTTCGCAACCGAATCGATCAATTTGTTGCCGAAGCCGCGTACATGGCTCAGCATGTCTTTACGCCTCTGAGACGAAAAGCCAAATCGAAATAATGTTTTTCGTCCACTACGAAAAATGTTGGACGTATAGTTCTGAAACCACTTCTAGACAACCGCTAGTTTCGGCTCCAGATGTGAGGACCGCTCTTGATGCCGGAAGTCTCGGCTTTGTTTTCAAAATCAACCAGCCGATCGACCAGCATCTGCGTGTCGAACTGTGACTTCTCAACCCAGATCGAGCGAACTGATTTGGGCAGTCCAAAGGAATCGAAGCGGTCTGAGGGAAAGCAGCTTAGAATTCCCGCAGCGATCTTCCGATTAAGGTCTGGGTTAGCCGCGAATTCGGTGACATCTCGAAGCAAGTCGGTCGTGAAAGAAGCGGTTAGTACTTTCTGACGAATCGATTGCTCTGCGCCAAGTGTTCCGACTTGTTCTTCATTGAAGTCAACAACACGCATGGGATCAAACGCGAATTTGGCCGAGACTGATGCACTGGGAAGCTGCCCCAGAAAGAGGTCTGTCCAACGCTCAAGCCGTCGCCTCAAAGCATTTTTTTGATCGAACGATTCTTCATTCAGCTGTTTACCTTTGAGCATCACTCGGAAAGCACGATTTTTGGCTTCGATATGTCCGATGTGGATTGAATGTGCCAGTCCGTGCATCTCGTCTGATTTTCGATACCAGTCGTGGGTCGAAACGACCGCAGCCCAGATGCGAGTCAGCATTTCGGACATCAAGATTTCCTGTACGACAATCGAAAGCGCTGGCCAGGGATCGTGTCCAGCGCCAGGCTCGTCAAAATCTTCTTCAAACATTTTGAGCGCCGTGCCCCATCGGTTTAGCCGGACTCTCGATGCGGTCCAATAGTTTGTGGCGGAGAGCATCGACTGGTCGGTTTCACCGTAGATTAGAGCTCCTGCGTTGGTGGCGACCCAGCTTCCCAATTCGGCTAGTTGTTTGGCGTGCATTGTTTTTACTTTTAAGGTGTCGGTGAATTGCAAGTTGATTCGATACCGACTTCAAAAGCAAATTGAGTTCCAAATGTGCCCAATTCCAATAAGTTGTTGAAACCCTAAGGTTTTTGTAGAATCCCCAGACTTTGACCGGTTTTTTGACGTTGTGTTTTCGCTCCCTGTAGAAAACAAGCAACTCAATGTTTCTTTTTTGCCTCATTTTGTTCTGGAAGGTAGATGGCTGAATCAACGATTTCTGCGTTTATGGAGCAGAACTTTCTGCACTTTAACGCCCGAGAAACACTCGAGGCCGCAAAAGGCTACAAGCAACATCTTGCCGCCGGTGGCAAGATGCTGGTCAGCCTCGGCGGTGCAATGAGTACGGCCGAGCTGGGAATTTCACTGGCCAAGATGATTCGAGAGGATAAAGTCCACGCAATTTCCTGCACCGGAGCGAACCTCGAAGAAGACATTTTCAATCTCGTGGCACACGACGATTACCGTCTTGTTTCCAACTATCGCGATCTGTCTCCCGAAGCTGAGACAGCGCTGCTTGAGGAGGGATTCAATCGAGTCACCGATACGTGTATTCCCGAATCGGTGATGCGTCATATCGAAGACAATTTCATGAATGTCTGCTCGCGACTGGCCGATTCGGGAGCAGGCATGTTTCCCTATGAAGTCTTTTTTGAGCTCTTTCAAAGCGGGGTTCTGGAACCGCATTTTCAAATTCCGCCCGAACACTCCTGGATGTTGGCGGCTTATGAAAAGGGGATTCCTGTTTACAGCCCGGGGTGGGAAGATTCGACTCTGGGCAACATTTTCTCAGCCAGAGTCATTGAAAAGAAGATCAGCTCTCATCAAGCCATCAGGTCTGGCACTGAGCAGATGGAGCATTTGGTGAATTGGTATTTGGAAAACGAAGCGAGTGCTTCGATTGGTTTTTTTCAGATCGCCGGAGGCATTGCTGGCGATTTTGCAATTTGCGCTGTTCCAACAATCATTCAGGATCTCAAGAAAGACATCCGTCTCTGGGGCTATTTCGCTCAGATTTCTGATTCGACGACGTCCTACGGATCTTATTCCGGAGCCGTGCCCAATGAAAAGATTACTTGGTGCAAGATCTCGGCCGATACGCCAAGATTCATGATAAATTCGGACGCTTCGATTGTCGCGCCGTTGATCTTTGCATATGTGCTGGGGGAATGAACCCGGCGCTTCGAACGATCATTGAAGATTCTTCAATTGAAAACAAACCGAAGCTGCGCTGGGAGACGGTTGAGCGTTGAGAGCCGGATAGAGCGATCCTAGAGAAGGTCGTCGAGAGTCGTCCAGGAAATGTCTTTACGTGTTTGAATCCGTTTGACCAATTCGATCGCATCAGGCCGAGCTTCAAGCAGCCGGAACGCCACGTTGGCAAAGGAGACTTCCTCGGCCTCAAAGCAAAAAACAAAATTTCCGGACGTTCCTTTGAGGTCACTTCCCTTTAACTGAAACTGCTTTTCAAGCATTTCTGGAATCATTGATTCGTTGGAGAACAGAGGCAAACCGATCAATAATCTGGAGTTCCCACCGCAAGAATCGAGTCGTGGTTTTGCGTCGTTGATTTTCTCGCCAAGCCAGCGGATAAGCTGTTCAGGTCCGATATTGTTTTGAACGATTACCGATTCCAACGAGACTTTTTTAAACGCGTTGCTGAGCACTTTTTGAATCGAGTCGCGAATCTCTTTCGCCAGACGCTCGGTCCAAAGCGAAGGAGTGTTGAGCATTTCCAGAAAACCGCCATAGTCAGAGGCAATTGATTCGTAGATTTGCAACTCAGTTTGAGAGACATGTTGGTCAAGCTCGTCAGCGATACTGCCGTTAAGCAGCGAGTCGACCGAAGGCTCGTCACTTGGATCGTCAAACTCCAAGTCCGCTTTAAACTCGTTTTCAATAACTCGAATTTGCGACTCATAGCGGCCAACCATGTTTTGAACCGATTCCAATGCCTGGCTGATCACCCGATAGTAAACTTTCACGAAGCGCATGACCAATTCGGTTAGTCTGGAATTGCAATACTCTGCCAAAGTGGTATCGAGGAAGTCAGGTTCTTGGGTCTCTCCGTCAAAACTCTGTATTTTCAGAAGCTGCTCCTGAGTAGATTCTTCACACTGGCCGAGGGCACGAGTGAGTTGTTCCCGCAAGGCCTGGATTTGGTACAACGAAATTTCGCTGGTAAGTTTGGCATCGTGCAGCTTCAGTTCACTTCCATCGATCAAGGCCAGGATTGCCGTAGACAATTGGTCTCCCGTTTGTAAGCCGAGACTGCCAGCGGCGTCTCTAATTGCCAGACACAACTCGGGATCCGCATCTTCGGAATCTGGGCGGGAATCAGGACAACCAAACGCTCCGTCGAGATAGGCTTGAAGATTCTCGCGACGCTCATGGGCCGGGCCGATGGCAATGTCGTGGGCTCCATCGAAGATCGCTTCCAGTGATCCGTCGAGAGCTGACAGCGCTGAGCTTTTAATCAGACTAATTGCCTGATCCTGAGTCAATTCAAGAGCGTCAAAGAGCTCTTGGGTCTTGGCATGGGCATCAAACTCGATGCCGGGATCGCCCTGAGTCCAAAGTCTAGCCAATCCAAGTCCTACCTCATTGGTCAGTTTAGCGCTGGCGGTTTTATTACTG
Organism: uncultured Pirellulaceae bacterium; assembly: GCA_964433035.1. GTDB lineage: Bacteria > Planctomycetota > Planctomycetia > Pirellulales > Pirellulaceae > Mariniblastus. The sequence goes on along the minus strand of CAYSQZ010000014.1, from coordinate 14,694 downwards.
ACGCTCAGCCCAAACGTTCGCAACGTCAGATGATCGATCTCAGCTTCCATTGCCCGGCAGGCGTCAAAGAACTCCGAGCAGCGTGAGGTTGCTGAAAGGTAGATGTACTCCGCGACCTTATCAAGCTCCGCATCATAGTCCGATTGACTCAGATCGTTGCCCATGTCCTGAAAGTAGGTAAAGTCAAAAGGCGCGCCTTCTTCGAGTTCAGGCAAGCCAATTGAGTTGTCACCAGGGAATCCGTTTTCAACAAAGTGCCTCATCTCGGTAAGAAACGCAAACGCATTGGCTGCCGAAAGCCCCGGGTCTCTGGACCGTTGATAGGTCGAATGCATTAAGAGCCCGACAATTTGATCGGTTTGCATTCCGGCTTCGTGCAACAGCAGTTTGATGGTGTAGGCAAGATCGAGCGTCATTCCGCTCCCAAGACCGCCGCTAATCGAAGTGACAACAAAGACACGTGGCGAGATTTCCCCCGGATCCATGTCGAGGAAATCAGCCGTCTTTGCCAGATTCTCCAACGTAGAGATTTCTTTGATGCTATTTTGCAAGCGATCACAAATGGTCTCGAAATGGTCTGCGAACGCAAGCCGGCCTAACGGTCGCAAGCCCTCGGTTTGTAGTGAGCGGGGCACATTGTAAATCCAACGCCGATTGAGCCATTCGAGATGCTGCCGGGAATTGTCGCGATATTCTTCGGCTTTGCGAAGCGGAACGTCCAGCAGTTCGTCGGAAAGCAAGGCCCCTTCCTCGCGACTCATCCGAAACCGATTGATGGAGTCGCGGTCCGAATCAATGCAGAGCATGCTGATCGCCGGTGCTTCTTCGGTTGGCCCATGGCGAAGGCTCAGGCTTGATTTCAGTTTGGCGACAATTTTATTTGCAGTCTCGCCCACTCCCACAATCAATAGTGGCTGAAGTTTGGCATTCTCCGCATCGCACTGCGGAGGTTCAAGGGCTTTCAGCTGTGCGGCGTGCTGGAACGGCAAACCTGATCCAGAAATCAAAGCCGTCGCGTTGGTGGTTCTACTTTCGTTGCCAAGTGAAATAGTTGGTGTTTTGTCACCATCGGGCGTTTCAGCGGTACGACGAATCGCCTTGCGAACCTTTCTTTTTTTGTTGCCGAGTTCTTCGGCCATGTCCAGACAACTTTTGTATCTGACCTCGGGGTCTTTGGACAACGCCTTGGCGAGGACTGGCTGGTCGCTTTGCGGCAACGGGCGCAAATTCGGCTTGCCATGCATATGTTGAGCAGCCAGTTGAGCAGGGGTTTGGCCTGGGAAAGGTCGAACTCCTGTCAACATTTCCTGATACACAATCGCCAAAGAATACTGATCGCTATGGCGCCCAGGTCGCCCGTCAAATAATTCGGGAGCCGCATAAGCCGGTGTCATACCCGACATCAACGACTGCGAAGCGTCTTGAAGGTCCTTGATCAGACCAAAGTCGGCAACCTTGACGTGACCGCTGACCATCAACAAGTTTTCGGGTTTGATGTCGAGGTGTTGCAGCCCGTGTCTGTCACTCATGTAATCTAACGCGTCGGCAGCCGAGCGAATATGCTTGACCAATTCGTCTCTGGGAATTCCGGGTTCGCCTTTGGCGGCATATTGGTTGTAAACATCAGCCAGGCTATTGTCCGCCAATTCGGTGACAACTACCAACTGGCTTTCATAGATCTCAATGCGCTCCAGCGATAACAGGAAAGGATGCCGCAGCTCTTTGACCCGGTCGAGTGCTTTAAGCTCGGCTTGAGCACGTTTTTCGTCGTGGAAGCCATAAACGACTTTGACGGCCTTGAGAATTCCACCAGGAGCAACCGCAGACCACACCTCGCCAAATCCGCCAGAGCCAATACGTTCTTTGAGCGTATAACCCAAAATGTTTTTGTTGGCTGCAAGTGGTTCAGATAACACTGTTGGTCCTCAGTAATTGTCTTTGTGAAATCTGGAAATAAATAAAAAATGAATAGGTGTCAGGCCGCTAGAGGTGGCCGTCGACTAGCCGAGGCCTTTGGCCATTGTTTTGGGTTTGTTTGGGTCTTTATCGAGTACGACTGTAAAGTAGCTTTTTACAACTCGGTCAAAATACTCTGGCCGAACTTCCATGGGTAGTTCGTTGTAAACACAAAAGCTCCGAATTTGATTGAGCAGGTCTCTGGGGTGACAACGCCTGAGCCGGCGCCCGACGCTCAGAAAGTGAGTGTTGAGCAAGTAGTCGACAACATCTGGGCGATACTCGCATTTGAACTTGTCGCAATAGATTTGAAACAAGACGTGAAATTCTTTGGGACTTGGATCGCCAATTTCAATCTTGTAGGGAATCCGCCTCATGAACGCTTCGTCAACCAGATCCGAAGGTTCCAGGTTGGTGGAAAAGATAATCAATTGTTCAAACGGAACTTGAATCTTCTTGCCCGAAGAAAGCGTCAAAAAGTCAATCCGGCTTTCTAACGGAACGATCCACCTGTTGAGCAGCTCCTGGGGTTCAATCCGTTGTCGCCCGAAATCGTCTACCAATAAACAGCCGCAATTGCTTTTCATCTGTAGCGAGGCTTCGCTAACGTTGGAGATTGGATCGTGTCGGATTTCCAGAGAATCCATCGTCAATTCGCCACCCACAACAACCGTCGGTCGGCGAATCTTTACCCATCGCTTGTCGAACGCGGCTTCATGAATCAAGGAGTCCGAGTCATCCTGGGCTTTTTGATGGTACGCGGCATCGAAGAATTTGATGATCTGACCGTCTTCGAAGATCGCGTGGGGGACCCAGATTTCGTGGCCAAAACACTGTGTGATTCGCTGCGCGATGGTTGACTTTCCATTGCCCGGCTCGCCATACAGGAACAGCCCTGCGCCCGAGTTAATCGCTGGTCCAAGGCTTTCAAAAAGCGATTCATTGATCGAGATGTCCCGAAACGCATGGCGAAGCTGAGTTCGTTTTGGAGCCTCAGCGCGAATGGTCTGAGCTTCAGCACTCAACACATAGTCCATCAGCGGTACTGGTGCCGGACCGACATAGGAGCAGGCTTGTCTGGCCGTCGCGGCTCGGTCAACACCTGTCTGGGTCAGTGCGTAGTTGTAGTCATTAAGCGGGGCCGATCCACTGTGCACAATCAATTGACGCGAACGAAGATGCTGATACATCTTTTCCAACGCGGCAAATGGCAAACACAAATCATTGGCCAACTGTCGACCGCTGCTCATTCCAACTACAGCAAGCCGTTTAATTACCAGAGATTCCACCAGAGAAACTGGCAGGCCGGCTTCCTGCAATGACGCCGGTTCAGATGGGCGAAACGACTCGTCCGCCATGATCGTGGCCAAAAGACCGCTGCTAAGTGTCGATTGGGTTGTTGTGGACATGGAAGGGTGCGTTAATGAAGGGATTTTGAAGGAATTCAAACCAATCTAGTTATCGGCCAATTCCTTGGAAATCAGTATTGCAAACCACAGCTGTCCAAAAATTCAAACAGTCCTGGTACGGAATATTCAAACAGTCCGATTAACTGTTCAGGGGCGCGACTGGAAAGGTCGGTACAACCTGAACAATCCGCTCAGTCGTCTCGCCAGACTGGGAGTTTTTCTGGGAATGGAGAGGAGCCGGGAATTTGTCAGCCTCCGCGTAAGTTGAAAGCTACAAACTTCAGACGAAAAAGTTCGTCAGCCTTGAAATCCTTCAGAGACCTGTAGAAATCAACTCGCCAACAGACGATCCTCCAATGACTAGCGAAAACAGTTCAGATTCAATTGCTTTAGAGCAACAGAACCAAACTCAATGGTTTCTGTTTGGGCAAATTGATGATACCCAGTCCAACCGACAGTACCCGTTGCTCAACTTTCCGTTCACCATTGGACGGCGAGAAGAATCATCACTTCCGTTGCCCGTTGGCTGTATTTCCAAGGATCACGCGGTTATCAAAGAAACACCTGATGGGTTGGTTCTTCAGGAGTTGGGCAGCACCAATGGTACTTTTGTTAATGGTGCTCCGGTCCAAGGCGAGGTCGCAATTCACGAGAATGATCTGATTCATTTCGCTTCGATTGTTTTCCGACTTGGATCGAGACGTCAGGTTGGCCAAACCAACACGCACACGATTGCCGAAGATGTTTGTGATTCTGCCTTGGCGATGATTCAGTTTGAACGCTTGATTAGTGATGGCGGATTGTACCCGCACTTTCAACCACTTGTTCGACTCGATGATCAGTCGAGAATCGGTTACGAAGTCCTTGGGCGAAGCCGCTTGTTTGGACTTCAGTCTCCCAACGAAATGTTTACCGCTGCTTCTCAGTTGGGCCTTGAAGCACAATTGAGTGAGGCCTTCCGTTTGCGAGGAATTGAGATTGGAACCGCGTTTGGTCCTGAAGCCAATTTGTTCGTCAACACACATCCCAAAGAACTTGATCGTCCAGAATTTTACGATTCACTTCGTGAAGTCCGCGAAGCGGCTCCCAACCAAGCCATCACGTTGGAAATTCACGAGGGTGCATCGACAAATATGTCGATGATGAAGGAGCTTTGTGCGGTGCTCGAGGATCTGAACATTCAGCTCGCGTTCGACGATTTCGGTGTCGGGCGGGCTCGATTGGTGGAGCTGGGCGAAGTCCGACCAGACTTTTTGAAGTTTGACATGAAGCTCACCAAGAACATTGAGCACGCTCCGCCTAAACGTCAGGAATTGGTCGCACTATTTGCCAATTTGGTAAACAATCTGGGAATCCAGACGCTTGCCGAAGGCGTCGAAACTCGCGAATGCCATGAGATTTTGGTGCAGATGGGTTTTCAGCTTGGCCAAGGGTTCTACTATGGCCGTCCAAGCCCAATCACCAAGTACACGGTTGACGAGCAAGCCGGGCAAGAGAACGGGATTGGGCCTGCCAGGGCTGAATCTGGAACAGACGTCGCTTCAAACTAAACCCGATTTTGCCTGCTTTGAGCCCAATATTGCTGAATTAAGCCTTACCAGAAGTCCGATAGTTTGATATATTTTCGCACTCAAATTGAGTCCACAAAAATGATCAAGGTTTGAAGATCTTCCAATGGCAACTGGTAAAAAGAAGAAAAAGCTCGAAGTCGTCCACCTCGTATGTGAGGAATCAGGCGACTACAACTACACGCTGCGTCGAAAGACTGGTGGCGAAAAGCTCAAGCTCAAGAAGTATTCGCCTCGTCTGCGCAAGCACACGATTCACGTAGAGAAGAAAAAATAACTCTTTGTCGTCGCACGCACGCGATTACATACAGCAGTTAGCAGAATCCAAAGCCGGACTTCAGGTCTGGCTTTTTTGCTGCGCTGAACTTAGGTTCGATTTACCGAACCTACTCAACTGTTCCTTGTGGGCGAAATCCAATTCTTTTACATTTGTGTAGAAGCGTGAAATGGACCTAGCTCTCAAGGAAGTAACATGGGATTGAGATGGACACTGCGAGCTCACGATGCTCGCCTCGTGCAAGAGATTGAACGGACCTCGAACGTCTCACCCGTCCTTGCTCAGATTCTTGCCATACGTGGTATCACGTCGCCTGGCCAAGTCGCGTCGTTCTTCGATATGAAGATGACCACGGGGCTGCGCCCTCCCGAGGAGCTACCTGGATTGGTCGAAGCGGTCGCCACGATCTATTCAGCAATCAGTCTGCGAAAAAAGATTGTCATCTACGGCGACTATGACGCTGACGGAATGACGTCGACTGCGATTCTTTATCGTTGTATCAAACTGATTGGAGGCGAAGTATCTTATTTCGTTCCCAATCGGCTTGATGACGGTTACGGGCTGAGTGTTGAAACGCTTGAGAAATTGCATCAGCGCGGTGCTGAGATGATCGTCACGGTTGACTGTGGAATTTCAAGTGTTGAAGAAGTTCGATTTGCCAAGTCAAAAGGGATGCAGATCGTGATCACCGATCACCATCATCCCGGCCCGGTACTTCCAGAAGCAGATGGTATCGTCCACCCTGCCCTGCCCGGCTACGGATATCCGTTTGCTGGTTTGTGTGGCGCTGGCGTCGCATTCAAACTGGCGTGGGGGCTTTGCCAGATCGATCATGGCTCGCCGAAACTGCCACCGAGGTATCGTGACTTTCTTTTTGCGGCCGTCTCGTTGGCTGCCATTGGAACCGTCTGCGATGTGGTGCCGTTGTTGGATGAGAATCGCGTCTTGGTTCACCATGGATTGAACTGCATGCGAAAGTACGCCAATCCCGGTTTGACTCATCTGTTAAAACTGGCCAAAGTCGCTGACAAACCTCGCTTAGTGGCGGAAGACATTGGATTTTCGATTGGCCCCAGACTTAACGCCGCAGGGCGACTTGGACAGGCCCAGCTCGGTGTCGAGCTGTTGACTTGTGAATCGGAGGAACGAGCTGAGGCGCTTGCGCAGTACATCGATCAACTCAACAAAAACCGCGACACGCTTGATCGAAAGATCCTCAAGTCAGCCAAGAAAATTATCAAAGACAATCATGAGCCGGAACACGAAGCGGCGTTGGTCCTGACCGATGCGGATTGGCATTTGGGCGTCATTGGTATTGCGGCAGGTCGCATTGCCGAGCTTTATCATCGACCGACGGTTATGATTTCAACCGATTCACTGGGCAATCGCCCGGGCGTAGGATCCTGTCGGTCGTCGTGCGGTGTCGATTTGTATCAAGCGCTCTCGGGTTGCCAGGAACATTTAATCAAATTCGGTGGACATAAAGCCGCCGCCGGTTTGTCGATCGATCCCAAGAACATCGATGCGTTTCGCGAAGATTTTTGCGAACAGGTTATCTCGCAGGTAAGCGTTGACGAGCTAATCCCAGATCTGGACATCGACGCCGAAGCGATGATTGGGCACCTGACGATGAACATGATGAACGACCTCGAGAAACTTGCCCCCTTTGGTCAAAAAAATCCCCGGCCAGTACTTTGTGCCACTGGCGTCCGCTTGGCCAGTCCCCCCAAAACGATGGGCTCCGACGGGAGACATCTTTCTTTGCAGTTGCAACAACACGACTGCAAGATCCGGGGCGTTGCGTTTGGCAAAGGCGAGTGGGCCGAGGAGCTAAGCAAGGAAAATGCAGAATTTGATTTTGCCTTTCGGCCAGTGATCAACGAGTTTCGTGGTTATCGAAGCGTCGAAGTTCAACTAATCGATTTTCGTCCCAGCACATCCACGGTACCCGCCCTATGAATTCTCAGTTTTTGCCCGTTGGCTGGCCCGAGTCGAGCGACTGGACTGCCAAATTGGAATCCTATTTTTCCAATGACCAGTTTCAAACGCTTTGTGAATTCGTTGAGCATGAGCGGGCGACACAAACGATCTACCCTGCTTCAGAGGATGTGTTTGCTGCCTTTAAAACTCCCTTCGCAGAAACGAAAGTCGTCATTCTTGGGCAGGATCCGTATCATGGCCCCGGTCAGGCACACGGCTTAAGTTTCTCGGTTCGCCAATCCAGTTCTACCGACGGAAAATCTAAACCAAAGTTTCCTCCTTCACTCAAGAATATCTTTAAAGAACTTGCTTCGGATTTTGGTGAGGGGTCCTTACCAGAATCTGGCGATCTAACGTTTTGGGCTAAGCAGGGCGTGTTCTTGCTCAATACGGTTCTGACGGTCCGCAGTGGTGAAGCGAACTCGCATCGCAAACGTGGTTGGGAGCAGTTTACTGATCATGTGATTGTCCAATTGAATCAACGACCTGAAGGGCTCGTGTTTATTTTGTGGGGAAAGTCAGCCGAAAATAAAACCAAATTGATTGATTGCGACCGCCATGTCGTGATCACCTCGGCTCACCCTTCTCCCTTGTCGGCCCATCGAGGATTCTTTGGTAGCAAACCATTTTCTCGTTGCAATGAAGCGCTGTTGAAATTGGGCCATTCGCAAATCCAGTGGATGCCGGCACAAGCATAAAGAGGTGAAAGCGCGAAGGCGTTTTGGCGGCATCTGTCGCCAGGCGGCCGGTCGAGTCCGCATGCCGTGTTCAGAAACCCAACGGATTTGTTTTCATGTTTTTATGTGCGTCGGTAGGCGCACGTTTGGAAACCCCAACGGGGTTTGACCAATAGCCCAGGGTTCTTGAACCCTGGGGGCCAAGATAATCATTCCTCAAACCCCACCGGGGTTTCGTCAGCTTACCGAGGCGCTGATCCAGTCCGTTGGGATTGTGTGCGCAACTTGGCTCTTTGTTCCAAGGTTCAAGAACCTTGGGCTAGTGATCACGCCGTTGGCATAGATCGAAGCGAAACGGTCAGAGCGACTTCTATTCACTGGGATTACGAGTCAACCTCAGTTTTTCTTGATGTATGCACGGCGATGCATTGCGAATTTCAACGTTTCAGCAGCATCGCAAAACCGCTACCATTCGCTTGCGAAACGGCTTGGGTAACAAACTGTTCACTCGCTGAACAAACCAAGCTGACGAGGCAATAGAACTGGATGTCAAACTGAGCCATTCTTTAGAAAATCGAAACACCGGAAAGGCCGTGTCAGCAAAACGGTCGTTTTCTCAGCGCGCTGGCAACTCATCCAGATCGCACAGCACTACGTGCCAATACGAGAACCAAACCAACTCCCAAGTCCACAGTGAGTCTCGAGATTCGAAAGCGCCAGATGTTTCCAATGCCATCCAAAAGGTTTTGCTTTCCAAGACCCAAGCCCGACGGCAGCGGCGACTTGCAGGTTTGCAGGAAACCAAATACCAAACCGAAACACAACGGCCGCTGGTCTGTCTGGTCTTTGTGCTTCCAATGCTGTTGTTTTACGAGATCGGATCGATAATCCTTGGCGGACATTCAGCTAACTCTACTGCGGCCAGCTCCGTCCGCAGCGGCATTGACCAGTGGTTTCAGCAGATTTTGCAGCAGTTCGGAATTGGGCAGTTGGTTCTGCTGCCGCTGTTAACTGTCGGCGTCATATTGGCTTGGCACCACCGTGTCAAAGACCACTGGAAGATTCGCCCGATGGTTCTGTTGGGCATGCTCACCGAAGCGGCAGGTTTGGGACTGATTCTGTTTTGCGCTGCCAACTCGCTTAACCTGTTGTTTGGCGGAGTTGCCCCAGCAGATCAAGCAACCGCTGTACTCCGTTCCAGTTGGTGGACTAACTCGGTCAGCTCTGTTGGCAGTGGAATTTATGAGGAGCTAATCTTTCGAATTATTCTGCTGGTGCCAGCAATTTACTGGCTAAATCAATTCATAAAAGATCGAAAAATGGCGATTGTAGTGGGCGTTGTTGCGGTGAGCCTGATTTTTGCCTCGATGCATTACAACGTTTTTAACCCTGCTGGCAATCAATTTGAGCTGTCTAGTTTCATGTTTAGGTTTAGTGCCAGTATCGTCTTCTGTGCATTGTTTCTTTTTCGCGGCTTTGGAATTGCTGTCGGAACCCATGTGGCATACGACGTGCTAACGCAAGTTTGATCGGTAATTTGTGTCTCGATTTTTTTTCTGCTTTTTTTGCGAGTTGACTATCGTAACTTTGTCAACTTAAAAGCAAAATTTTTCTGTCAAATTTTGGTTTACGTTTTTGATGTTTCAAGACGAAATTTATAGTATCAAGGCGACGTCAAATTGCTGTGACCCTACAATGTAGTAGGAGGCTCTCCATTACATCTCAATTTCACATGACAGTGAGCGACCCCAAGAGACCTACTGCGAGTATTTAAGAAAGTTTATTTGTGTTAACCGCGCGGCCGAAAATTACAGATCTGAATTTTCATTTGTTCGCGAGGAATGTACACCCCGAGCTTTTCAATGTCTGTGCCAGGCGGACAATCGAACGCGAAAAGTACAAGCTGAGCATCAATATTACGACCGATGGTCACGCGATTTCTTTCGCACACGGTGACTTGTTGTTGACCGAAGTCAGCGCCGGAGCTCATCATCCACTGCCGTCCCAGCAGCTGTTGGTTTCTCATCCCGTCGAAGGTTTGTGTAAAGACAAAGCCACGCTTGGTCTGAAGATAAAGTATCTTTCGGAAGTCGAACTTGAGGCCGTAAACCCCAAGACATTTGTCGTCATCCAACAGCAGCTTGATGAAAAGATTGAGTTTGAGGGGCTCGTGCATCGGTTTGGTTCAAACGGCCGGCTTTCTTTCGGAGCGATTAGCTACGTCAACGTTCAAGCGTTTCGAAATTATGTCCAGGTCAGGACTTTCCACACGTTCCCCGAAACCTGTGCGGTGCTCAAATCCGAATCCCGATTCGAGATTCTGCAGGATTGATTGGTTTCTGTCTGGCCTGACACAGCAATTGCAACAAGTGATTGCCAATTCTCTTCGTGGCCTCGCCCGATTTTGGGCAACGGACAATTTGGGAATATCTATTGGCCATTATGCGCACCGTTGGGTACGGCAATCGTCAGTTTGTCTTTTTTGGCTTCGCTCGTCGGCGCGACATCCCAGCGGGCGATTACTTTGCCAGGGCGGGATTGCAAGGTCGGCAAGGGAAGCTTTGCCCCGTCTTTCAGCTGCCGTAGCTCAAGCCCAAAACCAAGTTTCATCTCGATCAGTTGACTGAAATTAAACCGTTTCGGCTCGCCCGCGTAGCAGATGCCTTCGACCGCAACGACGCGATCGTCGTCGTCAATTTTCCATTCCAATTTCTGGTCTGCAAACTCTGAATCTGCCGGGCAAATAGCGATTTCATGTTCTCCCGCACGCAAAGAGAAAGTTCCTCCGTCGGTCTTTTGTGCCGAAACTCCTTTGCCCGTCAGCTCCAGCCGAACACGAAGATCGTGCGCATAAAAAATGCCATCGGCAGGCCGATCAAGCGTCCGATGCCAGTCGCCGCGTCTTTGTAGTGAATGAATCGCACACAACACGCGGTGGTGATCCTGGGTAGACCGCAGTCCCATCGATGAAAAATCTTTACCGTCATGAAGGAACCGAACACGAAATACGACTGCAGGGTCGTCATCAGTTTTCCAGTAGGCGATTATCGGCTTTCGCTGCGTCCAGAAACTGGATCGGCTCACGCTGCCCAAACACGCGCCGCCCGAAAACCAAGTCGTTCCAGTTGTGGCTGGGCTGCTTCCCTTTGGCGGAACGAACGTCCGACGCAACTGCAACGGGCCTTTGATTGGCTGCTCCATCGATTGCTGCCATTTCGTGGGGCAAGGAATGGGCGTTACAACTGCATAGCCGCGAGGTTGTTCCAGATAGGCTTGTGGATGAAGTCTGAGACTGTGTTTTGAATCAACATCAAGACGGGCGTTTAGAAACTCGACCATTGTCTGGCTAAGATGGATCGATGAAGTTCTGCTGTGTGGTCCCGCCCATTGCTGGGTCGGAGGATGAAAACTCTGCCCGATTATTTTCCAGGCTGCTTGGCGAAGCGTTTCGGCTGCGTCTCGAACTCGCTCGTCCTTGGCAAGCTGCAAAACTCGCTCGCATTCGCCAATCACGACTTTTCCGTAGGGCGGACTGTTGTATTCGGTGAAGCCGTCGATCGTTGCAGTGTGTTTAACGATGTTCTGCAATCGCTGCCGTCCGTACTCAAGCAGCGTTTGATCACCAAGCAATTCACCCGCGATCGCACAGACACCACCGCCTAGAATTGCGATGTTGGTATAGTCGGGCTGAACATCACGTTGGATGATGGCGTTGCAGGCATGGCGCAATGAGGATCTCATCGCTTGCCTGGTTGCAGGCTCAAGTTGTTGGGCATGATCCACCAATATCTGGGCCATCGCAGAGCCGCAGAAATCAGCCCAGTTCAAATCGACCGATTCCATTTGATCCAGCGGTTCCTCCAGCACCCAAGGCCAGACACCACAAGCTCGCGCCGATCGCCGGGTTTCCTGTAGTGGTAATACGGCGCCAACGATCTGCTGGGCTCGCTGGGCATCACCGGGCTTATCGCGTTTGAGAAGTGCAACAGCATAATAGAGCGATTCGCGAGTCGGATGGACTTGGGTTCCTGACTCGATTCGGCTGTGGTAGCCCGGACTGCGGAATTCGACTTTAAGCATTTTCCGCTCAGCGTCATACCGAGCGTCATAATATTCCAGTAGCCGGTTCAAAGGCTCTTGTTGCCTTTGAGTAACTTGCCCAACAACGGTGACACAGCCGAGCACGATCGATGTAATCGCCAGCACTGCGAATTTCTTGTTTATCATTTCAAGATTGTATCAGACTTCAACCTTTTCAATCGCAAGGAATATGAAATCAGGCGCGAACCAAATCAGGCAGGAAACCAATCAGGCGCGAACCAAATCAGGCGCGACCCTTAACCACCAAAAATCAAACCTGATTTCGCCTGCCCTGCCCTGCGAGCTTTGACTCGAATGTAGGGTGCGACGAACTGGGCGCGATGGGCAAAACTACTAATCTCAGCATCTGGCTTGGCGTGAAGCGGTTCGGTAATGTCTTCGATCACCAGTCCACTACGACACATGGCACCAAGTAACTCTTCCCAGCGGTGGATGTACTCCAGTGTTCCTTCTTCTCGAATCAGGTTGGGATGCTCCGAGGCAGGCAATGGATCGGTTCGATAGTATTGGAAAGCGACATGATATCCAGTTTGTTGAGCCTGAAGGGTCGTTTGCAAACTGGTAGGTTGCTTGTGCTGGCTGACGTAAACACCTCCCGCCCGCAAGACCCGCGCGACTTCGGCGTAGACTGGCTTGACATCGGGGACATAGCAAGTGCTGACCGGGTGGATGACGATATCAAACGACTGATCCTGCAGCGCCGAAAGATCGTCCATCGACGCTTCGACTGTCCGCAGTTCCAGATTGCGTTCTGCGGCGACGGCCCGATCGAGTTCCAGCATTGCGGGGCTCAGGTCGACCACCGTTACGATCCCGCCGGCCGCAGCATAGATCGGTCCTTGTCTGCCACCCCCGGCGGCCAAACATAGAACTTGCTTGCCCGTAATGTCTGAGCCCAGCCAGCCGATTCGGTCGACGGTCTTGAGCGGGTCGGTAAAATCGGCATCGCGAGCCGGTTTGGCCAACCGATCCTGGATTTTTGCCAGCCGATCCCATGCAGACCGGTTGTGCCAATGGTTGTCTGACGGTTTCATAGGGCGTTAGTATTCCGTAAGTCCAATTGTTGAGTCGATCGCGATTTTGTCTGCACCATCACCTACCGGGGCGATTGCCGAGTTCGAGTATCCACGCAAAGTTCACTTTGTCGACACCGACGCAACTGGATTTGCTCATTTTTCAGTTTATGTGCGGATGATGGAGGAAACTGAGTATGCGTTTCTCCGCAGTCGGGGCTTGCGAGTCGTGCTGCAAGATGAACTGGGGACGCTTGGATTTCCACGATTGACGGCCAGCCTGCAAATCAATCAGCCTCTTTGTTTGGAGCAGCAGGTTCGAGTCAAGTTAAGCCTCGTTGAGGTCGACGGTAAGCACATCGTTTACCAATTTTTTATCGTCGACGAAAATAACGATGTCGCGGTCCAAGGGCAGTTTAAAGTCGCGTGTTGCCGGTTTCCCGACAACGCAGTTCCTTACGGGATTCTAACGCCGCAATTCATCATGGACGCGTTGCAAGCCGACACTTAAGATTGAAACGCTTAAACCATTCGAAAACAGTTCAAACTTTATGTCAGATAAATTAGATAAAAACTACGATGCGATCTTTGTCGTCTCTTTTGGTGGTCCCGAAGGTCCAGACGACGTGATGCCATTTTTAGAAAACGTCCTGCGAGGCAAAAACGTTCCACGCGAGCGGATGCTTGAAGTCTCGGAGCACTATAACCACTTTGGAGGTGTTAGCCCGATCAACGAGCAAAATCGTGACTTGATCGCAGCCCTCAAAAAAGAGCTTGCCGCTCACGATATCGATCTGCCTGTCTACTGGGGGAACCGTAACTGGCACCCGATGATTCCTGACGCGCTTCGCGAAATGAAAGATAGCGGGATCAAATGCGCGCTGGCGTTTTTTACTTCCATTTACAGTTGTTATTCCGGTTGTCGCCAATACCGGGAAAACATCGCCGAAGCACAGGCTTCGATCGGGGCTGACGCTCCAGAAGTTCACAAGCTCCGCATGGCGTTCAATCATCCACTTTATATTGAAGCTTCCGCTGACCGGGTTCAAACCGCATTTGATCAAGTTGAAGAGTCACGCCGATCCGAAACGAGGTTTGTGTTTACTGCCCACAGCATCCCGATGTCGATGGCCGAAGGTTGTAAGTACTCAACTCAGTTGACCGAAGCCTGTCGATTGATCATGGAAAAGATCGGCGACTATCCTTGGGAGTTGGTTTATCAAAGTCGCTCTGGCCCGCCGCGTCAACCGTGGCTTGAACCCGATGTCTGTGACTACATCGAGGAATTGAAAGAGAAGACCGACGTCAAAGATCTGGTGTTGATGCCAGTCGGTTTTGTTTCGGATCACATGGAGGTTCTATTTGACCTCGATACCGAAGCTCAGGAAAAATGTGACGAGTTGGGGATCAACATGCAGCGAGCCAAGTCGGTTGGTGTGCATCCTCAGTTCATCGCAATGATTCGTGAGTTGATCCTTGAGCGAACCAGCGGCACCGAAAAGCGGGCAATCGGCAACATGCCTGCAAACTGGGATGTTTGTCCCAAGGACTGTTGCACTTACAACCCGCCCAAGCGTCCGGCCAGGCCGAGCGCTGGCGCTTAGAAGAAACCTGGTGGTCGCCTTTTGCTCAGCGGAAGTAGCGCGGAACGCATCCTTCCTTTCGCAGTGGCAAGAGTGGAAACGCTCGGGCGATGCCCACGCGGTTAAACGA
>CAYSQZ010000013.1:0-45367 GCA_964433035.1 uncultured Pirellulaceae bacterium | reverse complement strand
AGGCTGCTTGAGCGTTTCAGCAATGACTCGCCTAGATAAATGATCGTCGTCGGTGAAAGCCGATCACAAGACCCGGCTTACGGCCAACTCTTTTTTTAACATCTGTTCGCTGATCACTGACCACACTCACGCTCGCCTCCGACGACATCGGGCACAGCTGGTTCAGAAGCACTGGCAATTCCCGATGTTTGGCGACATCAACTGCATCCCAATCGTGAGATAGCTTAATTCTTAAAAAACTCAGTCCTATCTAGGCTTTTCATGCGTGAGTAGAAGGTATAGTTAAAGGAAAGAAGGAAAGAGACTTTCGCCTCCCCTTTCGCCTCTCAAACCATCCCTCCCGGTTCAGGATACACCGTGATTATTCGTTTGTTGATTTCATTGCTGATGCTTGGCTGCATGTCCACCGATCGAGTTTGGTCTCAGCAAGAGAATGTTTTGCTGGTGATTGCTGATGACCTCGGCGTTGACTCGCTAAATCTGTTCGTCGCAACCGACGGCAGCCCAACTCCGACCCTCGACTCACTGGCCAGTTCAGGCATCCGATTTACCAATTTCTGGGGCAGTCCGTCTTGTGCCCCCGCCCGCGCCCAGATCCTTACCGGCAGGTACGCTTTCCGAACAGGAGTCGGCGAAGTTGGAGCAGTCCCGTCGCTAGACGAAGGAACGATCGCTCAAGCGTTTAGTGCGGCGAACTATGCAACGGCTTGTATTGGCAAGTGGCATTTGGCCGATCAGACCAATGGCAATCGCGACAATCCTAACTTGATGGGATTTAATCACTACAACGGCAACCTGGGCGGGGGACTCTCAGACTATTTCTCCTGGACCAGAGTGGAAAACGGAGTCACGGTCAACAACGCCAACAACCCGGTAACCGAGTACGCGACCAGTGCAACTGCAAGTGAGGCTTCGGACTGGATTCAACAGCAGGGAGACAATCCTTGGTTTTGCTGGGTGGCTTTCAATGCCCCCCACTCACCTTTCCATCTCCCGCCCAACAACTTGCACACGGCGACTTTACCGGGAAACCCTGCTCACATTGCAGCCAATCAACGAAGTTACTATTTGGCCATGATTGAAGCGATGGACACTGAAATCGGTCGACTCCTAAGCGAGATGGCTCCCGATGTTCGCGCCAACACGTACGTTGTGTTTGTGGGGGATAACGGAACGCCCGGTCCTGTGACTCCCACCCCGGGGGTCGTAGCCGGTTCCAAGGGGACTCTGTTCCAGGGAGGAGTCAACGTTCCGTGCATCGTCAG
The DNA here is from genome assembly GCA_964433035.1 of uncultured Pirellulaceae bacterium. GTDB lineage: Bacteria > Planctomycetota > Planctomycetia > Pirellulales > Pirellulaceae > Mariniblastus. Next base: position 44,102 of record CAYSQZ010000013.1, on the reverse strand, counting down.
CGGTCCCGGTGTCGCCAACCCGGGCCGTACCCATGAGGGCTTGGTTTCGCTGGCCGATCTTTTCACTACACTTCTGGATCTGACAGGGACCGACGCGAGCTTCATTCCAGATGGGGCGGCTACCGATTCGCTTTCATTCGCTCCCTATGTGACAGACGCAGATGCCAACGTCATTCACACTTGTCAGTTCTCAGAACGATTTACAACGCCACCCCACAACAATGACGGAAAAACAGTCAGATTGGGCGACTGGAAACTGATCCGCAGTGACAATGGCAACGAATCTTTTTACAACCTTCCCAACGAGGCCTTAAACCTTGCCAATGGTTCACTAACTCCAGAGGAACAAGCAATCTTTGACATGCTGAACCTGAAACTGGACCAGATTCTGGCTGGCCCATTTATGCTTGGCGATATCAACCGTGATGGTGTAGTTAGCTTCCTGGATATTTCGCCATTTATCGCTTTGCTAAGCTCTGGAGACTATCAACACGAAGCCGATATGGACCAGAATAACAATGTCAACTTTCAGGACATCTCTCCATTTATCTTAGCATTGAGCCAGTGAACCTCGGATTCTTCACCGCAACAGAGATGAGTTGAATTGCAGCGTTGTTTTGCTTTCCTTTTTTTACTTTGCCAATCTGGTTTTGCCCATTAAGATTGGCAAGCTGATTTCAAAAGAAAGTGAAAGAAAGTGACTGTGAATATTCTAAATTCGATCGTCCGTGTCGTCGTAGTTTTTGCGGCAGTCCTGGTACTGGCAGATCAACGATCATCCTACGCTCAACAATCGGGAAGTATCCTGTTTGTGCGTGGTGCCGACCGAAGTGGTGGTGCGACTGAGGGCAGTGGAGTAGATGACCCTTTTGACATCCGCGGCTTTACGGAGCAGCTGGCCGACATTCGGGATCCTGCGGGCCCAGTCTTTAGCAATAATCCGACTGGCAACAACAATCACAGTTGGTTTGAACTGGCAAGCTTATTGACTGACAACGGCTATAACGTTGAGCAAACAACTGAATCGGTTGAAGCTGAAGCGGCTGCATCTGGCCCAACTGACGGTGTTGGCGTAACCTTCGACACTGGTTTTCAATCCGCAACGTTCGCAGATTTGAACTCCAACAACGGTGTCACTCATTTGCGAACGCTATCTGATTTTGACGTCGTCGTATTTGGTTCCAACAATGCGGTCTACTCGGCGAACCAAATCGACGCTGTCGACTCGTTTATCAGAAGCGGAGGCGGTGCTCTTTTTATCAGTGATGCAAACTTCGGAAGTTCCCGAGGTGACGCCCAGCAATCCGACCAGCAGTTTCTTGGCCGATTCGGTATCCAAGTCAACGAAGACCGGGGAACTTACCAGCTAAATCGTGGCGATGGCTCGGGGAGCTTTGCGGAATTCCGTGCCCCCGATAGCCCGATACTTGCCGGCGTGGATGACTTCGATGGAGAAGGAGTTTCGCCGTTTACTCTTCCAGACGATCTAAGCACGCTGCCAGCGGATGTAACGGCACAAATTATTGCTGGCGTACCAGAAGGACAAACCGTCCGCGAGCCTGGCAATAACCAACGTCCAGCAACGACTTCCGACGCATCCGTTTTAGCTTTGGAAGCTGGTAACGGTCGTGTTATTTGCCATTTCGACCGTAACACTTTTTTCAACCTTAATGGAGCAGGCTCTGACATCAATCGTTTTGACAACGCTCAACTGGCGTTGAATTTTTTCGAGTTTACCAGTTTGGAAACTACACTGCTTGGAGATGTTAATTTGGACGGCGGCGTCGATTTTTTTGACATCGCGCCATTTATAGCACTACTTTCCTCTAATGCGTTTCAAGCCGAAGCGGATATTAATCTGGATCTAAGCGTAGACTTTTTTGATATCGCTCCATTTGTCACCATCTTGGCAGGCGAGTAAAACCCAAATCAAGCGTTGACCTGCTGGTCGTCATCAACTTCGATTTCCTCGGTTTCTTCCACCAGCTCGGACTGCAATTGATGCAACGTTTGCAGGGCTTTGATCGGCGTCATTTGATTGGCGTCGAGGGCTTTGATCTTATCGACTATAGGATGATGAGCCGTTCCAAACATCGTCAGCTGAATGTGGCCACTGGAACATGAACCTGAATCGGCTGAGCGAATGGCATCCTGATTGGCTTCAACATCGCCGCTGCTTTCAAGCTTTTGAAGAATCTGCTCGGCGCGTTGGTTCACCCAGTTCGGAACCCCGGCAATTTTGGCAACATGAATCCCGTAGCTTTTGTCAGCTGGCCCGGGCACGATTTTATGGAGAAAGACAATTTTTTCATCCCATTCGCGAATCGCCACGTTGTAATTAGCCACGCCAGCGAAATCTGTTTCCAGTGCGGTTAGCTCATGGTAATGAGTAGCGAACAAAGTTCGACAGCCAATTTGATCGTGCAAAAATTCAACGATCGCCCAAGCCAACGAAACCCCATCGTAGGTGCTTGTGCCACGACCAATTTCATCCAGGATGACCAGACTCCTGGATGTCGCAGTATTTAGAATCCTGGCCGTCTCTGTCATTTCCACCATGAACGTAGATTGACCGCGCGAGAGCTCGTCGCTGGCCCCGACTCTGGCAAAGATTCTGTCCACCAATCCGAGCTTTGCTTCTTTGGCCGGAACGAAGCTTCCGATCTGAGCCAGCAACGTGATCAACGCGACCTGACGAATGTAAGTACTCTTTCCTGCCATATTGGGTCCGGTGATCAAATGCAGGAAACCAGATTCCTGGCCCAACGAAATTCCGTTGGGAACAAACGCACCCAACGGTTCGACGATGTCGAGCACCGGGTGCCGCCCGTCCACAATTTCCGAAACACATTCCTGCACCATTTCGGGCCGACAATAACTTTGCTCAACCGCAAGCTGAGCCAACCCCACCACAGCATCGAGATTGGCAATGATCTCGGCGTTGGCTTTGAGCCGCGATGTTTGGGCTCCAACGAGACGCCGCAGATCTTCAAACAACCTCAGCTCCAACTCGTTGGCTTTTGAATCGGCCGAAAGGACTTTCTCTTCATACTCTTTTAACTCGGGAGTTATAAATCTTTCAGCATTTTTTAGTGTTTGCTTCCGGATAAAATCGGGAGGAATTTTGTCGCGGTGCAGATGAGTAACTTCAAGGTAATAACCGAAAACCTTGTTGAACCCGACTTTTAGACTTGGAATTCCAGTCTCCTCGCAAATCCGTTGCTGGTACTGAGCGATCCATTGCTTTCCCCCGGTGGCAAGTTCACGATACCGGTCAAGACTCTCATCATAGCATTCTTTGATGAACCCGCCGTCTTTGGTCTGAGCCGGACAAGGATCGACCAGGGCACGTTCGAGTTGCCCACGAAGCTCTGCGCACAGATCCAGATCGGCTTCGAGCTGTTGGAGCCATTGGCTTTTTCGCCCTGTCAATTTCGCCTTTAAAGACGGCAGTGTCGCCAACGTTTTTGAAATGCAGCTGAGATCACGCGGGCTGGCTCGGCCGGCAGCAACGCGAGCAAGAAGCCGCTGTAGGTCAAAGACCTCCTTAAGAAACTCGCGAAGCTCACCTCGCAATTTTTGTTCCTTGCAAAGCTCTTCAACGGTATCATGCCGGCGCTGGATCTCTTCGAGACTGGTTAAGGGGTTGCAAAGCCATTGACCAAGCAAACGACTGCCCATCGGAGTTTTGCTTCGATCGATGACCGCAAACAACGAGCCCTCTCGCTGGCCGGAACGAATCGTTTGGCTAATCTCCAGACTTCGCCAAGTCGCTGAATCGATCTCGACGAACTGGCTTTGCCGAAAGGCTTGGATGCGATCAAAGTGCCCCAGCGACGCCTTCTGTGTTTCTTTTACGTAATCGAGAACCGCACCAGCTGCACCTATGGCGGACTCATCAAAATCGCCCAGCCCAAAACCATCCAACGAAGCGACTTCGAATTGTTTGGCCAGGTTTTCCCGCGCCGTCTGGATACCAAAGCTCCAGTCAGGTCGAGGGGTAACCATCGAAGACGAAAACGAATCTGGTGAAAAAACCGCGCTATCAGGAACAAGCACCTCAGCAGCATCCAGCCTCGCAAGCAAACTACTCAACTGATCACTGGCTACTGAAGTAGCGTAAAACCTCCCGGTTGATATTTCCGCCCAAGCGACTCCATAGTCACCTGGAGCCGAATCCTTAACCTCATCTTTGGACTTCCGTTTTTTGCGCGAGCTTTTTCCGAATTGTTGCGGCAAGACCGCTAAGAGATAATTGCTGACTGTCGGTTCAAGCAACGCCTGATCGGTCACGGTTCCCGGAGAAACGATTTGCGAGACTTCTCGTTTGACCAATCCCTTTGCTGTTTTGGGATCTTCAACTTGGTCGCAAACCGCGACACGAAATCCCTGCTTGATTAGCTTGCCCAGATAAGAATCGAGTTGATGAAAAGGAAACCCGCACATTGGAACGCTGTTGGATTTGTCTCGACTGGTCAACGTCAAGCCAAGTATCGCAGCCGCAGTTTTGGCGTCTTGATAGAAGAGCTCATAAAAGTCACCCATCCGAAAAAACAACAGCGCATCGCCACAGGCTTTTTTGGCTTCATCGTACTGGCGCATCATGGGGGTTTTAGACATGGCAAGAATTTAACAACCCGTATCAAGGTTTTCGAGTAGCTGATTCGCCTCGATCTGGAAATCAAATTTAAAGCTAGCCCTAATCTTTAGTTTAAACGTTGAAATCCGGAATTTTTTTGCAATTTATCAAAGACTGACTAGAATGGAACTTGTACCCACAGGGCCAACATTCCCAAATCCTTAAAACCTACCCCGCCCAAACATTTTTCTTAGACAATCAGAATTTGGGAAACAAAAAAATGACGTTTAACGTAAACCATATATTTTAAAACGATTGCGTCATAACCCTTGGGAAACACTCGATTGACATTAACTACTTGCTTGAGCCTGACGAAGATGATGATATAGTACATTTCTAAAAATAATGAAGAAATGGTTGGATTGGCGACATGTTACAATAAAGCTAATTCAATGGTTTCATATCATTCGCCGTGAAATCTACTATTGATAGCCTGAATCTCGATTTTCAGACACTTAAACCTTTTTCGGTTTGAGACACAACGTGCCAAACGGAGGATATCGTGGAAACTATCCCACATCAGACCGCTCCTAATTCACCACCACCCTTCATCTTTGCACCTCCGCAGGACAAGGATGAATCGAATTTCGATTTTTGGGGAATCCTATCTCGGCGTAAGTGGTTAGTGTTCCTGGGAATTATTACAGGTATGGCCCTTGGCGCGCTTTATCATGCCCAAGCCGACACCATCTACAAGAGTGAAGCTGCGGTTAAGATCGAGCCTAGGGACCCGGTCTATATCCCACTGAGTCAACAGCAGTTTATGGGTGCTGACCCGATTGACGTGGGCGTGCGCCATGACCAGTTCATCAACCGGCCAAATGTCGTTAACGAGTGCATGAACAAGAACAAGCTCAATAACCTTCGTTGCTTTGAGAATCTTCCAGAAGACAAAATTGTTCCAGTAGTCATCGATAATCTTCAAGTCATACAAAATGTTAAGGAAGAGATTTTGTATGAGTTAGTTTTCTATTCCTCTCGACCTGACGACTGTCAGACAATCCTTAACAATTTGATTGCGACCTACGAAGATAAGCTTGAAGAAGAGTACAAGCAGGACAGCGACGAAGTCAAAACACTTCTAAAGACATTTCAGGAAGATTTCGGACAGGACTACAATCGGCTATTTGAAGAGCACCAAAGTCTTCTTCAAGAAATAGGTGGCGCGGTTGTTGCAGATCGCAACGGCCTCAATGTTTATGAGCTTCAGGTTCGAGAACTAAGAGAGCTACTTCAGGAAGCCCAAATGCAACTCGCTGCCCTCGATGCAGAGAAGCGGCGCGCGACGATTGCATTCAACAGCGGGCGGGACGCGATTCACGGTCACCTGTTCAAGCTTAAGCAGACTGGAAAGATTCGAGATGACGGCAGTCGCAGACCCGATCGCGAAGACAATAACATCGAACTGCGGATTAGCGAACTACAAATCGAGCGCAAAAGTCTCTTGACCCGACTCGGTGAAGGTCATCGGCAGGTTCAATTGCTCAACGAAACCATTGCTCAATGGGAGAACTTTCGTGATTCTCAGATTTCAGGCGAAGTCGATGGGCAGGTTGTAGAAATAAAGATGGAACCTGAGCAGGTTTTGCAACTCCACATTCAAGCGTTAGAAGACGAGATTGCCGATTTGCGGAGTACGATCGATATCAATGGGCCTCGATTTCAAGCTGCATTTGCAGAAGCTAAGCGGATCGCCGAGGTTGAGTTGGTTATCGGCGCTGTTGATGTAAAAATGAAGAAAACACTTGATTTGGTTGACATTGCCAAAAAGAAATTGATTGAGATCGATTCGTCCGCGTCCTCCAATCGTCAGGAAGGCTTCAATTTCCAGATCCTTCAAAATGCGAGCTACGGTGAACCGGTCTGGCCAATTCTACCGGTAATTTTGATGATCGGTGGATTGCTCGGATCTCTTACTGGTTTTGCTTTGGGCTGCCTTGTCGAACTAGCAGACAAGACCTTCCATAATCCTGACGAGATCATGAAGCAATTGCGAACTCCATTGATCGGTCACATCCCGGTGATTGGGCAAAGTAAAAGATACTTGGTTGAGAACTCTTTGATTGAACCGATTGTTTGTACCTATCACCGGCCCAAGTCGCAGGTTTCCGAAGCATTCCGAGCGGTTCGTACTGCGTTGTATTTCAACACCCAAGGGAAGAATCACTCGGTGATTCAAGTTACCAGTCCAACTCCCGGTGATGGAAAGTCAACATTGGCTTCGAATTTGGCGGTATCGATTGCTCAATCCGGTAAACGAGTTCTGCTTGTTGATGCCGATATGCGTCGTCCGCGACAGCATTCAACGTTTGGAATCAGTTCCAAAGATGGATTCGCAACGGTTCTAAGCGGCCAGTCGGAATGGCGTGAAGTCATGTTCGAATGCGAAGAAATTGAAGGCTTGACTTTGATGCCCTGTGGCACCAAGCCTTACAATCCGGCCGAGCTTAGCTCGTCACCTCAGGTCAAAGTACTTGTCGAAGAAATGCGAGAAGAATTTGATTTTGTAATCATCGATACTCCACCTTTGCTTGCGGTTACCGACCCTTGTCCAATCGCTGCCCGAGTTGACGGCGTAATCCTTTGTATTCGGATCAAAAAGAATGTTCGAATTAGCGCTGAGCGTGCGACCGAAATGCTTGCCAATCTCGGCGCCAAATGTCTTGGCCTGGTCGTTAACGGTGTCGGTGCCCAGTCTGGCTACGGTAGTCAATACACCTATGGCGCCTACCGAGCCGGCTACTCGTACAATGGCTATGGCTATGGTTATGGCTACGGGTATGGTGCAGGTGGAAAGTACTACGAGGAAGACAAGAAAGGCCGACAAGCTCAATTTGGAGCGCCCAAGAAATTGGAAAACCAGAGCCAACCTGCAGAGCGTCCTGTTTCTTCTTAGAACCACCATATTCACGGTACTTGGACTTTCCGAGATCCGACTTGAACCTAATTGCGTCTCTGGAACCCAGAGACGCTTTTTTTGCGCTATGACCCGCAAACTCTCCTACGGCCGGCCCACCTGCGCGGTCTCTGCAGGGCGCCAACCGAACATGAGCAAGAATACGGCACCAATGATTAGCGACTCTGTGGTGCCACATTGCCACGACCGGCGCCCGGGTTCTGTTGTTCCGCGTTCGACAGCCGCTATCTGGTTTCGCTAGCAAAATCTCATCTGTTGCCGCTGCAAAACCGGTTTGCTAGAGTCCTGCGGATTTCACAGGAGAGGAACTGGCTGATGTTGAAGAAAAAAACAGTTTGCTGGCAACTGGCTGTAATTGCCTTTACAGCTACAGCGACTCAATTCGTTGGCTGTGCAGAAGGACCGCTTTGGAAGTCCGGGCAATACTCTCCTTGGGCGAGAAGCAAATGGGCCGCCGAGGAGCAAATTGCGGACACACTCTTCGCTAGAAAACGTACGATGAGCGAGGCAGTTGCATCAGTGATTGGAGCACCAGTCGAAGATCAACAACGCGTTGCCCAGACAATTTCCGAGGTCGTGCTACGCGACCCTGTGCTGCTTCTGCGACTACACGGCGTTAACTTACTGGGGAAACTTGACTGCCCTTTGGCAATCCAGACTCTCCAAGACGCTTCAAAGGACAATATCCCCGATATTCGAATCGCGGCGGTCAAGTCGTGGCAAGCGATGGAGCCACAGACTGCCATACCGCAATTACAAAACATCATTGGCAGTGATACCAACATCGACGTTCGGCTTGCGGCGACTCGCGCACTAAGCAAATTCAGCGGTCAACAGGCGGTCTCAGCGGCTTCGCTGGCCTTGGAGGACGATGATCCGGCTTTGCAGTTAAGTGCGGTTGAATCGCTTCAAAGAATTACTGGAGAGCCAATCGGGCGTGACGTTTGGAAATGGAAACAATACGTAGGCAACCTGCCGCCAACAAATTTCGCAAAGACCCATCAGGCAACTGTAGAATCTGCGATCCCTCAATCGCCTTCATCGGGTTCACAAACTCGAAATCAAGCCACAACAAGGATCTCGTCCAATCCCGGCCAGGGAAGTTCGTCGAGTCAGGGAAGTTCGTCGACCTACTTTCGATAATCAACAAGGATAGCAGTTCTCCGAAACGATGTCGGATGGTCCTTTGCGCGACCATGCCGCTCTTCAGTTCAAGATTTTGAACGGCCTCAAACTCTAGCCGGAGTCAAGCAGCCACCCCGACCCACAGTTGCGATTTTCGCTGACCATGCTTAAATTATATCCCAAGTGTTGTCGCGGCATTCTTGAGGCTACCAGGACTTGCATTGCTTGGTTATATCTCGTGAATTTGGATCATTCTCGTCCAAATGCAAGCGAACGCCGCCTATTTCTGTGTATCGAGTGACTGGCAGACTTTTTCATGACACCGCCCCCGAAAACCAACAAGTTTTTTCCCTTCATTGAAGCCGGGGTCAAGCTTGCCAAATCTTCGGGCGCCGAGGCTATATTGATTTTGGTAGAGAAGGCAACCGGTTGGAAATCAGCCGATTGGACGCGTTTAAAGAAAAAGACTTCGGCTTTTACTCTGGTTATCGCTACCAACGACGAAGCGACTCACCAATCCGCAGTCGATGCGGAGATTGAAGTCATCCTGCTTGAGATGCCCGAAGCCACCGTCCAGAACCAGCTTACTCAGGCCGTCCTGGCCGGTGTTGCGGCCGAAATGATCAAACCGGGATCAACGGTTGTTTCGATTTACAGCGGTTTTGACACTGAAAAGATCGATACGGTTAGTGTTCTTGAACTGACCGAACGACTGGGACGATTGACTGCCCGGGATCTCCGCAAGCTCGAAACCAAAGTTCCACTGGACACGCTCAAGCGTGTTGTTGACCTTGCCGTTGAAATAGGTCGTGATGGCCGGGAAGGTAAATCGATCGGAACGATGTTTGTGGTCGGCGATCACCGCACCGTTCTCGAAGAAAGCCGTCCCGGGTGTTTCGACATGGTCAAAGGCTATCCGCGAAAAGAGCGTAGCCTGTTCGATTCCAAAGTTCGCGAAGGAATTAAAGAGCTGGCTCAGCTGGACGGGATGTTCGTCGTCTCGGCAGACGGCACAATCGAAGGATGCGCGAGAATCATTGACACGTCTCCTGTTGAAATCACGATGACTAAAGGTCTTGGATCACGGCATTTTTCGGGTGCTGCGATCAGCAAAAATACCAAGGCGATTGCGGTCGTCGTCAGCCAATCCAACGGGACTGTTCGCATTTTCCAAAATGGTGAAGTCGTACTGCGAATCGAGCCGCTCCAGCGGGCGATGAAGTGGAAAGCGCTGGAAACCGAGCCGCAAGGTGACGAAAAAAAACCGAGTGAAAAAAAGTCTGAGAAACGGGCCAAAAAGTCCTAGCTTGGCGGGATTGGCTCGGCGCCCCTTCAAGTGGTGAAGATCAAATGCCGAGATTGCAGTTTTCTCAACGAAGAAGACTCAAAGTTCTACCAGGAATACGGCTCCAGAATTTAAGCAGCCAAAGTCGAAATCTTCGTCGCCCAATTCGTGGACTGACAACTGCACAGCGTGCGTCATGATGATTGTCGTACTCAAGCCGTGATCCACTAATCTAGCGTCCTTCAGTCCCTACGATTTCCGCCGGCGCTCCGATATCAACGACCGTGACGACACCGAGAACTTCAGCGGCCGCCTCAGTTTGGAATCCAGTTTTTCGATCGATGAAGGTGCATGTCAAATCGGCGCGAAACGTAGGTTCGAAAACCTCTCCCGTATCACAGTCCAAACCGCTGGGAATATCGACCGCCAAACGGCGAACATCGGACCGATTGGCGGCTTTGATGGCTTTGGCAATCGGCGGCCGCGGCGGCCCTTTGGCTCCGGTGCCCAACATCGCATCCACGATCCAATTGACCGGACGTCGACGCACGTGGGAAAAAACCGAATCAATTTTGCTGTCACTCCAACCAGCATCAAACTCAACGATCGGAAAACGAAGTCGAGCAAGCGAATTTAGATTGGCTAACGCATCGCCAGAATAAGATTCCGCGCTGGCCATCAAAACAACTTTGACGGGAACTCCCTGGTTAGAAAGGTGCCGAGCCATAACGAATCCGTCACCGCCGTTGTTACCTGGACCGCAAAGAATCAGAACGGCTAGCTCGTCAAGCTTGCCTTGTGGATGATGCCACATCAACCGATCGACACAGCTGCGGCCTGCATTCTCCATCAAGACGATGCTGGGGATATTAAATCGTTTGATCGCGTTAGCATCGGCATCGCGACATTGTTGTCGAGTAAGCAAATTCAGCTCGAACAGAGGAAAGATACTGAAAGACGAATAGTTTAGCGATTCCTCGTGAAGAGCAACACATCTTGAAAACGGATCACCAGCAGGCAACACCGAGTTTATCCGGCTTGGTTCCTTCGCCGTGGAAACGCTCAAGCGAATGTGTTTCCTTCGCTTTTGCCTCGTGCTACTTCCGCAATTCTCGCGTCATCTGCCCGAACGCTTCTTTCATCTTTTCATTTTGAAAAGGCCTAAGATCTGGCACCGAGAGGCCACTAATGGAGTCAAAAGCTCGACGGCTTACCGCCATCAGCGCCGCAACGTCTTTGCTAAGCGCCACCGTTTTGTAAGTATTGGCTGCCGTCAAAATGTTTTTCTTGGTCTCCAGATTCGCCATCATCATCTGGTGTTTTTGATGTGCCAGACCCTGCTTATAGAAATTCGCTGCATCGTAAGTTAACTGATTGCTATCGATGTTGCTGCGTAAAACGGTCTCGTCACCGCCTAACTCAATCGCCCGTTTGGCTTCATTAATATTCGCCCGAGCGACCTCGGCGAATTTATCAAGCTTGGGATAGTACTCACCGTCAACATTCTCAACAAACTTCTCCTGCAATCTCGATACTGTCTTCAACAACATCAGATAGACACCGTAATACTTCTTGGCGGCTTCAAGGTCTTCGCCAGATTCGTTTGTCAAACGTTCCAGTTCCGCCGCAAACTGTTTGGCATTGTCAAAGATAATGGAGACACGCACAAACTCATCACCGGTGATCGATTCAAGCAAACTATCGATGCTCTTTGGATCGAGTTTCATTCCGATTCGATTCAGATCTTTGACTAACTGCTGCTTCTGAGCATCGATCGCTTCTCCGGCCTCAACAATGCTGTCCTTGGCCTTTTGAATTTTTTTGTCGTAGCCTGATTTGGTAACGATCAGTGGATTGTAAGCGCTATCTGGTGCCGAAACGCGTTTACGCTGATACGTAGTAAGATCGCGACGCGTGTCAGCAATTTTCTCTCGCAGCTCCGCGATCCTGTTGCGACGGTTACTGATACTGGAAATTCCCAACGCTTCCCCAGCAGCATCGAGATAGCCTTCTACCTTGCGTTCCTGGGATTCCTTGGTTCGACTAAGAAAGTCATAAAACGCAAGATCATCTTCTTCAGGCCGGCGCTGTGCATCGTCAAACAATTTCAATGCCGAGTCGAGTGAGTCATGCGCGTCTTCGAAAAAAGCCTCAATGTCTTTTCTCTCTTGCTTCTCGACTTCGTCGGTCTGAGCAAACACAAATTGTGGAGCCACCATCAGAAATATCGACAAAGCGATTTTCAAGATCGGCTTGAGTAGGGTCAAACCAGAACTGGTTGCCGCCGTTTGGAATTTGCAAGGACGGTTGTTGAGCTTAGTCATAACAAGTGTCTTTTTCAAAATCAGTTGCAGAGTCATTACGCGATACCTCGCAGATTTTACCGCCGAGGAAATTTACGGACAAGCTTTTCATCCGCCTCAATCCACCAGGGCGAAGCGTGCTGGTTTTCTACTACTTTACATTCGTCGCAGTCCGCCAAACATTGGCATTTGAAATAAAAATCGACCGCAGGTTTTACCCTGCGATCGGTCCAATCGCTCTCATCCTGCAGGCGGAACCACGTAAAATTGGCCCTGCCTTCGAAGAAAGTGCTTTGTAGGAAAACCAACTGTTATTTGTTAAAAGTCGCAGTGGGCTCCAGAAGATTCTTGGCTTATCGGGTCAAACCCCCGAAACCGGAAACCCCCACCTGCCGCAATGCGCCACTGAGGCTGATCGGCACCGGATCTTTAAGCCACGGAGCACAATTGCCCGGGCGATAGAATCCAAGTGCGTACTGACATTCGTTGGCTGGTGTAATTGCTGTCTGGTACGGCACGGTAGCCAGACTCACGAAGAAGTGAGCGACGGAATGAACCGGCTGGCTAAACGGTCCGTGAGAGTGACCGTAACGCTCAAGCTGAACGTTCTCGAAGAACAACGGCTTGTGACAAAGATTGGAAGCCTTCCAAGTATAAGTCTGTCCAACCCAGCTTCGCGTCGCACTGCCACGATCTCCCACGCTGCACAGTTTGGGAAGCCGCCAGTACTCGGCAATCGCTCCCAAATCAGCCTCGCTGAGTTTGGCATATGGAATTTTCTGCCGACCTTCGGCTCCATCAAGGATGACATAACCGCGACGCAAATCGACCATCGCACCGTTAGCAATAACGTTGCCGCTTCGATCGGTCCAACTTCTCGAAATCGAGGTAAACTGGTCTCGAATCGAACTGGCTGGAGGACTGATGTCCAACGAGATGTCTCGAATTGAGTCGTTGAGCAAAGTAGCACGAAACTCGTCACAAGTTTTTTCAGGAGGCTTGGCTACGAATTCTTCCGGTTCATCGGGCAGATCGTCCAGAACCGAATCTCCCAGCTCATCCTGGCTGTCGGCGAGATCCTTTTCCAGCTTTTCAGACATTTCACTCAGAAGAGAATCTTCATCTTCGTCTTCGTCCTCCATCATATTCTTGTCAGTATCCGGCTCATCACTGGCGAGTTCAGAATCAAGCTCTTCAAGCCGACGGTTCAACTCATCATCAATGCGTTTGAGTTCCAGATCAGATCGCTCAGCGGCTGAACCCTCAAGACTAAAATCTTCTGTCGGAGACTGGCTTAGATCTTCTTCCTGGGCTCCAAATTCGAAGGGACTATCATCGGCATCCTGGCTTCGAGAACGACCCGACAAAACCGAAACTTGCTTCGCAGGCAATCGAGGTTTTGAGCGAAATTGAGAAACGCCATCGTTAAACGGATCTTGAACCGGAGTGACCGGAGTAACCCGGGCAACTTGCTGGAACGGGCTGGGGCGAGTTCCGTTCTGAATTCTCTGCTCCATTTGGTAAGCTAAACGTACCTCGGAGTCTGAACGCCGAGTAATCGGACGCTCAGCAACAAACTCTGGCCTGGCCTGAGCGATGGAATGTTCAGCAATAAATTCTGGCCTGGCACGGTCTGGTCTGGCACGGTCTGCCCGAGGGCGAAGACCGGGTGAAGACGGACGAGCAGCCCTGGACTGTTGAGGAAAAAGCCTCGGCCGCCTTGGAGCGTTGTGAGCCACAAATTGCTCCTGCGAATGCTCAAACTCGAAAGTCTTTGCCTTGAATTCTGGCAACAGTTTTGCGTCGGTAGATTGTGTCGACCGAGGAAGCGGCTTGGATCTGTCGGCAAACAATCGATAACGTGGCTTGGTAAGCAACTCCTCGATACGATCCTGCAAACCAACCGACGACGTTTCTCCAAGAATAAACGGATCGTTGGGCCCATGTACTCGTTGCAGCGGCAACGGCAACGCGGGGAAATCCTGTTCATAGTAAGTCGGTTCCTGAGTTGGCCGCGCCCGTGGATTTAAACGCTGAGCTGTCGAAGCAGTATGGGCGATCGGTTGCCGTCGAGGCGTTGGTGTCTGATAAGCTACCTGTTGACGCCCGACCGCTTGTTGCTGATTGGCCAACTGCTGACGCCCGGCAGCTTGGTGCTGATAGGCTAACTGCTGCTGAGCCAACTGCGGCTGTTGATAAACTGCTTGTTGCTGCCGGGGCACTTGCTGTTGATGGGATGCTTGCTGTTGATGGGATGCTTGCTGTTGATGAGCCGCCGCTTGCCGGGGTGCTTCTTGCTGATAGGAAGCGTGATTAGCTTGATGAATGCCAGGAGTTTCCCGACCTCTGGGAGCGGCTTGGGCTGGATCTAAGTAGTAAGCCCTCTGATTTGCTTGAGCTTGCTTTGCCACTGGCTGATTCAAAGACGCGTGGCGGTTGGGTGACCGAGGTTTGGGCAAACGCTCAACCACACGAGGCTCAGGCGTGATTGTACCGCTGTCACGCAAGTAGTACCGGCTCTCGCTGTTGATGTCGCGCGCCAGCTGATCTTCAAAGTTCGGCGCAACGGGATCCTGCACCCTTGAAATGGGCTTGGCCTGAGGCGGAGAAGCGTGAACTGGAGGCGAGTAGGTACTTGGGATTCGGCCAACTTCTTGCGCGTCGTAGTTGGGCGGAGTTTGATAGCCGGCATGAGCAACGTCATATTGCTTTGCCGAGGCTTCAGGTCGAACTGGATTTGGCTTGGGACTTGGCTGGTAAGTTCGTGGCTGTCGCGTTAGTTCTTGTTGATAAGCCTGGTGCTCCAGGAAAGCTTGCTCAGCCAAATAAGCTTGCTGGGCTTGATAGGCTTTTTCGGCAAATTCAGGCGAAGCACCTTGCTCACGCCCGGCTCGTTCCATTTGAGCCCGCAACTGCCGAGCATATTCCAGCTTCTGCTCCAAAAACGAATTTCGCTCAGAGCCATGGGATTGATTTTCGTATGAGCTGCTCTGCGAATCGTAGCTGGCTCGCGAATTGGAATACTGACCGTTGACCTGCTCAGTTGGCTGCTCAATTGGAGCAGGAGGCGGACTGGGGAAATTCGGAGCTCGAAATTCCTGACCCGGCAGCAAAGAAGTGAAGGCCATTAGCGTGCCACAGGTGGCAATGCCAATCGGCTTGGCATATCGAACTGACCAGGAAGCAAGCGTGCCCGCGGTGCATTGAGCTTCGGCACCAAAAGCAACAAGGGCACGTTCAACGGATCCCTCAGAGCATCGGCTAGAGATGATCTCCTGAGGGTTTTTCCGAACTGTAGTTCGGAGCTTCTTGAGTAATCGCAATATCATGAGGGTGGCTTTCTCTGACACTCGCAGCTGAAACCTGAATAAACTTTGAATCTGAGCGCAACTGTTCAATGGTTTGCGTACCGCAATAACCCATCCCAGCGCGCAAGCCGCCTACCAGTTGGTAAACGAAATCACTTAAAGCCCCCTTAAACGGAACGCGGCCTTCAACCCCTTCAGGAACCAGTTTTCCCGGTCCTGCATTGGATTGTCGATAACGTTCACTTGAACCCTTGGCCATTGCACCAATTGAGCCCATACCACGGTACACCTTAAAGGTGCGCCCCTGATACAAAATCGTTCGGCCCGGGCTTTCGGCCAACCCGGCAAACAAACCTCCAATCATCACACAGCTAGCGCCTGCCGCGATCGCTTTTGCGATGTCTCCTGAGTATCGAATTCCTCCATCTGCAATAATTGGTGTATCGTTTTGATCGGCGACCTTGGCGGCCTCGTAGATCGCGGTAACCTGAGGAACTCCAATTCCACTGACAACGCGAGTCGTACAAATTGATCCAGGACCAATTCCAATTTTCACGGCATCGGCACCAGCGTCGATCAACGCTTGACAACCTTCTGCGGTTGCTACGTTACCGGCGATGACATCAATGCCCCACTTCTGCTTGATCTCCTTAACCGTCTCAATGACGTTTTTCGAATGACCATGGGCACTATCAACGATCAGCACATCAACGTCGGCGTCGATTAATCGCTGGGCACGCTCTAAATCATGCACACCGATCGCCGCACCAACTCGTAGGCGTCCTTGACTGTCTTTGCAGGCATTGGGAAACCGACGCATCATGTCGATGTCGCGGATCGTTATAAGACCCTTCAGTTTCCTTTCTTCGTCAATCAGCAAAAGCTTCTCCACCTTTTTTGCCGTTAAAACTTTCTCAGCTTCCTCAAGCGTTACATTCCCCGTAGCAGTCACCAACGGTTCGCTGGTCATTACCTCGGAAACTGCCACGTCAACGGTCTCAAGGAACCGCAGATCCCGCCGGGTAAGGATGCCTGCTAGCGTACCGTCCGCATGCACGATTGGCACGCCAGAAACATTTTGCTCAGCCATCATTTCTTTGGCTTGGCCGACGGTGGCATCTGGGGGCAGGGTAACCGGGTCGGCGATGATCCCGTTGGCGCTGCGTTTAACGCGGTAGACCTCTTCGGCCTGCATCTCGGGGGACATATTCTTGTGGATCACGCCCAAACCACCGACTTTCGCCAAACCAATAGCCATGGAGTGCTCAGTGACGGTGTCCATCGGGGAGCTGACCAGCGGAATATTGAGCCCAATTTGTTTGGTAAGCCTGGTCGACAGCTCGACCTCGGCGGGAACAACTTCGCTGTATCGCGGCTCGATTAGAACGTCATCAAAAGTGATGGCGGTGTGGCGAATTTTGTCCTGCATCGTGCTGCCTCAATTTTCCAAGTCGATCTGCGGTTCGGATAGATGAAGCACCTGATTATGTAATTTTTTTCGCTAGTTGGCAATCAGGCGCCGCAAAGGTTTTGGGCTCAATCCACTGGCTTGACAACTACTGGTAGTACGGAAGTTTGGGTTCCGAGCGTTGGGAGCGGAGGGGCGGAGCTTTGGGGCGGCCGGCTGCTCTCAAACCGATGGGGTGCTGACCTTGGCTGCCCGGGTTACAATCTGCCTCCATGTCAGGTCCGCCCAAGCAAAATATTCTCTCAGTTACACGGCTTTCCCAAGAGATCAAATACAAACTCAACCAGAACTTTCAGTCGGTTTGGGTGGCAGGGGAAATTTCCAGTTTGACACGCCCAGGTTCGGGCCACATGTACCTGACGTTAAAAGACAAAAACGCACAGATCAATGCAATCATCTGGCGCAGTGAAGCCGAGTTCCTGAAGTTCGAACCTGCCAACGGATTGAAAGTAATTTGCCGAGGCAGCGTGGATGCTTATCCGCAGCGTGGATCGTACCAATTGATCATCCGGCAGATCCAACCGCAGGGCATGGGGGAGCTGGAATTGGCGCTGCGACAGCTGCGGGAAAAGCTTGCCGCTGAAGGCTTGTTCGAAGCTGAGCGAAAAAAGCCACTTCCGCGATTCCCCAAACACATTGCTGTGGTCACCAGTCCTTCGAGCGCCGCGGTGCGAGACTTTCTGCAAGTTTTGAATCGACGCTGGAGCAACATCCGAGTAACCATCATTCCGGTCAAAGTCCAAGGCCCCGGTTCGGCTGAAGAAATCGCCACGGGAATCAAGATCTGCAATCGCTTGGCCGCGCCGATTGATGCAATCGTTGTCACGCGCGGCGGCGGCAGCATGGAAGACCTCTGGAGTTTTAACTCGGAGCTGGTCGTTCGTGCGATTGCCACGTCTAACATCCCAGTCGTTTCAGGTGTTGGCCATGAGATCGATGTCACGCTCTCGGATCTGGCGGCCGACGTTCGCGCTCTGACTCCTTCGGAAGCAGCCGAGCGTTTGGTTCCCAAACTTGATGACGTGGTTGGTTGGCTCGGAGGTACACATCAGCGGATGACTCAATTGCTGGTTGGGCGAGTTCGGGCTGCGCATCAGCAATTGGGAGCGCTGGCTTCTCGACCGGTTCTGACTCAGCCACTGGAAAAGATCCGCCACTCGGCAATGGAACTTGATTTGATCGAAAAGCGATTGCACCGATCAGCAAGTGATTTGCTCAAAAAGAAACAGCAGAAGCTCGAGCAAATGACGTTGCAATTGGACGCGATCAACCCGTTGTCGGTGTTGGCTCGTGGTTACAGTTTGACGACTGACGAGAGTGGGAAACTTTTGAGCGATTGCATCTCGGTTAAGCAAGGTGATAAGATTGTCAGTAGGCTTCAAACTGGAAAAGTGATCAGCGTTGTGGAGTCAACTGAGGAGACGTAAGTTTGATGCGAATTCAATGGGTAAATTAGCCCATTGCAGGTCGGGCTGTAGCTAACGACTCATGTAGGTCAAGCTGTGCCTGACGATTCATTGTAGGTCAGGCTGCGGCTGACGACGAATGGCCAACCCGCCGACTCTGTTGTCAGGCACAGCCTGACCTACTTGAAGACTCAGCTTCCCGGCACGCTGGAATACCCAAACGTAGAAGGCGTGTTGCTTCAAAGCAAAAACTGCCGCTCACGTTGAAAACAATTTGAAACACTTACAAGAACAGCCATCCTAAAGACGAAAACTCAGTGGCCAAGAAAAAAACAAAATCGAAACCCAAAACCGCCCCCACGCCTCCCTTCGAAGAGTCGCTGGAGCAGTTACAACAAACCGTTGCGCAACTTGAAGGCGGCAACCTCTCGCTCAGTGAGTCACTGGAGCAGTACGAAAAAGGCGTAGCCAGCCTCAAGCTCGCCTACCAAGCCCTCAACCTAGCCCAGCAGCGGATTGAGATGCTCGTCGATCTCGACGAAGAAGGAAATCTCGTTACCCGACCGTTTGACAATACCGCTTCTGAGCAAATTGCCGAGGGCTCGCGCCGATCCTCTCGTACCAATCCCAATGCCGACCAATTCGACGATTTGGAGGAAGAACCGGACGAGGATCTGGACGACGAAGATGTAGACGATTCGGATACTTTGTTTTAAGATTTAGGGGTTTGATCGACCGGGACCGCCAATGGTTTGCTGTGCTGCAAATCGCCGCCTGAACTTGAGTTACCGAGAATCTCCCAAAGACCTGACGATTGCTTTTGCTGTTAACTTTTCGAACGATTTTCGGTTGAAATAGCGAGAGTCGCATGTCGAAATTGGTCGATAGAAACAGAGGACTTTGGACGAATCCAATATCCCTTTTCATACGTAACTTATAACGAAGAACATTCAGACAAATCATGCCAAAAATTGACAGCGACTTAATTCTATATGTGATTCTCATTGGACTTGTGATGGCAGCGACAGGAGCACTCCAGGCGTGGGTCTTCTTTTCGCTTATTCAAAACTGACACTGGTCAAACCCTGGATCCCGTCCAATGACCACCTCCAACGCGGCGTTGTTTCCGCCTGAAATTGAAGCTTACCGAGACCGCATCGATGAGCGGCTTGACGCTTATTCGCAACTTGATTCAGATTGCCCTGATCACTTACGCGAAGCGATTCGTTATTGCCTGCTGGCTCCGGGAAAACGAATTCGCCCATTGCTGGTTCTGACGGCTGCAAAAATCTGTGGAGGCACAATCGAAAACGCGTTGCCAGCCGCCTGCGCGGTTGAAATGATTCACAACTATTCGCTGATCCACGACGACCTGCCGGCGATGGACGATGACGAGCTTCGCCGCGGCCGACCAACGTGCCACATTCAATTTGACGAAGCCACCGCGATCCTGGCCGGCGACGCATTAATCCCGCTTGCGTTCGAAGTCATCGTACGCGACATCAAACCGGCCGAGGTTGCCAACCAGTGTGTTGCCGTCTTGGCCCGAGCCGCTGGGCCAAGCCAACTGGTGGGAGGGCAGGCAGACGACCTGAACCTGCAATTCGCCCCTGCCGATGTCGAATCATTGGAAAAAATTCACCGCCGAAAGACCGGAGCTCTTCTCGCCGTTTCGCTGGAAATGGGGGCTTTGTCCGCCCAAGCGACCCTCGAACAACGGATTAGTCTGGTTAATTATGGAAAACACTTGGGTTTAGCCTTCCAAATCGTAGATGATCTCTTGGATTTAAGAGGATCTCAAGCCAAAATGGGAAAGAAGACGGGAAAGGATGCTGACCTAGGAAAGCAAACTTACCCGTCTGTAATCGGTGAAGCGTCGAGTGCGATTCGCGCTCAAGAGATGGCCGACAAAGCCATCGACTCGCTCAAGCCTTTCAAAGATGCCGCAACAGCTTTGGAATTTCTTGCCCGATTTGTTGTGGGGCGAACCCACTAAAGAACAACTGGCGTTTGACTTTACATCAAAAGCATGTTGTCCAAACTAAGGATTAAAAATGACTAAACTGTTGCCGACGATTCAGTCGCCTTTGCAGCTGCACGAGATGTCTCTAGAGCAGCTTGATCAGGTGGCCGCCGAGATCCGTGAGACACTTTGCAATTTGCTCAGCCTCCGCGCCGCGCACTTTGCGTCCAATCTGGGAGTGGTCGAATTGACCCTCGCACTTCATAGCACCTACGACTTTCTTAAAGACCGATTGATCTGGGACACCGGTCATCAGATCTATCCTCAAAAGCTGATCACCGGTCGTTACGATGAGTTTCACACAATCCGCACCAAAGGTGGATTGATGGGTTATCCCAACCCTGCCGAGTCGGACTACGACCTGTTTATGACCGGTCACGCCGGCTGCAGTGTTTCAACAGCTGTAGGTCTGCGAAGCGGCGACGATATCATGGGCCGCGACAACTACTCGGTCGCTGTGATCGGCGATGGTGCTTTTCCGTCAGGCATCGTGATGGAAGCGATCAACAACGCGGGTGAGCTCAACAGCAAAATGTTGGTCATCCTCAACGATAACGAAATGTCGATCTGCCCGCGCGTCGGTGGGATCGCCAGTTATCTGGATCGGCTTCGCTCAAACAAGTTGTACACTGGCGTCAAAAACGAAGTCGTTAACATGCTTAACAAGTTACCTGTATTGGGTGACCCGACTGAGCGGATGCTGTTCCAAATCAAAGAAGGCGTCAAAGCCGGCTTGCACGGCGGGATGATGTTCGAAGAGTTCGGATTCAAATACTTTGGGCCCATCGACGGGCACGACATCGGTGTGGTTAAAAAGTATTTGAAGATGGTACGTGAAATCGACGGACCAGTTTTGCTTCACGTGATCACCAAAAAAGGCCACGGCTTTCAGCCGGCAGCTGAAGACCCCGTTTACTTTCATACTCCGGCCCCGTTTGAAACCGCCGAGGATGGAAAAGCGATTCCCAAGTCAACGTCTTCAACCAAGTCGTACACGAACCATGCTCGTGACGCGATCGCCGATCAAATGCGGCACAACGACAAAGTCACCGTGATAACCGCCGCAATGTGTCAGGGAAACAAACTTGAACCAGTTCGCGAAGAGTTTCCCGATCGCTTCTTTGACGTAGGCATCTGTGAGTCACATGCGGTTGCATTTGCGGCGGGACAAGCCAAAGTCGGTCTCAGACCAATTGTGGACATCTATAGCACGTTTTTACAACGT
The DNA here is from genome assembly GCA_964433035.1 of uncultured Pirellulaceae bacterium. Lineage (GTDB taxonomy): Bacteria > Planctomycetota > Planctomycetia > Pirellulales > Pirellulaceae > Mariniblastus. The sequence goes on along the minus strand of CAYSQZ010000013.1, from coordinate 22,403 downwards.
AGCTACGACCAAATCTTCCAAGAGGTTTGCCTACAAAAACTTCCTGTGACGTTCATGCTCGACCGCGGCGGTTTGACTGCCAACGACGGTCCAACGCATCACGGAACGTTTGATTTCGGCTATATGCGGATTTTCCCCAACATGGTCGTGATGGCTCCGGGCGATGCTAACGATATCGGCGCGATGCTTGATTTCAGTTTGAATCATGACGTGGCTTGTTCGATTCGCTATCCCAAGACCAATGCCGCCGAGATAAACCGTGAGCTGGTTCCAATCGAGCTGGGCAAATCGGAATCACTCAGCGAGGGAACCGACGGAACGATTGTTGCCTGTGGGATTTCTCTGCAACCGGCGATGCAAGCTGCGGAAGCGCTTCGCGCCGAAGGCCTTGATGTCGGTGTGGTCAACGCTCGGTTCGTCAAACCGATCGACACCGAGATGATTCGCCGCTGCCTCGACGGCGACAAGTTCGTCGTGACGGTTGAAGAAGCCAACTTGATGGGAGGCTTTGGAAGTGCATTCCTTGAAGCCGCCAACGAGATGCGATTGAGTGCCGTCAACGTTCATCGAATCGGTGTGCCGGACGAATTTGTCGAACACCAGGACCGCAGCGAAGTTTTGGCCGAGCTTAAACTCGACGCCGACGGAATCGCAGAAACCTGCCGGTCTGCAGCGAAGCAAATCAAAATGAATGCAGAAGCGATGTAGCCGTTTGCTGACCTACCGCGTTCAATATTTCTTTTGTCTACGTCAACATGACCGAAAACTTCATGGGTAAGACCATCATCAAAGCCATTCTTTTGGGATCGGGAGATCGTCGGCCAAAGATCCTTTCGGAAATTGAAAAGCTCAGGCCGTTGATTTCCGGGGTCGTCGACATCGTTTGTGAAGATTTTGCTTATAAGGAAGACATTGCAACCTGCGAAGCCGACTTGGCGATCGTCCTTGGCGGCGATGGCTCGATCCTGAGGGCGGCCAAACAGATGGGTAAAGGCCAGATTCCGGTGCTGGGCTTGAACCTCGGCAAACTTGGTTTTCTTGCCGACATTCACCCAGACGCGGTCGTTGAGGCGCTTCAATGCGTCGTGGCCGGCGAATACAAACTCGTCGATCACCTGATGATTCGTTGCCAGATTTTTGACGGCGACAAAGTAATCGCCGATGAGGTAGGACTTAACGAAGTCTCGGTTCTTGGTGGTCCGCCATTCGACATTCAAAAGATCGACTTGTACGTCGACGATGAGTTGGCAACGTCCTACTACTGCGATGGTTTAATCGTCAGCACACCGATCGGTTCTACTGCTCACAACCTTTCGGCTGGGGGCCCAATCTTGCGCAAGAATCTCCAGGCGTTTGTGATCTCGCCGATCAGCCCGCATACGCTTACAGTGCGTCCGGTCGTTGATACGGCCGATCGAGTTTATGAAATTCTGGTCAGCAAACCCAACGATTCGACATGTGCAGTTCTGGACGGCCAAGTGCTCTCACCACTAACGGTTAACAACCGCCTGCGAATCCAAAAAGCCGATTATGTTTTTCAGATGATCCAAGTCGCTGGCAACAGTTATTACAGGACGCTGCGCGAGAAACTTGGCTGGAGCGGTCAGTTCAATCACAAAAAGTGAACTAGTGGTTCGCCAAATTTGAATTGACCGATTGCAATCTGCTATGGTCCCTGAAGACAAAGTTCAAATTGAATTCCAGGCCGGTCAATTCAGGTCGGTTAAACCACTAGACTAGTTAACCGCATGCTTCTTTTGTGACCCCTACGATGAAAGCTGTTTTACTGGGTGATCACGGTTGAAAAAGATCTGGCGATTTCTTCGAAAATTTCCCTCAACTCATCGCCATCTTTGGCATGGTAATGCTCGCCTCCGCCAATTTTTGCGACCTCCTTCAATACAGTTTGATCGCCATCTGCAAAGGTTACCGTATTGATAATCACAAACGGATAATCTTTCTTGATTCGCCGTGCAACATCTTCTGGATCTTCACCTCGGGAATTTACTCCGTCGGAAAAGACCAGCATGGTTGGAACCGCGTTGAGTCGCCGCTCAGAAATTAGATGGTCGATTGCTGAATCCATCCCATCACCAATCGCAGTAGAGCCGGATGGAAGAAGTTCCTGGACTGTCTCGACGACTAACCCGAGGTCGTCGGTCATTCTCAGATCCAGAGAAGTGCTGCTGGAGAATGAAGAAACCGAAATTCGCTCGTGTAGGCGTGAATCCTCGAGGACTCCTATAAATGAATCCATCGCCTGTTCCAGAACCGCCCAACGAGACTCCCTTGGTGCAGCGGTTCTACGGTTACCGTTCCTGTCACTATAGTCATCGTTGAATGTATCACCGTACCTGGACAGATCCTGCAACATACTTTCAATAGTTAGATCCGTCGCGCTGGCCGCTCGATTGTCGAGAGCATTGAGAACACTTGTTGAAAACATTCGATCGTCAAGCCTCAAAGATGGAAGGTCGTCGAACCGCCTTCGGTAGCCAAGATCGTCCAAAAGGTCGGCTATATCAACGGTGTTCAAATCTCCTGGCACCAGATCACTGTCCTGGGCATGGGTAGTAGGCCCCTGAAAGTCATTGACTGCATCAATATAGTCTTGACCTGAGATACCAAGATCGTTGTTGCCATCATTGTAAAGTTCTGTAATCGTATTATAGAGAAACTGCTCATTCTCGAAGTAGGCCATCGAACCGGAACGATCAATGACAAGAGCGACATCTCGGTCCACCTGCGAAGTTACCGAACTAGCGCCTTGTAGGATGCTACTGACGCCCCCAAGGTCGAAGTAAAGCCCTGCATCATTTGAACCGACGACCTGGATGGAAGTGATTACGGATCGGTTAATACCAGGATCATCGGGATCGGGTTGAGGATCGGCGGCTTGAAATTCAAAACGTCCCTGGTCGGGTCGGATGGAGTTCCCAAAAACGATGTTTTCTTTTTTCAGGATCACCGGCTCATTGTGGACATGGTTGAGACTGGCGGCATATATCGTTGCATCAACCGCTTCAGTGATTTCTCCAGTAGTTGTCCAAGCTGCACCGCCGGCTCGTGTTGCCACGTCGGTAGCGATTTGCAGTTCGGTCTGTTCCAGTTGAACTTTGGCCAAATTGATTGCGATCGCGCAAAGAACCAACAGCACTGGCATGATCACTGCCAGCAGCACCAAAACGATGCCTTTACGATTTCGCTGGTTGGCCTTCCTAATTTGCTTTTTCATCTCAATTCGCCCTCACTTACTTAGGTCTATTGGTAATTGATTCTGCTACACGCGAAATGTTTCGGTTGACAAACCATCCATTTAAAATGGATAATTCCGAAGCTGGTACATCTATGGCGACTCGAACGTGGGTGGTCGTATCCGTGATTTCTGACTGCAGTGTTGCTCCTTCAAACGGCGAGATTTTTAGATCGAATTGTGTTATTCCGACTGTGGAAAGAATTTCGGCAGCAAAGGGATGACCTTCTTCGATTTTGGCACCAAACAGCGACAAATCTCTGGCAGTTTGAAAAACGGCACTCTCCACGAACGTCTCAGCCGTCCAGAACCTGGAAAAATCTATGCACGCGAATATCGTTAGGAAGAAGACCGGAGCCACGAAAGCAAACTCGACCGCCGCAGTACCTCTTCGATTTTTCTGTTTTTTTCGGTTCAAATACATGGTTAGTTACGCTCTCGCAACATGGTGACTTGAGAAGTAACTAAGGGGCCTTGAACGCGCCTGAAAGGGGCAAATGGCAGGCGTCCGTTGACGTCCAAATTTATCGATACCGAAACTTCAACTGGATCAAGCAGGTCAACGGTTGCCGGGTCTCCAAAGACAGATGGATCTGGATTGATGGCTACGACTTCGTTGATGTTGTCGTATTGGATGTTGCGGGAATCGAGATAGTTAGCAACAGCTTCTCGGACTGCTGAATCGGTTGAATCTGAAGTTACGGCAACCCTGGCACCTTCGTATGCCGCTATGAGCGCCTTCTTTTTCAGATAGATTCCATCGCAGATATCAAGGGTGGCCAGCGTTAAAAGCAAGATCAAAGGAATTGCGAATGCAGTTTCAACAATCACAGTTCCCTGTCGGCAGCGATCTTGGTTGCGATAACTCCTTAGTTTCATTGTCTTTACCTCGGTAAGAACGGCCCAAATCAACTTCAGGCAACACCCCATTTAGGGGAGACAGACATGCCTCTTTTGGAAAACTAAGCCATTGTCTCGCTTTGTCACCTGATTTTGTCACTTTGAGCAACAAAAGAGCATTTGGCATTTACGGTTTTAGCGGTTTTTCCACTGACGCTTCTACAGTGTGTCTCAGGTTACGTTCTTTCCCAATCAACAAAATAATCGCTGATGACGTTGGGCTTAACGAAATCTCGATTCTTGGCGGTCCGCCATTCGACATTGTCGTCGACGATGAGTTGGCAACGCCCTACTACTGCATGGTTTAACCATCCGATCGGTTTCAACTGCCCACAACCTTTCGGCTGGGGCCCAATCTTGCGCAAGAATCTCCAGGCGTTTGTGATCTCGCCGATCAGCCTGTATAGCTTGCAGTGTCCGTTCGTCGATACTGCCGATCGAGGTCGCTGGCAACAGTTATTACAGGACGCTTCGTGAGAAACTTGGCTGGAGAGGTCAGAGCCGCATGCTTCTTTTCAGATCCCACGTTGAAACTCGCTGGCGGCTGCGGAGGAATCACAAGGGTTTGCCGAAACAAATCACCTCCCAAAACTAGCCAAGACTGGGAGGGGCGAGAAATGACGATGAAATCGGCTTTGATCGTGGAGGACTGAATCGCTCAGTTTAACTAACTAGACCTGCCCAAAGCGTGTTTAGTTACTCGCCAGGATTTCAATGAAAGGCTGGATGTCGAAAAAATTCACGACACCATTCTGGTCAATGTCAGCTTCGGCTTGCGTACCTTCGTTAGCCAAGACTTCAATAAACGGTTGGATGTCGAAAAAATCCACCACGCCATCTCGATTGACATCACCCAAGAGGAGGACTGCCTCTTCAAGGGTCACGGTGAGCGTTGCGTTTGGGCTGAAAAAACCACTTGCCGAAAAATCTGGATTGAGCTCGAAGCTGAACGGCTGTCCATCGGCGAGCACTCCCGAGAGCGTCACATTCCGATCAGTGATGGTGAAGGCTTCTCCTAGCACCAAAGAATCCAGCTCCTCGCCATCAACGAAAAACTCGCTGCCAATGATATTTATCTGGCTTCCGGCCCTGACTAGCAATCCGCTCTCGCGCGTTCCACCGCTGATGGTAACTTCACTGTCGGAGAAGGTTTGAATGATGCTGCCCACGTTTCCACCGCTGATGCTCACCGTGCCACGGGCAACAATGTCTCCAAAGTCCCCGCCGCTAAGATTCACTTCGCTTCCGGCATTGCACTCCAAGGAAGCGCCCACGACCCCACCACTAATGTTCACCAGGCTGCCGTCGCTAGCCTGAAAGCTAGTGCCCACCGAACCACTGCTCATATTCACTTCACTGCCGGAGCGGGCAATAAACCGCGCCCCCACAGCCCCGCCAATGATATTCACCTCGCCGCCGCTTCGGACCTCAGCCTCATTAGTGACTGCTCCATCGTGATTGATGTTTAGCTGAAACGTTTCCCCGTCTACTCCTGCGATGACCAAGAAATCATCCTCGGAAAACTCCAGGCTGGGCAGGTTTACCACGGTATCAAAGTCGCTCGCCGGTGAAGGTCCCGGTCCATGGACCTGAGCCAACGCAGGCGACACTAACAACAAAGTCGAAATGCCTACGCAAGAGATAAGGCAAGTGACGGTGAAAAGTGAGGATACTCGTGGTGGTAACTGGTTCATGTCTTAGTTCGCTTCAGAATTGATTCGGGGGTTTCGTATGACATCGGACATTATACTTTGTGTTTTGCGTTAAATTCAAATGGAATTGGGCACGTTGCAATCGCTTGGGGCCAAAGTATGGCGAGCCACGGCGCCTTGGTTGCGATAACCGCTAATTTCTCCTTAATTCCATTGATATTTACCTCTGTAAATTCGTGCCCAACTCAACTTACGCGGTACAACCGTTGGAAAAATTATTCTATTTTCTTGCTTTGTCACCTGATTTTGCCACTGTCGCAAGAATGAGCATTTGGCAATCACAAGTTTACCCCTCCTTCCACTTTACATTTCCAGCGCTGCCCCAAGTGATCTTAGATTACGTTCTTTTCCCATCTTCCATCTTGCTTGCTGCCGCAATACTCAGATTGGACGAGACAGCATTTTGACGTTAGATTTTGACGTTAGAAGACTGGGCGAAATCGGCTATAAACCAACGCGATGCCGCCAAGGAAGGCAGTTAACTCGATTGGCTTGTTGAGATTCTTAAGGACGAGAATTGATGGTTGGAAATATAGAACGGTTGCCTTTGTTTGTTTTTTTGTGGTTGGTTCTTCTGGTAGGAATCACAGCCAGCAATTGTTTGGCTCAAACCCAACAGCCAACCCCGTCTGCGACCGATCGTATCGATCGGGTTACCAGGAAAATGGCTGGCAAGCAGCTCTACAAGCTGGAGTACAAACTCAAAAAGGGCGATGAAATCCGCTTCACAACGGAGCAATCCGTGGCCACGAAGTTTGCAATGGCCGGCCAGAGAGAAGAATCTTCGTCCAGAAGTATGTCAGCCAAAACATGGAAAGTCGTCAACGTTGATCAACTTGGGCAGATCACGTTCTCGCTGATGCTCGACAGTATCAATATGTGGCAGAAAACTGGCGACGCGGCCCCGATCGCTTACGACAGTACCAAAGATAAGGAGATTCCCGATGAGTACTCGACCGTTGCCGAATCAGTCGGAAAGACACTCGCGATTTTTACTGTCGCACCCAACGGTAAAGTGATTGACCGCAAATCCAATATCCGCGAAAACAATTTCGGTGTCGGCAAAGTCACCATTCCGCTTCCAGAAAAACCAGTGCCCATCGGTTACCAGTGGAATGTACCCACGCTCCTGCAAGCGACCGACGACCATGACAAGAATATTCAACTCAAAGCCAGAGTCCATTACGAACTGGCAAAAGTCACTGGGCATACTGCCTACATTCGCTTCAAAACGCAGGTGCTTACTCCTGTAACAAGCGAGAAGGTCAAGTCAACGATCATGCAAAAGATGACCAAGGGAGAGATTGCGTTCGATCTCGAGAAGGGTAGACCATCGGTCAAAGTTGTGCGCTGGAACGAGAAAGCCCAGGGGTTCGAAGGCCCTGACAGTTTCCTGGAGTACATCGGTAAAATGTCGGAGCGGGTGGTCACCGGACCGACAACAAATTCAGGTTCAAAATCCACTGCAGCTCTGGCACCAATCAATGAAACGATCGCTCAGCAGTCGGTTGAAATCAAGACACGCGACGGCAAGCCGATCCTACGCAAATAACTCACGAAATTACTGCCGCGGATGTCTTGGTGATCATCGATATAAAACGGTCATCCGAGTGCCTGCGAAGGTTTCTGCGAATCAAAACCGCAGCCAGCTTCCTACTGCGCTTGCCTGTTCTTTTGCTTTTGAGACAATATTTACCTGAAGCAGAGTATCTATTCGGTAACGCGATCAATGCGAGGTTACTATCAAACAAACTTCCTGCTGAAAAAATAGATCGCTGAAAAATAGATCGCTGCCTCAACCTGCATGCTCACTCAGTCTTATCGCTGCGAAGCGCTCAAAGGATAACAATGCTTGACCGTAGAAAAATATTGAAGACATTCGCTGCCGGTGCTTTGGGCGCTTCGGCGCTCGCGCCCAAGCAGTTATTCTCAGCTACTGCCAACACTTCGACTCCCAAACGAGTCATCTTCTTTTTGCAGAATCAGGGCTTTGATCCCAAAACCTGTATCCCATTTGGGATGCAAAGCAGTGGTTCGCTCGCCAACGCCGTGCTGCCCGAACCGATCCGTGCGCTCGATCCTTACAAACAACGGATGCACATCATCAGCGGTCTCCATGGCAAGCACACCAGCCCAGCACATAGTGCATTTTTCGGCGCCCTGGGAGGTTATCGTGGTGGAGATGGCGTTGCCCCGAGCGCCGCAACGATCGACCACGTCCTCAGCCAAGCTCTACCCCAAACGATCTTGCCACATCTTTGCATTGGCATGGACTCAATCGAGAACATGACCAGCAAACCCACGATCGCGAGGCTTTCGGCCAGCGGTGCGGCTCAGCCAATCTTCATGCACTCCAACCCCAACCATCTCTATCAACTTCTCTACGGTGGAATTTCAACTGGCGAGATTCGAAAACAACACGAAGCCCGTTGCAGCATATTCGAGCAAGTCGAAAAGATGGCCCACGCCGCCGGCAAATCGCTGCCTGAATCTGATCGTCGACGATACCAACAATACGTTCAAGGATTCCAGGATATCAACGGCTTGCGAGTTGGATTGGACAAGATTTCGGGTAAGCTCCGCAAGTTTGCTCCCAAGGTAGACGAACGCTACGAAAACCCTGCGTTCGAAACTGATTGGCACGACGTGTTGCTCGACCTTGGTATCTCTGCTTTGACATCAGGCATTACCAATACGCTTACGATTGGTTCGGGACGCGGGGAGATTTTTGGATCGTGGAAAGGGTTGGGGGTTACCAAGCAAGGACACAATCTTGGTCACATGAACCAACATAACAATCCGATCTGGATCAAGATCCGTCAGTACAATTGTCAGATGCTTGTCAAAATCATGAAGGCTTTGGAATCCATCCCCGAAGGAAGCGGAACGATGATGGATCATACGCTGATCGTCTACACGAGTAACAACGCCGACAAGCAACATACCAAGGGCGCGAACTGGCCTGTTGTCTTACTTGGCAACTTTGACGGAGCGATCAAGACCGGCCGCTTCACGCAACTCGATGGTAAGCGTCCCATCAACTCGTTGTATGCTTCGATCTTGTCAGCCGCCGGTGTCAAATGTGATCGTTTTAATATGAGCGAGCAAATCGCCAAAAAGCACGACAACTCCACCGGCCCGCTCGCCGAGGTGTTGGCGTGAGCGGATCTTCCGGAAATAGAATTCTGCAAAATTCGCTCCGCGGTGTTTTGGCTTTTTGTTTAGTCATAATTTTCGCACCCGGTTTAGCGACCGGCCAAGACTACACACCGGGCCAGAAACTCAATCTTGACTTCGAGGCGTTGGCTCAGCCGTTTCTTGAAGATAACTGCTTCGATTGTCACAGCGGCTCCTCGCCCGAAGGCGACCTGTCACTCCAAGACCTCGGGCCTGTCGACGAAGCCAACGCAGACACCTGGCAATCCGTTTGGGCCCAAGTAGCACTCCGGGAAATGCCTCCTCCGGACATGGATGCCCCCGATGTCATCGATCGACTCAAATTCACCGATTGGATCATCAGTCAGCTCGAACATGCGATGCGAGGCAAAGGAGGCTTCCATGCACATCTCGATCCCGACAAAGCCAATTTTCTGGATCACAAGCTTTTGTTCGGCCGGTTGCCAGAAGGAATCGCGCTGCGCCCCACATCCACGCCAGCTCGTATTTGGCGAGTTACGCCTCAAGAGCATATTACGCGGATGAATGAACTGATCAATACAGAGCCCAAGTTCAATCCCGATAAACCTGGACTGCGAGCTCACGGGGACGTCGTGCCGATCAACCACGGCGGCGAGCTAAAGTTATACTTCGGGATCGATCGGATCACCGATTGGTCTGGCGGCACAGTCGCTTATGCAACGGCGGTCAAAAGTGTTCCCGCAGTTTTATCCTCATCACGAGCTCACGGCCTGAAGAACTATCCTCAGTTTCATTCAGTCAACAGCGCCGAAGCCGCGCAGATTATGAGCTTGGCTGAGGACATCATCGACTACATGGCTTACGGACCGCTGAGCATCGCTGATCCCTCTCAAATCACAGACGATGTCGAACTCGACTCAAAGGGCAATCCGGACCTCGGCCCTGGAGTTGGTGACATAAGGGGTTTGCCATCGAGTCTTTTTTATAGCACAGACGTCGTTCGGCCACTCACTCCCATCATTGATTTGATGGAGCAAGACGATCCCAACGATCAAACATTACGCAAATCAATCAACTATCTATTTGAAGCCGTCACCTTTCGGCCTCCCACTAAACGGGAAACTAAAAAGTACTTGTCGATTGTCAAACGTTCGATCGATCAATTGGGTAAACAAAAAGGAGCAGTACTGGGCCTGTCCTCCATATTTTTGGATCGTGACGCTTTGTTTAGATCCGAACTGGCCCAAGACGGACAGCCCGATCGTTTCGGCCGTGTCATGTTGCAGGACTGGGAACTTGGTTTAGCCGTCAACCATGCGCTACGGTACATCAAGCCCGACGCGGAACTTCGGCAGGCAATCGTCGATGGCAAAATGCGCACCCGCGAAGATGTAAAACGCGAGGTCGAGCGGATGCTTAATGACGAGAGCATCCGCAAACCGAGAATTTTAAGATTCTTCCGTGACTACTTCGACTATGACCTGGCCGGCTACATTTGCAAAGACTCCGCGGCTCTCAAACAGACTGGTGGTCTGGTAAGCAACGATGTGGAATTTTACCGAAACATGTTCGAGTCGACAGCCAGTACTGACCGACTGATCGAGATGATTCTTAGCCAAGACAAAGACGTTTTAAAGCAATTACTGACAACCGATAAAGTTGTCGCCCAGGCTAGTGACAAACAATATTTTGGACGACGCCGTTCGGCGCAGGAAATATCGGATGCCAAGTCAGCTGGAGCCGAATCCACAGCTAAAGAAGATTCCATTTTTCAAGCCGAGCTTGACGCCGCAACCAAGGAAGTTGAATCCAAAAAGCAGATTTTTGACGCAATCGCTCAATGGCGAGCCGATTACCCGACCAGGAAAAAGGAGAAACGCAAAGATCTTAAAGCAGCCAAACGGAACAAGTTGGACGCAGAGAGGTCGTTGCGTACTCTCAAACTAAAGATGAAGTCGAAATCATATTTGGAAAAATATGGCCCAGTCGAGCAGGCCAACTTGAAGGGGCGCAGAGTTTACGCCCGCGTCAGCCGGCCCAGTTTTGGAAAAGGCTCCATGAAACCCGAACGGTTTCTTGCGACGGTCCCCAAAGGTCAGCGTTTGGGCCTTCTGACTCACCCGAGTTGGCTGGTCTCGCATTCCGACGCGATGGACAACCACGCGATCCGACGAGGACGTTGGATCCAGGAGCGATTGCTTGGTGGCGGCATCCCTGATGTACCCATCACTGTCGATGCAATGTTGCCCGATGAACCACACAATACCTTGCGAAAACGGATGCGAGTCACCACCGAAGAGTATTGCTGGACTTGCCACAAGAAAATGGATCCCTTGGGGCTGCCGTTTGAGATCTACAACCACGCCGGCTTATTTCGTACGACTGAACTGAACAAGCCAGTTGATGCTTCGGGCGAGATCATTGATTCAGGCGACCCGGAACTGGACGGCAAAGTCGACGGTGCGATTGAGCTGATCCAAAAACTTGCTCAGAGCCAAAGAGCCGAAGAGGTCTTTGTGCGACATGCGTTTCGATTTTGGATGGGTCGCAACGAAACGCTCAACGATGCTCCGGTGCTTCAGGCAGCTCACCGGGCTTACCGGGAAAAGGGTGGAAGTATGAATGCGTTAATTACATCGCTGCTCACCTCCGACGCGTTCCTGTACCGGTCGAAAGAAGACGATCAAAACTGAACCCTTTGAAGCTTCTTAGCTTCTTGAAATAGCACAAGTTCCTTCTTTGGCTGCTTCGATCGCCCAAAGCCCGCCGTTCTTCGAACCAACTTGCACCTCGGGACGCATTCGTGGGGCATGGACAACTGATTCTCGAGCAAAGTCTCCGCGTTTCAAAAACCGAACTTAGTTCAATGAGCTAAGTCGCTACGCGTTGATCGGCTTGTTCGCCATACGGCCGAAACGATCTTCGAACCAGGTCGCGACTCGCTGACAAGCAACTTTGCGATTTTCAACCAATCGGAACGTGTGCTCGGACTTGGGATAATACTCAACCTGCAACTGTCCGTTATCGGGTCGCAGTCCATACATCTCTTTGAACTGCGAACGGCCACAAATATCGTCGTAGCCGTCGGTGTAGAGAAACAAGAGCTCCACACCTCGGTTAAGCAATCCTTTCAAATCATTGATAACCGAGTCCTTAGAGATATCGTTTGAGAAAAACTCACTTTCGGCCAACCTGTTTCCATCGGTTTCCGAAATTTCGGAACTGGATTTTATGAAGCGACGTTTGATAGCGTTGCGCCAAAAACGGAAACGGAAAAACCGACCAATCTGATGTCGAACGAAAAAGCCTACGGTTCGAAACACGATTCCGTCCATAAAGACCGAACCGACGATCCGCTGGTCTTTGACGGCAACTTGATGAGCGTTGTAAGCACCGCTGCACAGGCCAAGCAACACAAACTTTTCAACACCGGTTTGCTGAGTCAGAAAATTCATCGCGTCACTAACATCCAACTGAGCCCGATCTTCCATTTCGATCTTGCCGGTTCGCGGGGCACTTCCGCCCAGTCCCGAAAGATCGATTCTAAACGTCGAAATCCCTTTGTCGGCCAGTTGCCGGGCGATATCAACGTGCATTCGAAACGGACCGATACGGTGTACGATTCCAGCATTCAAAATTAAAGCGATTGGCGCTCCTTCAACGCGGACGGAATCCTCGGGCGTTGTCAGCACTCCAAACATTGATTCGCTGGGACCAAAACTGCAAACTGTTTCTTTCACAATCAGACTCCCGCTGTTTGAAGTTGAAGGGCATTGAATCGTTGCAAGCGATCAAACATATCGTCAATCGTTTTGACGATCTTTCGCGTCATCACGGGACGGAGCAGGGCAGTCTCAAGTTCACGAAGCTCGTCCCAACTCGAAGGACGATCATCACGAAGGACTTTCTGTATCCCATCAACTGGATGCGAAAATTCCTGTTGGTTGGCGACCGTCTCGATGATCAACTGCGGTTGAACAACAGAAGTAAAATCCAGTCGGCTGTTTTCAATTTCGTTGAGCAGTGTTCGCCGGAACTGCGAACCCAAAATCTCTTCGAATTGATCGTTGTTGGGCGTTTCCATTTTGCAAACCCTGAGGTCAAGCATTTGGCTGTGCATCGCTCGCAGTCGATCCAGGTAATCGGTCCCGTCAACCACCGGCTCAAGACAAACCAGCGAGTTTACATCGGCCCGATACATCGCGACTTCGGCCGCCATCGTGGCGCCGAAACGCTGGCCCAACAAACTGACTGTCTGGGCACCAGAAATTCGCTTTAGTTCGTCGATCGCCAATTCGATATCGGAAATCCATTGGTCCAACGAAGCGATTTGTTCAATCGAGCCCGCTGAATCGCCGACACCGCTGTAATCGAACCTCAGGACGTGAACGCCTTTGCGAGCCAATTGATTGGCCAGCAAACGCAACGACCAATGCGTGCGAATGTACTCCTGGCCGATCGGCGAGCAAATCAGCATCGCGCGAACGTTGTCATGCTTCTTACCACGACGTGGGTGGTAGACAGTAAGCAACTGAGATTCAGGTTTTCCAATAAATTTTTGGCTCATCAGTTCCAAAACCCCTTAAGCGTTCGAATGACGCCTTTCTTTTGTTTTGAATCAGAATCGGTTGAGACCGTCGACTGAAGGTTCGCTTCGGTTTCGGAGCTGTTCTCTTCTGCTGCCACGGTCGCAGCGCTGTCGGCAGGCAGGGCAGTGGTCGCTTGAGCTGATGACTTAGCGGCGGCAGCCTCGACAGTCGGAGCTTCGACGACCGATGATGCATCGGCAACTGAACTGGAAGCAAAACGATCGCTTTGCTCAAGTTTGTCTGCCATCTGCTCCAGCGTTGAAATCAAAAAATCCTGAGGGCCGAGTTTGACGCCAGTCTCTTCGTGGACCTGGGTGATAACTTTCATCACCAACAGCGAGTGACCGCCGATGTCGAAGAAAGTATCGTTGACGCCGATGTCGTCCATTTCTAAAACGTCCGACCAGATGTCAGCGAGAAACTTTTGGGCTGGGGTAGTCGGCATTGCAATGTCGCTAGAGTCACCCTCTTTGGCTACTTCCTCTTTAGGAGCAGGAAGAGCCTTGTAGTCGATCTTGCCATTGTTGGTCTGTGGCATTTGCTCAAGCTCAACAAAGTGCTGTGGCACCATGTAGTAAGGCAACGACTCGCGAACGTGCTCGCGAAGCTGAGTTGCAGATACTTTCTGGCCAGATTTAGCAATCGTATAAGCTACCAATCTCGCATCGCCGGCTTGGTCCTCGCGAACGATGACGACGTTCTGCTCAACGGCAGGATGTGTTTTGATGATCTGTTCGATTTCGCCAAGCTCGATTCGGAAACCACGAACCTTGACCTGCTTGTCGTTTCGACGCAGGAACTGAATGTCTCCATCGAACGTGTACTTCGCCAGATCGCCGGTTTTGTAAAGCTTGTCGCTGACGTAGTCGGTAAACGGATTGCGATAACGATTATCAACGAATCTTTCGTCGGTCAGATCCTGACGATTGCGATAACCAAGCGTTACACCCGCTCCACCGATGAAGACTTCGCCTTCACAGCCGACAGGTACTTCGTTTCCGTTTGGATCGAGAATGTAAATCTGGGTGTTACCGATTGGCTTACCGATCAGGATCGGAGCCGTCGGGCTGGTGATTTGGAACGCCGCTGACCAAACGGTCGTTTCGGTCGGGCCGTACATGTTCCAAAGCTCGCCACATCGGTCCAGCAATGGTGCAACCAAATCAGCTGGCATTGGCTCGCCGCCGCAAAGGACTTTCAAGCCCTCTTTCCCGGTCCAACCGGATTGAATCATCAATCGCCAAGTCGCCGGGGTGGCTTGAAGCAACGAAATGTTATGTTTGACCAACTGGTCCGCCAGCTTGTTTCCGTCGGCGGCTGTTACGCTGTCGAGGATGACAACTTTTCCGCCCGAGATAGTTGGGAGGTAAAGTTCAAGCACAGCGATGTCAAACGAAAGCGTCGTCACTGCCAGAACTGAATCGTCTTTGCCAAATCCTGGCGTTTGCTGCATTGCAACCAGGAAGTTTACAACGGGGCCGTGTGGGACCTGGACGCCCTTGGGCTTGCCGGTCGAACCTGACGTGTAAATTACGTAGCAAATATCAGATGGTCCAGCTTTGTTTTCGAAAGCTGAGTCTTCCAGCTTTTGAATCTCGGAGATCGCTGAATCGATCACGATGGTTGGTTTCTCAAATTCGCTGACGCGCTGAGTCAAATTTTCCTCGGTTACGATCAGTTTCAAACCTGAGTGATCGCACATGTACTGGAGACGATCGGTCGGATAAGCCGGATCAAGCGGAACATAACCGGCGCCCGACTTCATGATCGCGTACAGATAAACCAGCATCCGCTCGCTGCGATCGACGCAGATTCCTACCAGGTCGCCAGCCGTGATACCTTGTGCGGCAAGATAACGGGCGATCTGATTGGATCGAGACTCAACCTCAGCGTAGGTAAGCGAAACGTCTTCGAAACAAACTGCAACATTGCTCGGAGTCTCCGCGGCTTGGCGAGAGAACTCCTGATGAAGCGTCGACTCGACTGGATACTCCAGCTCAGTCGCGTTCCAATCGACCAGTGACATCTGCCGCTGCGGCACACTCATGCAGTGAAACTGTGAGATCTTTTGCTGTGGATTGCTGGCGACACCTTCAAGGAATGCTTCGAAACCTTCCAGGTAGAAAGCCATTGATTTGTCGGTGTACAGGTCAGCGTTGTATTGAACCTGCAGCTCGATTGATTTGTCTTTGTGGATCACGCCGTTGACGAACCACTCGAAGTTTTCAAACGTTCGTGGTTCGATCAGGACCTCTACATCGAGACCTTCGAATCCGAGTTTGTTGGCGTCGATCATCGGATCGATGTTGAACGACACGCTCAACATTGGAGGACGGCTGGGATCACGCGGCGGAGCAATTTTTCTCAGCAGCGTCCCGTACGAGTAGCATTGGTGATCGAACGCATTAAGCAACGTCGTTCGGCTTTGCTTCATGTACTCGGCAAATGGTGTTTCAATGTCGACTTTGTTGCGAAGCGGAATTGTGTTGACACAATGTCCGATCAATTCTGGCTGATCAAGTGCAGCTTGGCCTGCCGTTGGAATGCCAATGCAGAAATCGTCATTGCCACTGATCCGAGCGACGTAGGCGTTGAACGAAGCCAACATGACGTTGAACAACGAACATCCGGACTTGGCTCCGATCTTGCGGACCTTTTCCGCCAACTCGGTTGAGATCACATGATCGTACCGACGTCCGGTGTAGGTTCGCAGGTTGGGTCGCGATTTCTCAATCGGCAAATCAAGGACAGGAATATCGTCTTTAAATTGGTCAACCCAGAACGTTTCGTCGGCTTTGCCGTCTTCTGAATCCAAATACGCTTCCATCTTCTGAGCGTATTCTTTGTAAGTGTTGACCGGCGGCAGTTCTTCTCGCTCTACGCCAGAGAGAACGTCGTAGTAGTGTCCCAAGTCCTGGCACAGGATCGCCAACGACCAACCGTCAAGAACGACATGGTGTGCGGTGAGTGTCAGCTTGTGATGTTCTTCGGAAATCGTTTGCAGTACAAGCCGTACCAGCGGACCTTCAACGAGATCAAATGGCGTTCTACCTTCTTCGCGAATCACTGAATCGAGGGCATCATCGATGCGATCGGCAAAACGGCTGAGGTCAGTTTCCTTGTAGCCGTATTTTAGCTCAGGATGAACAATCGCCTGCTGGCCGTCTTTGCTGAACGTTGTGCGGAGCGACGGATGACGCTGAACGACTTTTTCGAAAGCCTGTTTAAGCACGGCTTTGTCCAAGCCGCCTCGAAAAACAAGCGAGCTGATTTCGTTGTAGGCGCAGTTGGCTTCAACGCTTTGCTGGCTCGAAAGCCATACTTCGAGCTGGGCTTCGCTGGCTGGGTAGGTTTCGGTTGCTCCCTTTTGAGAACCGACGACCACTGGAACGATACCTGAAGTTGTTGAGTTATTGTTAACCGTGCTCACGGGAAACTCCGCTAATGTTGTTGATAAGGTTGAGTGATTTAAATATTGCGGCCAAGCCAAGCAGCCAAGTAGGTCAGGCTGTGCCCGACATCGGACCATCGGCATGCCCTACTGAATTGTTGTTTGTGTTTAAAAGGATTGAGTGAGTTTTTGATTTCGTAAGCGGCGAGGCGCTAGCCGCCGGTTGGTTAGCGCGACGGACCGTCGGCCAGCGCCTTGCCGCTCACGAGCTGAGCCTCTTCGATAATGTGTTTTTCCCCTCACCCCCAGCCCCTCTCCCAAAAATTCGGATTGAAGTTGAAACGAATGGATAATTTTCTCTTCCGAATTTTCGGGGAGAGGGGAGCTGATTTTTTGGGGTTCGGTGAATTGTTAAGGTTTGTTTTAGTTATTTAAAGTATTAAGTTGGTCAGGCTGTGCCTGACATCGAATAGACCGGCATGCACAGCATGCCCTACAAGTGCTGCAAACCGTTGGCTTCCTAACTTGTTGGCAAACCAACCTGAATAAACTGTCCTGGATTCGCCACGTCGGCTACGAACCAACCGGGATTGCCCTTCTCGTCTTTGCCAACCTTGGCACCGACTTGCGGTGGCTTGTTGACGTCAAAGACGTTTGGATACTTCTTGTAGCCGTCGCCAGGCATGAAGCCGTAACGCTGGGCTTCGATGGTTGCTTCGCGAGTCGCAGCGACCAATTGATCAACGTGGCTCTTGTCGTGAGCCAACGTCAGCAGGCAAGGGCGGTGATCCCAAATGTGCATTCCGCGACGACGCAAACCGGCGAAGAAAATCTCGCTGTAAACCAGCTCTTGAGCGAACTGGATCTTGAACAACGATCCGAAGTTCGCCAGGTACATTGGAGCTTCGAGGTCTTCAAAGACCTTGTTCAACTCGTCAGCCAGGTAATCCGACAAACCGTTAAGCTTGTCGTACATCGGCTGGCCACCAGCCTGAAGGTGCTTCAAGATCGCCAATGAAGCCGACAATGTCAGCGGATGACGAACGAACGTTCCAGCGAAGTAAGTCATTCCGGCTTCGGGACGACTGTCGTCACCGTACTGCCACATTCCACCGTCAAAGCCATCCATATACTCGGCTTTTCCAGCCACGACGCCGATCGGCATTCCGCCACCGACGACTTTTCCATACGAAGCGAGGTCGGCCTTAACGCCGAAGAATTCCTGAGCTCCACCAAGTCCGATTCGCAAACCTGAGATGACTTCGTCGAAGATCAAGCACGTTGGCTCTTTCTCGGTCATCTTACGAAGCTCTTGCAGGAACGCTTTGGGCTGAAGTTCTGGAGTTCGGCTTTGAACCGGCTCAACAAGAACAGCAGCAATTTCGTCCATTCGCTCACGAATGATCTGCAACGTTTCATCAGTTCCGTAATCAAGGATCAATGTGTTACCAACGTGATCCTTTGGAATACCCGTCGCGGCAGGGAAGCTCTTCAATTTCTTGCTTCCGCGAGCGATTACCTCGTCCAGAATCCCGTGGTAGTCGCCATTGAACATAACGATCAAGTCACGTCCAGTTGCGTTACGAGCAAGTCGTGTGCAACCAAGTACAGCTTCTGAACCAGTGTTTGAGAATGCCATCCGCTCGTTGCCAGTCAACTCACAGAACAGTTGAGCGACTTCGCCAGCCAAGGGAGACTGTGGACCGATCGCATAGTCCTTCTGGACTTGCTCGGAGATCGCTTTGATGGTGATATCGTGGCCGTGACCAAGCAAGTTGGATCCGAATCCGCAGGTGAAGTCAACGTACTCGTTGCCGTCGATGTCCCACAACTGAACGCCTTTTGATTTCTCAACGACGATCGGGTGTGTCATCTCTTTCATGTTGGGACGGAATCCAGAAACGGTTCGTGGATCGGCCATGTAACTACGATGCTTCTGAGCGTACGCTTTGCTTTTTGGCATCATCGCGTTGTTCATGGCAATGATTGCATCCAAAGCAGCTTGCTGCTCAGGTTCCAACTCACCATCGTTAAGCTTGACCGTCGCGAATCGCTTGGCCTTTTTTGCTTCTTCTTCCTTGGCCGGTGCAGGCGTCGCTGTTGGTGCAGGCGGTGTGATATCTGCGGCTGGAGTTGCAGCAGGTGTAGCACATACTTGATTCGTCTCAGTAGGCTGAGCTGATTGTGGTGCCGGTGCCGGAGTCGCAGCAACTTGCTGGACTGGAACTGGTGCTTGAACTGGAGCAACTGGCATCATTGCCTGACCACCAAGCATTTGAAGCTGCGCCGCCATCAGCTGAAGCTGGCCTTGCACAATCGCTTGAGCTGCTGTGCCGTCAGCAACTGGCATTGTGACTGGAGTCACTGGAACCTGTTGCATTGGAACTTGAACCTGCGGCTGAGCCGCTTGAACTTGCGGAGCTGCTGGAGTCGCTGGAGCAACTGGAGCGGCTGTTGGTTGAACCGGAGTTGCCTCAACTGCTGGAGCAGCGGGAGCAGCTTCAACCGGAGCAGGTGCTACAGCCGCTGGAGCCGAAGCCGCATATTTGTCGGCCGGTAGTTCGGCGTCAAGCCATGCTGCCAGCGTATCAACAGTTGTCGTTTCTTCGAGCAACTGACGGAACGTGACTTCGATGCCCATTTCCTTTTTCAGTGAAGTCGCTGTTTGCGTTAGCACCAACGAGTCCAAGCCCATTTCGAAGAACGTGGTGTCGCCATCGAATTCTGAGAGGTCGAAACCAGAAGTATCTTCAAAGACTTCATGGAGAGAATTAACAATATTTGGGATACGGCTCATAGGAATAGACTCCGGGTTAACGTTCTGAGTTGGTGCAACGGGTGCTGCTGCGACCACGTGGCTGGGTTGACTTGATTGGGTTAAAGAACAATTGGTATTAGGTGAAGTAACAGGATTGATAGAAGCAGCTTCATTGACTGATGTAGCAGCCGATGAATTTGCGGCTTCGACAGTTGCGGCCTGATTTCCGGGCTCAACGAAAAAACGCTTTCGTTGGAACGCGTAAGTCGGCACATTGATTTTGCCAGGCGATTTTTGCCTTGAGTTTCCATCACTGGAAATTCGGCACCACTGAATCTCGGCTCCGGCCAACCAAAGTTGAGCAACCGCGCTCATCATGGAATGCCACTCGGCGTTGTTTTCAGCATTGTCAGAGAGCGTCGGAATCGAGATTTGATTCTTCGGATCCTCTGCATGTTGTTTCGACAGGATTGCCAGCGTCTTGCGCGGACCAAGCTCGATCAAAATCCGTGAAGGATCTTCGCCCCACATCTCGGTGACGGCTTCGGAGAAACGAACCGGAGCACGCAAGTGATCCGCCCAATAGTTGGGATCTGTCGCTTGTTCAGCCGTCATCCATTTACCGGTGACGGTTGAAAGAATTGGAATCGTTGGTTCGCTTAGCTCAAACTGACCGACAAACTCGGCGAATGGCGCGACGATTTCGTTCATCATGGGCGAGTGGAACGCGTGCGACGTGTGCAAGTGGCGGCAAGCAACGTCGTTGGCTTCTAGTTTTTTCTGTAGCTCAGCGACTTGATCGTCCGGTCCAGCAACGACACAAAGTTTTGGTCCGTTGTAGGAACCGATTGCCATGTCGCCCCAAATCATTGGCTCGACTTCTGCACCAGGCAGGCGGACGCTCATCATGCTGCCGCCGGGCAGGGCTTGCATCGCCCGGCCACGCTCGGCAATCATTTTCAATCCGTCTTCGAGTTTGAAGACACCGGCTGTACAAGCCGCCGCGAACTCGCCGATCGAGTGGCCCATCAATGCGGTTGGCGTGATTCCCCACGACATCCAGACCTGGGCTAATGAATAGCCAAGAGCAAACAAAGCAGGCTGTGTAAACTGTGTGTTCTTGAGAATTTCCTGAGCGGCTTCTTCCTGGCCAGCTGGCGGGAAGAGCACATCACGCAAATCTCGGCCTAACAACGGTGTCAGGATATCAGCACATCGATCCAGGTTCTCGCGGAATATTTCACTGTGATCGTAAAGGTTCTTGCCCATCCGGACGTATTGTGAACCCTGCCCCGGGAACATGAACACAACGTCGCGAGGCGATGCTGACGATTTACGTTTCATGAATCGAGGTGGCGTTTTCGAAGCCATGGTTTGGGCAGCGTCTTCAAAGTTGTCCGAGACGATCGCGGCTCGCCAGGTAAACTCGTCACGTCCGACTTGAAGCGTGTGAGCAATACTGGAAAGCTCAGCCGAATCAGCATCATTGGCCGCCGACTGCAACGCCGATGTCAAATTGGTGACGTTGGCACAAAGGGCTTCTTCGGTCTTCCCTGAAACGGGTAGGATCGTAACCGGAAGCTCATTTGTTGATTCAGCCGCATCAACGACGGGGCTTTCTTCAAGCAAAATATGCGCATTGGTTCCACCGACACCGAACGAACTAACTCCCGCTCGTCGCGGTTGCTCGCCGCGTTTCCACTCGCGGTTTTGATCACAGACGAAAAACGGGCTGTTCTCAAAGTCGATTTGTGGGTTGGGGTTTTCGTAGTGAAGCGTCGCCGGAATCTGCTCATCATGAAGCGACATTGCCACTTTGATCAAACCCGCTACACCCGCAGCAGCGACCGTGTGGCCAATGTTTGATTTGACCGAACCGATTGCACAAAATTGTTTCTGGTCGGTTTGGGCTTCAAAGACTGTCCGCAGAGCCGTAACTTCGATTGGATCGCCGATCGGTGTCGCGGTTCCGTGGGCTTCGATGTAGCCGATTGACTCAGCGTCAACGCCGGCCATGGCCTGAGCCATCGCGACAGCACTTGCCTGGCCGTTGATGCTCGGAGCACTAAAGCTCGCTTTTTCCCCACCATCGTTATTGATACCAAAGCCTTTAACGACGGCGTAAACTCGATCGCCAGCTGCAACGGCTTCTTCAAGCCGCTTAACAACCACGACTCCTGCTCCGTCGCTGAACAATGTCCCAGCACCTTTTGCATCAAACGGGCGGCAATGCCCGTCAGGCGTAAAGATGCTGCCGGTTTGATGCAGGTGCCCGCTGTTTTGCGGGAACGTCACTGATGCTCCACCAGCCAACGCAACGTCACAATGTCCAGCGTCGAGGCTTTTGCAAGCTTCGATCAACGCAACCAATGAGGTCGAGCAAGCAGTGTTCACATTGATCGCCGGCCCGGTCAAATTTAACGCGTGAGCAACACGAGTGGCAATGTAGTCCTTCTCGTTGTACACACCCATTTGAAACTCACCGGTTTGGCGAATCAAATCCGGGTTGGTCAAAATGTTTTTGACGAAGTAGCTGGTAGTATAAGTTCCAGCCCAGATTCCGATTGTATCTTCGGATTTGTTTGGGATGATTCCAGCGTCTTCCAAAGCCGTCCAAGCCAGCTCAAGCATGATTCGCTGTTGTGGATCGGTAAACTCGGCG
>CAYSQZ010000012.1:40306-46951 GCA_964433035.1 uncultured Pirellulaceae bacterium | reverse complement strand
TTCGAGCGATCGGATCGCGAAACAACACTTACCCACTAAAAACGACCAAGGGCCCTCTGGGAGGTCGGAGAATTCGCTTGCGAATTGGACGGGGAGGGTTTAAGAATCTTGTTGGCTCAATTTGTTAGCGGTTAAGGCAAGCTTGAGATTTGGCCGAACAGAACTTGGCGGAACAGGGCTTGGCGATAGTGAAGCCTCGAAAACTACGAGCCCTCGACGGTCGAAAGCCGTTCTTGCACGATGGCGTAGAGTGCTTCTACGACTTCATCCAACGATTGATTGTCGGTATGGATTTCGATGGCGTCCTTAGCTTTAACCAGAGCCCCGATCTCGCGATTCAGATCCTGCTGGTCTCGAATCTCCTGCTCGCCGAGAACTTGATCAAAATCGACAAACTTACCGGCGGCTTCCATTTGCTTTACCCGCCGCAACGCGCGCGACTGTGATGATGCCGTCAAAAAGATTTTGCAAAACGAATCTGGAAACGCGACCGTCCCTTGGTCTCTTCCTTCGCAAACAAAATCCCCTGACTCCCCAATTCTTCGCTGCAACTCGACAAGGTGGGATCGGACTGCAGCCGAGTCGGCAACAAATACGACTTGTCGCGTTATCTCCGGCAGTCGTATCGCTTGAGTAACATTTTCACCGTCGACAAAAACCTGATCGTCATCGAATTCGATTTTGATCCGCTTGGCCAGTTCGCAAAGTTCATTCTGTTGAGACCATTGGATTTGGCGCTCGATCGCAGCCCAGGTGACCGCGCGATACATCGCTCCTGTATCAA
Source organism: uncultured Pirellulaceae bacterium (assembly GCA_964433035.1). GTDB lineage: Bacteria > Planctomycetota > Planctomycetia > Pirellulales > Pirellulaceae > Mariniblastus. The sequence goes on along the minus strand of CAYSQZ010000012.1, from coordinate 46,167 downwards.
GAAAATTAAATCCGAGTTTTTTGGCCAGCAGTCGGGTCACCGTGCTTTTGCCGGCGCCCGCTGGGCCATCGATAGTTACTATCATTTTTTCCAATGTATCGAGATTTGAAGGTAGTCGAACCGCCCAAAGTCAAGTTCTAGTTTTGTCTCATCATCGTCTGATACGTTCAGGGACTGCAAAAAGTCTCCAGCGAAATTGACCTGTTCGCCAGTCGCGATCGCGTGTGGACAACGAATGTTCAGTCTGCCAGGGCGGCCCTCGGTTTCGCGAATACGAAGCTCAACCCCAGACCAACGATCTTTGCTGCCGACGGTTTGGTCGAAGAACGGTCGCCACCACGTAACCAAGATATTCTTGCGATCTAAATGAAACAACCAACCTGATTTGTTGTCCTTCGCATCGGCTAACGTAGTTTTTTTCGAACTGGAGCCTTCCTGAAGCGAATTTGACTTAATGCAAATCAAAGGAGACATCCAGTCTACCGCTGCCGCCATCGGGTAACTGACGTTGGCACCGATTCCGAATTCAAAATCCCGCTGGTTTTCATTTCCCACGATCAGCAAGCTATCCAGCATCCTCCGAGAAGCGCGACGGTGGTACGGCAATCCACCAGTGAGCATCACCAAGCGATGATCATCCTGGGCAACTTCGATGAAATTAGTCGCGGTGAACCAGTCAGATAATATTTCGTCGCGCGACTCCTTGGTGTTGGCAACTACCCGAGAGGATTCGTTTTTCCAGGCCAGGCGGGAACAGACGTAGTGGTTAAGCGAAGCGGTAAGCGGATTCAATAATTCGATTTCGACTTTCACTGAGGCAATTGGTTTGCCACGCGAAAGCGAAATTGTTTGTTTGAATTTTGCAAGCGGTTCGCTTTGGTCAAGCAGTCTGCCTGAGCTGACGATGGTTCCCGAAAGCCGTGACGTCGACGAAGAGTCGATTTTGTCTGCAACCATCTGGCTGTAACGGGCTTTGGTCAGCGGTTGGTTCCGAGAATCTCGTTGGCTGGGAATTCTGATGGCCAGCTGCTGGCTGGCGAGGTTGGCTCGTGAGCCGTAAATCTCGATGCCACGAATTCCGCCCGTGTTTTGGTCGACCTTAAGCTCAAAAAACTCATTGCGAAGAATCAAGTCCTCCGAGACAGGTGGATCGGATTTGAATTGATCGGTTGAGCCGAGCAATCCTGTTGAAATCTCGACCGAACCCATGGCAGGGGCTTGGGCAACCCAGTGTGAGCCTTGCTTGGTTCCCTCGGCAAAAACGATGGGTGGTTGATTGCGTGTCGTGCCAAGGTTCTGAGAATCAAGTGGAGTAGCAATCCGGCGTTTGAAAGATGTTGTGTTGATCAACTCAAATGACTTCTCGCCGTTAGCGACAGACGGGGTGGTTTGAGTCATCGCCGAACCCAACCATTTTGTTTTCATCTCTTGGATCAATTCTTCAATCGAATTGTCCAGTGATTGGTGTTCCGATTCAACGATCAAATCAGACTCAACGACCGATTGCAAATCGACGAGCTTGTTTTGAATTTCTGTGGCATCTTCAGCCCCAATTGCCGTTTTGGCGCAAATTTGAGTCAACAGAGCCCGCGCGCTATTGAGTTGGTAAAATCGCCTCCAGTACTTGGTCACCGACGAGATTGGATTGGGAGTATCACGCTGGATCGCTTGTTTCAGATAGGGGGCACGGTATTCGTCGCTGGTGAACGTATCGCCGTAACCGGGGTCGTAAACCGATTCAAAATAGTCCTCGATGTTAAGGAACGAACCGAGCAGAGTGCCGTATTGAGTAATCCGCAGAACGTCTTTGAATGATTGACATGTCTTGTCAGGCCAATGGCAGAAAACAACACAGGCGACATGAACTGAGTCGATCGTTTCACCCAGCTTGACGCCCAAGCCAACGAACGAGCCCTCGTCATCCGCACTTAGCGGAACCTCTCCATGAGCCAAGATCGAGCGGTCATCGTCACCTGTCCAGCGAAAGTTAGCGGCAGAGCCAAGAGGATATTTGCCGTCGTCAAGCGTTGCATGAATGGCTCCCACAAAATTGAATTGCTCAAGTACTCCGGGCATTGCGGGCCCAAGACCGAACCGACGTCTCATGAAGACCGTTGGCTCAATGCCCAGCAAATTTTGAATTGTTTGACGTCCGCGTCCCAGTTGATTGACCAACGATTCGGTGGAAACCAGTGGCTCGGGAAGTTCATCCTGAAGCCCGCCAATGATGGCGACTTTTTCCGAGGGGGTGTCATCGGATTGATCCAGGACGCGAGTTTTGAGTTTGGCAAGCATGTCCGGCTTTTTGGCCGCAAGCACCTCCGCATCGGAGCCGGTTATCAGGATGTTGAACGAATGTTTTTGCTCCAACTGTCGCTGTAACGACTTGCCTAGCGTCGTGTTGGCGGTCAGGACAACGTCAATTAATTCTGGTTCGACGGGATAGTAGGAATTTCTTTCTTCCAGCAGCATGTCAAAACACCTCGTCAAACCGGCTTTAGCGTTTTCGTAGTCGCCCTCAGTGGAAAACTCAGCCGCAGAAACGCAGGCTTTTGAAAATGCTGTTTCGTCGAGGTTGCTGGAATAGCGAAGCTGTCGCGTCATCAGCTGGATTTGAAGGTAAGCGTAACCCAGCGCGTGAAAATCTTCAGCGATCTCGAGCTCAACTTTTGTCGCCAATTTCGCCGCGTAAGGGCTGGCGGACAAAGCGAGCTCAACAATTTCCTGTCTGGACCTGGGTGAATCGGGATCCGATTCTATAACAACTGAGTTAATCGCATTTAGATTTCCCAGCAATTCAGAGTCAATCGTTGACTGGGCGACGTCAGGGATTAGAGCCAGCAAAATATTTTGAGCGACTTGCGAGGGAGGTTCAGAATTCGCTTCAGCGGGCTCACTGTTTTCACGAAAATCGAGATCGTAATTGCACTCAGGATTGTCGGCTTGGTGCCAATCCGGTTTGGCCGAACAGCTGGCAATGAGTGCGGGATGCCAAAGTGCCGTCCAATTGGCCAAAAGATCTGCGGCTTCTTTGCCCCGGTGGTGAATGGGGAAATCTTCGAGCGAATGGCAAGGTAAGACGACCAGGAGTTTCGAGTACTGTTGCATTGCTAAAAATTGAAGAATTTTGGTGCTCTGAAGATACCAAAGTTTTTTACGCTCAAACCAAACTAGATGTCCAGAAATTGTAGATGCTCAGAATTACCGTGTTGAAATCTTCATAGGCACGCTAACCCGAACCATTGGTTCTACCCGGCGGTGCCGAAGTGGCTGAAAAACCATATTCATTGGCCGTGTTCACGCGATCAATCCATTCCGTTCCCAAGGGGCTGGAAAACTGGGGATTTGCGACGTAAATTTGACATTTTGCCCATATTGAGAGTACATTAGGACATGGTTTGAGAAACCGGGACAGTAATGACCCTTTTCTTTATTTACGACCACTTCCTGCTGCTCAACTTGGCTTCAAACCAGGTTAACGAACTGCCCGGATTCAACGTATACTGGGACAGTTCGTTGGAGAAAATTCGACGTTCGATTGTACAGTCGAAGTGAGTTATGCGGTTCAAGGAATAGGCGTAAACGAAGATGGCGAAATCTAATGCCGTTTGGGGCATCGATATTGGGCAGTGTGCATTAAAAGCGCTGCGTTGCACCATGGACGCTGATGGCGAAACCGTCATCGCCGATAAATATGACTTTATCGAGTATCCAAAGATCCTCAGCCATGCCGAAGCCGAACCCGAAGAGATGGTTAGGGAGGCTTTAGAGCAATTTCTTTCGCGGAACAAAGTGGCAGGTGATCGAGTCGCTGTTTGCGTTTCGGGACAAGCGGGGCTTTCGCGATTCTTCAAGCCGCCACCGGTTGAGGTCAAGACGCTCCCGGATATTGTTAAATACGAAGTCAAGCAACAGATCCCTTTTCCAATTGAAGACGTAATTTGGGACTGGCAACAACTTGGTGGTACGGTTGTCGATGGCCGTGCTGTTGACGCGGAGGTCGGGTTGTTTGCGATGAAGCGCGAAGCCGTGTTTCGCGCCCTGCGTCCGTTTGACGATGTTGATGTTGAAGTCGACATTGTGCAACTTTCGCCGCTTTCGATTTTCAACGTCGTCTGTCACGACCGGATCGAGGATCTGCCTGATCCCGAGGACTTTGATCCTGAGAATCCTCCTGAGTCGACCGTTGTGATGTCGATGGGCACCGACACTTCCGACTTGATTGTTACCAACGGCTTGAAACTATGGCTGCGTAACATTCCCATCGGCGGCAATCATTTTACAAAACAGCTTTCGCGTGAGATGAAGCTTACGCAAGCCAAAGCCGAACACCTGAAGCGAAACGCACGTCAGTCCGAAAACCCAAAAGCGATTTTCAAAGCGATGCGACCGGTGTTCAATGACCTGGTCAACGAAGTCCAGCGGTCACTGACGTTTTTCGAGAGCAACGAAAAAGCGGCAGTGATCGGCGAGGTTGTTTTGCTCGGCAATGCGGCGAAGCTTCCCGGGATAAAGCAGTTTCTAGGAAAGCAACTTGAAATTGATATCGCTAAAGTCTCTGAGTTCAACAAACTCAAAGGAGCCGATGTTGTAACTCAGCCGACGTTCGCAAATAACGTCCTTTCGTATGCCCCTTGTTATGGTTTGTGTCTTCAAGGATTGAAGAAAGGGCGGATCAATACCAACCTTTTGCCTAAAGAGATCGTCGTTGAGCGTATCATTCGAGCCAAAAAGCCCTGGGTTCTGGCCGCTGTTGGCGCGCTGACGTTGGGGCTTTTGCTTGGCTATTTCTTCAAAACCAACGCTTGGTGGCGTGCCAACGATGCTTACACCGACAGTTCAGGAAAGTCTTGGAGCCAGGCGATCAGCAAGGTTGATCAAACCAAAAGTACCAGCGACCGATTTGTCGCTAACGATCAAGAGATGACGGAGACTTTGGGCAAGCTTTCGACGATTGCCGATGAATTGACCGCGGCATCCAAAGGTAAAGCGACTTGGATCGAGTTTTACTCGGCGTTGACCCAGGCCTTTCCCAGGGACCCGCGAATTCAAGGTGGTAAAGCCGGTGGTGCGGCGATCAAAATCGATCCCAACACGGTTCCCTTTAAGGATCGTGAAGAACTTTACGTCGATCACATTGAGTCGGTTTACTACAAAAACTTGCAGCAGTGGTTTGCTAACGTTGGTCCGATTCATGAACGAATGTTCAAGATTCAAGAAGATGAGCTTAAAGCCGCAAAGGAGGCCGGTGCCGAGGTGGTCGAAGCCGATGCGTCAGGTGAAGGTGATCTGGAAGAGTCGGAGGGCGTCTTTACTGATATTCCAGGATGGGTGATTGAGATCCAGGGGCATCACTTTCACAACAGTAGCGACAAGCTTAAGAATCTCGATTCCGGTAAAGCGTACCTTGTCCGGACGTTAATCAAAAACTTGAAGAGCAAGGTTCCCAGCGTGAAACTTCCTTTCTCTGACGAGTTGTTCACCTATGAAGATATTGGAGTTTCGTTCCCGACCGTTACAGTGACATCCGAGATCAAGCCTAAGAAAATCATTTTCGATCCAACTGCTGCGGGGGCAGGAGACGAAGAGTTAGAAAGTGGTGGCAGGAGACCCAATCGCCCCAAAGCCAATGTTTCCGCGGGAGGCGGAGAGGAGAAGAACCTTTTTGTCGTCGATGAATATAACTTTGTTGTCCAGATGGCTTGGACTCCACGTAATGAATTAGAAATTAGCGCCGCACGCGATGCGAGGGTAGCGGCTGAAGAAGAAGCGGCAGCTGCTGCAGCTGCCGAAGCCGGCGAACTCGACGAGGAAGCCGAAACTGGCAGTTAACAAGTGTTTGGCAAGTGTTTGGCAAGTGT
>CAYSQZ010000012.1:1842-40206 GCA_964433035.1 uncultured Pirellulaceae bacterium | reverse complement strand
ACGAGGAAGCCGAAACTGGCAGTTAACAAGTGTTTGGCAAGTGTTTGGCAAGTGTTTGGCAAGTGTTTGGCAAGTGTTTGGCAAGTGTGGACAGGGATAATCAAGTTTCGATTAGTTGCAGAAAAAGCGTTCAGGTGCAATTTAGCCACCTCATTTGAGAGGAAGTTCTGTGGATCAAATTAATAGTGCAATTCGTTGGATGAAAAAGAACAAGTTCTGGCTTGGATGTTTCTGGATGTCCGCGCTGATGGTTGGAATTTGGTGCTTTCGCGTTTTTACAGCGATCGACAAAGAGACTGACAAGAACGTCAAAAACATCCAACAGAAAATCAATACGACTAATCAAATCCAAAGAGTGTCTGCCGAAGGCGTCGAAGGAACTCCAGCTCATCCCAATACCAAGTCTGAAGAAGGAATTCAGCAGGAGATGGAGCTTACCGTCGCGTCGATCATTGAGGCTTGGGAAAAGCGTGTCAATGATCAGAAAAAAATCCTCAAATGGCCTTCCGACATTATTGAGAGCCCCGCGTTTGCGGAGACCTTTAGTCGCTACGATCCTCCCGAGCTGATTCCCGATACTTGGCTTCAGGGTGATGGACGGCTTGGTCCTTTGTTAGCGCTCTACGCCAAAAATATACCCAAGCAAATGGTTGTGTTGACCGGCGATGATTTACTTCGGACTTACTGGAACTACGATCCTGCGAGACTTGAGGCTGAAGAGAGAGCTTCCACTCAACCAGTAGGTCGTTCCAGTCCTGGTCGCAGGTCCAATGGCGACGATGAGTACGGCGAAGGTAGTGGCAGGAGCATTGGTGGCAGGAGCATTGGAGGCAACGGCAGGAGTACTGGTGGAGGAAGTAGGGGCCAAGCTCAAGACACTCCTGGGTTTGTTTACGACGAACTGACCGGCGAATTGATCGATTTGAACAGCTTCGCCGTTATCTGGGACGACGTAAACCAGGAACTTTGGCAGACTAAGATGACCAGCTTCAAAGGCCGTGATGATCACCGGTTGCCGACCAACACTCCGACTCCGTTGCAATGCTACATGCTGCAACAGGATCTTTGGTTGCTCGAAGCCATCTTCAGAATTATTCGCGAGGTCAATGGCGACGCTGATGCGAACGATATCTCTTCGATCAAGCAACTGCATCATGTTGTTTTTGGTCGTGATGTTGGTGGGAAACTTGGTGTACTGACTCCCTTTGATCCGTTACTTGGTGCTGCAGGTGATGCGGGGGTAGCCAATGGTGACGACGGTGGCCAAAGATTCGTAGATGATGAAGAAGAACCATACGGTCGTTCGGGAGAGGAGGATGGGGAATCGCCTACAATCTCTCCTTACCACCATCGGTATGTGGACCTTAACTTTGATCCTCTCGGCGCAGCGAAAGTCAAAGAGATTATTGAAAGCCCGGAATTGCCCCCTGAAGATCTTGAGTTGATCGTTTCGAAACGTGTTCCGGTTCGAATTGCGGTCCGTATGAAAGAAACCGAGATTGCCACCTTCATGGCTGCTTGTGCCAACTCTCCGTTCGCGTTTGAAATTCAACAGGTTCGTTGGAACAGGCATCAAAAAGGAGAGCAAATTGAGTTGGGTGGCCAGCGAGGAGGAGGGTTTGGTGGTCTAGGCACAGGGCGTTCAGGCGGGGGGCGTCCAAGCCCAGGGCGTTCACTTTTAGGTGGCGGTGCCGGAGGCGGAATCTTTGGTGGCGGTGGCGGTAGCGGTACCAGTGTTGCTCCAGCTTTGGAGTCTACGCCTGTTGAAGTTCGAACCAATTATGATGTCAATGTTGAGTTTTATGGGATCGTTAAAATCTATAATCCGGTGCGTCCGAAAGTTCTGCAGGCGGCCGCTGGACTGGAAGAAGTCGAAGTCGATCCCAACGACGCGGCAAGTATTGATTCGGCTAAGTCAGCTCGGTCGAGGCTTTAAGCGTAGAGTTGGCTCCAATTCTCGTTTCAAAAACACTTTCGAAATTTCTCACAACAGCTTTATATTTTAAAAAACAGCTTGAAAGATCAAATCTGAATCGAATTTGCCTTTGGTAGAATTCGGCAGAAAACGGAGAACTGAAAATGAAGATGCCAAGTATTAACAAGCAGTCCATTGGGACTTTTTTTCTGTACCACACTGAAAAACTGATTCTCGTATTGTGTTTGGCTCTCTTCGGGCTGTTCCTTTGGATGGGCTTGAAAGCGAAGCCGTTCGAAGGATCTACGCCAAGCAAACTGGTCAGTTCGGCCGAGCGTGCAGACCAACATGTTAAAAGAGCCGATGTCTGGGAGGCGATCAAACCTCACCGTAAAGGTCGAACCAATGTGTTGGCCTCCATTGAAGGTTTTGAAGGAGCTGGTGCACTTAAAGCTAATGCTTACCTGATTGATCCTTTGAGTGGCGTTCCGGCGCTAACTCGGGCCACACGTAAGGATCCAGGGATCGTTACGCCTCAGAATCCGGTAGCTCGTCATTTTAGAGCTCCGTTGCTGATTGCCAGTGCTCCTAATGAACGCTATTCGGAGCTGACATCCGTCGGCGATCCTAACTTCGGCAGCGGTGCCAGAGGATTTTCTGGCGGCGGTGATGAAGACTCTGGTGATGAATATGGTGATGAGTACGGCGATTTTGGTGGCAGTCGTGATTTTGGTGGCAGTCTTGATTTCGGCGGGCGCGGCGGGCGCGGCGGACGCGACAAAGAAGCGGAAGAAGAGGACGTTATTCCCACGGTCGACGCCGGTTCTCAGATTCAGCAAGTCCACGTGGACTCGATGGCTGGTGTGATTCCAAAAACACATGGCATTGGTGCCGAAAAGCACAGCGCTCATTTGGTCGATGTTGTTTGTGTTTCGGCAGTTCTAGATATCCAAAAGCAGTTCAAGGCATTTGACGTGTTAACTGATTCAATAGGGTACTTTCACGAGCGCGACAAACCCATCTATCAGCATGTTGAAATTCAACGTCGTGTCAACGGCGGCAAGTGGGTTGATCGATCGGAGTTCATCCAGTTTAACCTGCCGTCCAAATATCCTGCGATGCACAATATGCCGAAGTCAGAACACTTCTCGGCTCCTGACAACACAGCGCCCCAGTATTACGACCCAGCGCTTACCGGCCCCAATCCGCCTGTAGCATTTGTTGATTATCTGCCGCACATCGGCCACCCTGAACTGACTGAGACCAGAGAGTTTCCCGATATCGTAGGTGATACAGAGGAAGTGGAAAATCCTTTAGATTTTGAAGGTGGTAAATCACCATCTCCTTCAGGTGCTCGCGGTGCTCGCCAGTCGCCAATCCGAGGGGGGAATCTTGGAAGGATTTCTAGTCCAGGGAGTAGGGCAGGGCGATCTGTCAGGCCAGGGGCTACAGGGCGATCTCCTGGGCGATCTCCTGGGCGATCTGCCTCTCCTGGTCAACGGGGAAGTTTGGGAGGCTCGTCTACACGCGGTGGTTCGACCGACGACGAAGAGTTTTTGCAGACTCGTGCGGGTTCCGATTTCACGGACTATATGAAAGTTTTGCTTGCCAAACGGCCTGAGGAGAAATATAAGCTGGTTCGCTTTTTCGATGTTGTTGTCAATGGTGTTAAGTCAAAGACAACCTTTGAATACCGAATGAGGGTTTGGGTTGGCGATCCAAACAACGAAGATCCTGACGGCGAATTTGCGGCTATTCAAGCCGGTGGCGGAGGTAGCGGTACTCGGACATCCGGCGGAGGACGGGCGCGAGGCGGCGGCGACGACGAGTATGGAGCTGAAGACGAAGAGTACAGCCCAGGGCGGCGATCGCCTGGTAGGTCACCAGGTCGATCGGCATCAGGTCAATCGGATGAGAATGAACCTCAGTGGGTTGAGGTCACCAGCCAAATGACGGATATCGAGGTCCGGCGTAGGCTTAAAGAAGCCACCGCATCAAATCCCGATTCTGCCACTGGTGTCATCAATTACACCGTCTCAGAAATGAGAAAGAAGAAAGTAAAAGGGCCTGATGGAAAAGAGACGATCACCGAAAAATTCGAATCGATTCCTGTTCCAACAAATCATCCTTTTTTACGCTTTGCCAGACCATCTGAGTGGAGTGAATCAGTCACGATCACTGTTGTTCCGGACAATTCTCAGGTAGCCGTTGGAAAGATTGTTCCTCCCAAAGAGCTTAAGCTAAAGGTCAACGGCGTTGATGCTGCTTTCCCAGCTGGAGAGCCGCAGATGGAAATTGTTGCTTCGACCTGGTCAGCCGAATATGGAACCGCCGTTCCAACCAAGCAGACGGTAAGCCGAGGTGAGTTGTTGAATTTCCATACTGCTGCTCACATCGTTCATCCAATTACCTGGAAGGTATATTTGACCAAGAACCCAAATCCAGCTCAGGGCGAAGACAAGTTCAAAGTCCCCATCAGAACCGGGAAAGTGATCGTCGATTCAATGGGAGGGGCCGAGATACCGCTGCCACGAGCTGAGAAGATGCGTCACAGTTTGGCCAGTGAAATCCTGGTTATGGATTCGTGGGGCAATCTCAAGCTTAGCAATGATATGGAAGATCGTACGACCTATCGAAATCTGTTGCTCCAACCAGATGAATCTCAGATTGTGGGCCGTCCAAAACGTCCAAAGAAAAAGAAACGGGGTCGTGACGACGGGGATGGACTCAGCGACGAATTTTAAAGAGGCTTGCCAGATTCGTTTCCTGTTATTCATCTAACCTGTAAATAATGGGGCTTGCGAGCTAGGGTCCGGGATCGTCGATGACCATGGGCAAACGTGTAGCGGCAACATCAGCTGAAAACAGCTTGCCTTCGGGTACATTGGTGAGAAAGGGTTCTGACAGGTCTGTCACCACCCATGGATGGTTGCGCATGGCAAAAGTCGCAACGATTCTCCTCTTCCTTGGCTGGAGTGTCGGTCAGGTCTGTCTCGATGCAACATGGTTCACCGGTCTGCTGTTCTACATTCCTTCGCCAGCCATTTTTGCGATTCTTGGGACTGGGACGGTACTGGGCTTGCGAGGCGCCACCGGGGAATCGTCGCAGCGAATCTCGATCACGACGGTAATGGCACTGTTGGCCGCCGGGATCATGACTTTTGGTGTCGAGAACCAGTTCTCTGCATCAGCAAAAGCCGACGGCCAAAACACCGACCCCGCAAACATCGCTACGATTGTCCATTGGAACACTTGCAGCGGTAGTTTCGGACAAAATCAGGTACGCAAAAAACTATTGTCACTGGATGCGGACTTCTACCTACTATCAGAACCGCTGGATGACTGGCCGAGTTGGATTAAAGAGGATCGGCACTCAGTACTATGGCTGCCAAAAATGATGGCCGTCGCTCACAACGGCGACACCCTTGAAAAGCAGCCGCTGGTTGATCGTGAGGAGAGTCAGATTTGGTCGGTACGTTGGACGCACAACGGAAAGACACTACACATCTTTGCGGTCGACCTGACCTCGAATCTGTTGCAGCACCGTGACCCGCTTCTTCGAGAGTTGAACCAACTAATTCACGAGCACAAGCCGGACTTGGTACTGGGCGACTTTAACGCACCTCGTCGCTCGATACAATTGCAGCGACTACCGAAGGGGTACGTACATGCGTATGAAGTGGCCGGTGGAGAGTTTGGTTACACTTGGCCGGTTCCGCTGCCGCTTTACGCGATCGACCAGTGCGTCGTCGGTAGCGACGTAGACGTTCTCAGCTACGACTTACAAACATCGTTCAGCGATCATCGCCTGCAACGACTCGAGATTTTCAGACGATAATCCCGGCGTGCCCCCTTTTTTATTCGAATTCCGTGAAACGGAAAAATCTCTTCCTAAACCGTGGGCGGACTGAAGCAGTGGGAGACATCCTGCTTCCGTAAAAAGGAAATCAGGGCTGAAGCCAAGTCTCTAAATCCTGTGAATCCAACTAAATAAATAATTTGTCGCTGGCTCACTGATCTAGCCGCGTTTTATATCGTTTTTTCGCGAACCATCTGACGCATTCAAGGCATGCTGTCACCCTGGCGCAAACTTTTGCTTTTCCGCCTTTACTGATGTTGACGAAATTTCACAGCTCGGGTAATTACTCGCCTCGAAAAGAAAGATGCGCGGTCCATGGGCTCAGCCGATCTGGCGATATTCGAAGGTCATTTTCGAGTTCTGATCGAAAAAGTGGCGTCGAGGGAAAAAAGTTCGTGGCGCAGAATCAACTAAACACTGTAGGGTAAAAATGGACTTCAAAAACAAGGAGAGTTGTGTGAAAGTCTCCGAGCGACTTCAGCAAGGTCTATGGGCATTTGTCGTCGTATTGTCATTGCTAGTGACACAGTCACAGGTGGTGGTAGGTCAAGTAGAATTCAGTATTGGTGACACCGGCGGCCAGTTTGTGCCGACAGCCGAACAAGCTGAAACTTCACCAGCCCCCCAGCAGCAAACGACTTCGAGTCTGGTTGAGGCTCAGCGGGCTCTACTTAAAGCGCGTCAGGCGCTTGCCCACAGTGACGTCGATACAGCGCAAGCAATGTTGGACGTTGCGAAACGACAAAACATTGACTTCAGTCAGATTGGTGACTCAGCTTCGACAGTTCAGTCGATGATTGAGCGCCAGTTTCAATTAACGGAATTGGCAAACCAAAAAGACCGCTCATACAATTCTGGCGCAGCTTCATTTTTGCTGATGCAAGCCGAAGCTCTAGTACAATATGAAGACTTTGAAACCGCTGAGATGTTAATCTCGCAGGCTAAGAAATTTCCAGTTCAGTTTAACCCTACTATTGGAAATCCGGATCAGTTAACCGAAATCATCAAGGTCGCCAGAAACAATGCCGCGTTGGCTCAGCAAGCCGCCGCAAACCAGGTGCAGCGTCAAGCTGCTCCAGTGGTTGAGCAATCCAAAAAGCCAGAGGTAATGAAGCTGCTTTCTCAGACCCAATTGGCGATGGACCAGGGGAATTGGAATCAGGCAAAATTCTACGTCGATCAGGCGATCGCTCTCAAGGTTCCTGACAGCCAGTTTGCTGCCGATGAGGCACGACCTTGGCAATACGAACTGAAGATTCAAAACGCCCTGAATCGTAAGTTGGCCCCACCAGTTGTTCCAGCTGCGTTTGAACAACCGAAGGTGGACCAAAGCGTAAAAGCTACCAAGACCAACCGAGTTGTTCAGGCGGACTACGATCCAAGCAATGATAACACTTACAACACAACTGTTTCCGGATCGAGCCAACGCCAGTTGCCCAATCAATACAGCCCCGTGTTAGCCAATGCGCGTGAGTTTTACCGACTTGGTCTGAAGGCAATCGATGACAAGGATTCGCGGCAAGCACGGATGTACATGGAACGAGCTTGGGAGCACCGAAATCAGCTTGACGATAGGACTCAGCAGGCCGTTCAGGATCAGTTGACTCGATTGACAATGTCTCAACCTGTGGGATCACGGGCTTTGGGTGGAACAGGCGTAAAGACAAACCTTAGTGACCAAGGTCAAGAAGCAATTTTGGTTTCTGCAACGGAAACAGACGATACTCGATTTCTTGAGCAAGCCGAGTTTCGTGAGCTTCAGTCAGAGGTTTTTCGGGAACGCGCCGAAACGGAGCGTTTGCTCAAATCGAGCCCTCGTGAAGCACTTGAGAAAATGACCATGATTCGCAGTCGCATTGCTCAATCAAACCTTGAGCCCAGCAGTCAGCGACCGCTTCTGAATATCATTGATCGCGATCTCGATTCAATGCAGGAGTACATCGATGAAAACCTGGCCGAGATTGCCAATGACGAGAGTAACGCGGAGGCCAGAGCTACAGTCGAGCAGCGTCGACAGCGACGCTACGACGTAGAGAACCAAATTCAAAAGTTGGTCGAAGAGTTTAACGTGTTGATTGACCAGCAACGTTATGCTGAAGCCCAGGTGGTTGCTCGACAAGCCGCCGATCTTGACCCTGACAGCGTGGCGGTAACCCTGCTTAGGGAAAAGGCCCGTTTCGTCAGCCGATTGGCAATTATGGAAGGAATTCGCGATCGAAAGGAAGAAGGCGTGTGGGGAGGACTGGCCGCAGCTGAAGAGGCAGCGATCTTTACCAATTGGGATCATCCGGTTTCAATTGATGATCCCGATGAGTTTCGCGAAAGAGGGCTTCTAAGAAGGGCCCGGCAGGAAGAGCTTCGAGGCGGTTCAGAGGCCGATCGGCGAATTTGGAACATCCTCAGAAACGAACGAGTTCAGGGCGAATATTCAGGAACGCTCGCCGAGGCAATTGACCAACTCTCTACACAAGCCGGAGTGAACATCGTTTTTGATGATTTGGCGTTGGCGACTGAAAACGTAAGAAAAGACCAACTGGTTGATATGCCGATTCGCAATCCGATCTCGCTGAGGTCTGCTTTACAATTGATCATCCAGTCTGCAGGACTTGTCTTTGTTGTTGAAAATGAGTCAATCAAGATTACCAGTGCTGACTCCCAACAAACAAAGCTAAAAACTGAAACATACTATATCGGTGACTTGGTGATGCCGATCGTGGCACCTCAGCATCCGATGCACATGACCTTCATGCAGCCCAATGGATTTGGTGGCGGTAGCGGCGGCGGTGGTGGCGTGTTGAACGTTGCCAATGGTGCAGGACCCACCAACCAGTTGGCCATGGCCCAGCAACTTGGTGGCGGCTTGCCAGGCAATCCCTTTGCAGGCGCCGGTGGCTACAACAATGGGCCTCAAGTCGGTCAGCCGACGTTCGGTACTGTCGGCGGTCAACCATTCGGCGGAATCACATTGCAGGATTTCCAGCCTCTTATCGATCTGGTTCAAAGCACAATCGCACCAGATTCCTGGCAGGATACTGGTCAGGGACTGGGAACGGTCGAAGCATTTGTTCCAAACTTGAGTCTGATCGTTTCGCAGACGCAGGAAATTCAAGACCAGATTCAGGATTTGCTTGCCAAACTTCGTGAGTTGAACGATGTTCAAATCGTTGTTGAAGTTCGCTTCATCACGCTTGCGGAGAACTTCTTCGAGCGAATCGGAATCGATTTTGACTTTAACATTGCCAGTAACGCCGATCCTACAATTACTGATTCTCAGATCGTTGCAAACGTATCCGACGATGTAATCGGTAACGGAAGTGTTGATTTGCAATTCTTGCAAGAGAGCTTTACCGCAGCCGAACCGATCTTCGGAGGGTTTGAGGGCGCAACGGCCGCGAACTTTGGCTTTGCAATTCTCTCGGATATTGAAGTCTTCTTTCTTATCCAAGCCGGTAAGGGCAATAACCGGACCAGCATTTCTCAGGCTCCGACAGTAACGATGTTCAACGGGCAGAGTGCCAACGTGAACGACGGTTCGTCGACGCCTTTTGTTACCTCAGTGATTCCTGTTGTGGGTGATTTCGCAGTCAGCCACCAACCGGTCATCACGATCCTTCCTGAGGGTACGAATTTGAATGTTACGGCGGTCGTTTCTGATGATCGTCGTTTCGTACGTTTGCAATTGGTGCCGTTCTTTTCGCAGGTTACCGAAGTTAATACGTTTACCTTTGACGGTAGTGTAACGACTGAGCAGACGAGTGGTTCAGTTCTCGATGATCTTCTGGATATCGTCGACGGCGGAGTAAACGCCGACCTCGATGATGAGGAGCTAACCACGACTACTCAGGGTATTACGATTCAGTTGCCGGTGTTGTCCTTTACGACGATCAGTACGGTTGTCAGTGTTCCTGACGGTGGCACAGTGTTGTTGGGTGGCGTCAAGCGAATGAACGAAAGCCGCAATGAGACAGGCGTTCCGTTCCTCAGCAACTTGCCCTATGTAAATCGCTTGTTCAAAAACACCGGCATCGGCCATGAGACTTCGAACTTGATGATGATGGTAACACCAAGAATCATTATTCAAAGCGAAATTGAAGAGGATCAAGTTGGTGGAGCCAGCCTAAACTAGGTTCCAGAAGCTTAGCCGAGACAAAGGTCAGTGGATTTCCACTGGCCTTTTTGCGTTGATAGTTTGCCTCGGTGTGTAAGGAACCTGACGCTGACGCGTTTCAATTCGAGTTCGTTTTCGAGGCTGGCATTTCTTCAAACGCTTGGAGAGTGCAAATGGTAACCCGCAAGCGAGGCGGATTCAGTTGCCGCTTCTCCCTCGCTTACGCATCGGGTTGCCAATAGGATGTCAGCCTCTTCACAAAAGTTTTGCGCCTTGCGCATCTTTCGCTCAGAGCCCGTGATTTTTTCAGCCGTTTTGGCGCTAGCCACGGAGCTGCGCAGGCTGCCGCTCCAAATTCCAGTTCCTCTCGTGCTTGTTGTTCCAATTCTTGTTGTTTATGTTGGTTGATTCGACAAGGTTTAAAATGCGTTTGAAAGGCTTCAAGTGAAAAAGTGGCAAATCGGTGTTTTTACAAGTATTGATGCTGGGTTGGGTGTCGACTTGGACGTGGCCAATGAACTGGGAATTCCAACCATTCAAATTCACGCGCCGGCCAAAGCGAATCGGAATCAAGCTGCTGCCGACTCGATCCTGGAGCGACTTGGCAAACACGGTATCTCCGTCACTGCTGTCTTTGGCGGGTTCGAAGGCGAGAGTTACGCTGAAATTCCGACGGTCGTCAACACGGTCGGGCTGATGCCCAAGGATACCAGGGCTGCCAGATTAGCAGAGATGAAAGAGATCTCCGACTTTGCCAAAATGCTGGGCTGCTCCGTGATTGCCTTGCATCTTGGGTTTGTTCCTCACGATAGCAATGATCCCGATTACGCTGAGATTGTTTCGGTAACGGTTGACCTTTGCCAATACGCTAAATCAAACGGGCAGGCGGTTCATTTGGAGACAGGTCAGGAAACTGCTGAGGCGCTGGTGCAGTTTATCAGTGACACCAAGTGCGACAATCTGTTTGTAAACTTCGATCCGGCAAACATGATTTTGTACGGTGCAGGTGATCCGATTGAGGCACTGGATGTGTTGGGGCCTCTGGTGCGAAGCTGCCATTGTAAAGACGCGAAGTGGGCAGCCAACCCCGGAAAAGAATGGGGAGAAGAGACCAAACTGGGCGATGGAGATGTTGGGATGAAGCGCTACCTGGAGTCGCTTGATAAAATCGGGTACTCCGGTCCATTGACGATTGAGCGAGAAATTCCCCAGTCGCCGATCCAGCAAAAGGAAGAGGTTGGGTTTGCTGTCAATTTGCTGAAGCAACTTAAGGCTGAGTTGGGCGTTGAGACTAGTGAAAAGACAGGTGAGTAAGGCTTGAAGTAGTTCAAAGCTTGAGTTTATGGTAGTGGACGAGGTTACGAGTCTCTTGCCGCGAGTAATGCAGCAGGGCTCGTAACCTCGTCCACTACGGAAATGTTGACGCGATAGTTTTGAAACGACTCCCAGTCGAGATTGAGCAAGCTTTTTTGGGAAAGCGTTATTAAAAAGCCAAGCTACAAAGTTCCCCGGTTGTTTGTCGGCATTGTCGCTGCCGTCTGTTTGGTTGTCGGCGGGCTAATCTATTTTTTGCAGCCCAATCCTGATCCATTTTGGCTGGGCATGCTGATTCGCGTTGGTGCTCTGCTGGGGGTTATCAGTCTGGCTTTTCCAGAGCTAATGTCGCTCAAAGGTAAATTGCCAGCGGTGTTTTTCGGACTAGCTGCGATCTGCATCGTTCTAATTGCGGTGCGTCCCAATCCCGGTCGAATTCTAATTTCATTAATCGTAATAGGAATTGGCGTTGGCTCGGTGATGAAGTGGATTTCGAGTATCACCAGAAACGATCCGCGGAAGCGATAGCAAACGTTAAAGCCGATTGACCGTCTCCGACCAAGGCAGAAGCATCTCGATCCAAACCGACAGCCCGCCTTTCTGCTCCTTGAGAAAGACGGGAAAATGGGCCGCTTCCAATTCGTCAAGGCTATTTTGCAGGTCGGGGGCGACTTGGCTGGTCCCGGCAAAAACTAGCAGCGGTTGTACCGGCGAAGTTTCCATCCGACTAATTTTGGTTGAAGGCTTGGCATCGATCATAGCCAGGCCTTGAAAAAGATCACGTCGGCCAAACGTGATTAAGCTCGCCATCGTCCCGCCTGCTTTTACGCCTCCAATGGTGACTCGTTTCGAGTCGAAAGGCGACTGTTTGTTAAGGTTTTCAATAGCGTTGAAAATGATACTCGCGTCATCCGGGCTCCATCGTTTTTCGTCGGTTGATTCGGGAAAAAGAATCGCCACGTTGTGCTTTTTGCATTGAGAAAGCCATCGTTGCTCCAAAGCCTTCTTGTCAAGCTTACCGGGACTCGAAATCCAGACCAGCAATGCAGGCGAAGTCTCTTCGTCAGTATTGGAGGGGACCATCGCGAAACACTTGTTGGCCGCATCGGCGACTTTTATCTCAAAAATGCGAGCTTCGCGAGTGACACGATTCTTCTGGGACGAAAATGGCTGCGCGCTTCGGCCTTGGATCGCCAGTTTTTCCTTTATTAACTCGCCATCCCGCTCGACGACAACTTCGACTGTTTCGCCGATCCTGGCACTAGCCAATTTTGTGTGTAGATCTCGATTGTCTTCAATGTCCATGCCGCCGAAAGAACGTATTAGGTCCTTGGTTCTCAAGTCTGCCTTGGCAGCAGCGGATCCTTCCAAAACTTGATCGACGATGAGGCTGTCTCCCCGCAAAGCTATTCCAATTCCCGGTGGTTGATATGGATCAAGTTCGCCGGCAAGCTCTACATCGAAGGGCATCTCTTCTTCAGCACGTACAACCTTCAGATTGACTTTGTCATTTTCATAAAGCGGCCCCAGAGCATGCTTAAGCTCAGACTGTCGGGCAATCGGCAAGCCGTTGATTTCAACGATCTCATCACCGATCCGGATTCCTGCTTTGCCCGCAGGTGAGGTGCCAGCGCAAAACGCGACAATCGCTTTATCGACATACAAATCCGTACCTTCGAATGACACACCCAACAACCCAGCCCGCTGCGGCTTGCCCGATTTGAGCTCTTCAATTCTCTTCATCAAGTCAGTGATTGGCACAGCGAATCCAATTCCCGAGTCGTACCATTGAGTGCCCGCCATCTCACCCTCATCGTCCGGCGACATCGGAACCAAAATCCCGGCGACGCGACCGAGCAGATCCGTCAACGGACCACCGAAGTTTGCCGGCGAAATTTTCGCGTCCGTTTGAATGGCTTTGCCCCATATTCGATCTTTAGCACTTACGATGCCAGTGGAAACATTGGGCAACTTCGAGTCCAGTACGCGTCCGATCGCAATCACGGTCTGACCGACTTGAAGCTCCTGAGGTTTGACCATCTCGGGGACCTCAAATTTAAAATCAGATTCGATTTTGATCAGGACGATTTTTCGACTAAGGTCGCGCCCGACAATCTCCGCCGCAGCTGTTTTGCCATTGGGCAAACGAGCTAGAATACTCGCCGGCTGATGGGCGAAATGAAATGAAGACGAAATCACGTAACCGTCTTTGGATATGGCGACTCCAGTTGAGGGGCCGTTGGCGGCCACGACTCCCTCGACTCGATTGGTTCCACCGATGGTCTCGAATCTGACGACCGAGTGCTCGACTTTCGCAACCGCTGTACGGATCGCCGTTTCTTCGAGCTGCTCCGGATCGTTCTGCCCCTTTGCTGCGGACGAGAAAAAACTTAACGTACACAGCAGCAGCGTGATCAGTTTGATTGAAGTAGCACGAGTCATTATTTTGCCAGCCTCAATTGAAACGATTTGAATGACTTGCCGCGTTGGACAGTCAAATTTAAAACCGAATCGCGATCGATGTATTCGAGCCAACGATCGACTTCTGCACGACTGGGCGTCATCTGGCCGTTAATTTCAATCACCAAATCATCAATTTTCAAGCCAGCCCGATCGGCGGGAGAACCTGAAATAACTCGATCAATGTATGGTGGCGTTCGTGAAACCACTTCCGGAACCAATACCAAGCCAACTAATGCGGTTGTCATCGGCTCAGTCGGTTTTCGTATTGAGGAATCGAATTGCACGATTTTTTTTCCGGAGCGAATGTCGTTGACCGATTGGCGGATTTGATCGATCGGAATGGCAAAATTTAACCAGGACCCGGTCTGTGAGTCTCGAAGCTCCTTTCCAATCATCCCCAGCAATCGCCCTTTGCGATCGGTAATTGCGCCACCGGCTGCTCCCGGGTTGTTGGTCACAGCGTCGAGGATATACACCTCACCCTGAAACATCGAATCAAATGCGCCTCGACGGGCTGAAAGTTTTGTTCTTGCAGAAACAATACCTTGCTGAACGCTGGCGGGCTCGTTGCCGGTCGCTACCCCGTAAAGGTTGCTGAACGCCAGCACCTTGCTGCCGATGCTGCCAGGAACGGCTTCATCAAGGTTAAAATTCGTCACACCTTCAGCTTGGACCTGTAAAACTGCAATTTCAATTCGCGGGTCGTATCCGACAAGTTTGGCTTCGAGTCTCTGGCCGTCGTTGGTCGTCACGGTTACCACGTCACTATCGAGGACGTAACTCCAGACAGTAAGAATGTACCCCGATCCGGAAATGAAAAAGCCGCTTTGATACGGCTCCAAGCCTTGGAAACCACCGCTGCCAACAATTTTGACCATCGCGGGCTGGACCTGACTTGTTGTCGCTCGGAACCCTTGGGCGATCTCCTGGCCAGTGAGAATGTCCGGCATTGCGAACGTCGCCAAGTAGCAAAGACAACCCGCGATGACGCAAGCGGCGACTCTGCCGAACCTAGATCGTTTTTTTCCAAAGGCAATCATCACACTAATCCGAAGAAGTCGTCGGCTCCTCGGGTTTAGTAGGTGCTTCGTCTCCCAGAAACTCAAACTGCTGAATTTTGATTAAGCGAGACGGATTGGTTCCGTATTGGTATTTGATCGTGCCTGGGACGGTCAAGTCGTCGTCGAGCTGGTAATCGTCAAAGTAGAGTTCGCAGGGATCGGTTTCGATATCGGGGTACATTTCCATCGCGAGAAGTTTGCAATCATTTTTGTCGAAAACGAAGTTGCTCTCGATCGATCCCCGGACCGCAGCGAGCATATCCCCAGTACCCTCGGCGCTCTGATTTGGGCTGCTGCCAATGTAGGCCACATCACCAAATTTCTCGGGCCCAAGCACAAGCATTTTTCGCCACAGGTGTAGTGCAACCAGCAGTCCGCCAGAATCTGCCGGAAACAACTGGCCTGAGAGGTCTTCTTCAGGATCGAGAACAAATGACTCACCATCAATTTGCATTCCTGATTTCTCATTCGCCAACACAACTACGACTTTCCGGCCCTGATCATCCAGCGCCGTGAGTCGCCAACCAAACTTGTGCTCGGCAAAATCACCGTTGGCCAAAAAACCTGACCAAACTCGATTCTGGTGCTGGAGGTTAAAGTAGTAGTTTGCATACCCGGATCGTTTAACAAACATATGCTTGTATTGTTCAGGGTAGTGAGCCGGCGTCTCGGTAGAAGCTTTCTCGTCTTGGGCGTTTTTCTTGTCTTTCTTTTTTGGAATCTCGTCTGGTTTTTCAGGTTCAGGGTGACCATCAGGAAGATCGGGAACCTGTTCCGCCGATTGACCTTCAATCAACTCGACCAGTTCTTCCGTTGCGTGAACTCCGGTCAGGCGAACGGTAATCTGCTTGTTCTCGCCTTCCCGGCGGAATGTCAGCGGTACTGGCCAGCCTTTGGGATAAATGCCAAGCACGTTCTTAAATTGATTGGGAGTTTGAATGTCGCGCCCGGCAAACTGTAAGATCTCGTCATCGTATTGCAGACCGCGACGATACGCTTGAGATGATTCAAGAATCCCGGAAACGCGAACAACGCCCTGGTCATCTGCGGCAACGGTAGCCCCCAGTGTCGCGTGGTCGACGATCCGGCCACTCTTGAGATGGTCCATAAAGTTTTTGCACTGATTGATGGAAATCGCATAGCCAACACCCACGTTAACGCGTCCTCGCTTCTCAAATGAACCGCGACCATTGATGCCAATCAATTCGCCAGCGGCATTGAAAAGTGGACCCCCGGAGTTGCCCGGATTGATCGCGGCATCTGTTTGGATGCAATCGGTATACTCCAGCAGTGTCCCGGCAGGGTACTGGTAACGATGAACGCCTGAGACGATGCCCCAGGAAACGGTCGGCTGGAAATTGGTGGCCAGGAGAAACGGATTGCCAACGGCAAAGCAATATTGGCCCTGCTGCACATCGTCGCTGTCAGCCATCACCGCGAAAGGAAAATCGTCTCGGCCAAGCAGTTTGATCAAAGCAACGTCGCCAGTAGGATCAATCCCAACAATCACAGCGTCGTAAAGTTTCCCGTCGTTCATGCTGCATTTCATGAACGCATCGCAGGACTGAACAACATGGAAATTGGTTAATGCGTATCCGTCTGCCGAGATGACAACACCGCTTCCACCACCACGACTTCCCGGCCCAAAAACGCCAACAGCGGAACGGCTGGCTTTGGCGATCGCATCGATGCGAGCTTGTTGGGACTTCAGTAAAGCAGTTGGCAATTCGTCGGCGTGCGTAGAGCTTGGCAGTGATTGGGTGCAAATTGCCAATAAAAAGCCAATCGCAGTGGCAACAAAAGAAGACCGCAACGTGATCAATTCATGCAATATCATTGCGTAACCTTGAGGTTCACCAAGTGCAATTGATCGCCCGTGGACCGCCCATCCTGATAATCGACTTGAAACACGACGCGTTTGGCATTCTTGATATCGAGCTCCAATTGGAGAGGGTTCTTCATGTCACGGTGAACCAGGATCTGTTCGACAGCCGTTTTGCCGTCGAGAAAGACCAGGAATTTTACCTTTCCATTAATGCTGGCGTCAGGATCGAACCCAACCATTCCAGTAAGTTTTTGATATCGACCTCCTAATGAGAACGCGAGCTTTCCGCCGCCTTGAATTGCAAAGCCTTGTTGGAATTGTCTTATTTCAGATACAAATGCCTGGCCTTCATTGGGAGAGAACTCTAGCGCAAGCGGGAGACCTTTGAATGAAGTATTCGCCCGAGCGAGTTTCATTCCACGCAGTTTCTCGACGATGGCGGCGCTTGTGATCAGCGCATTCCAATCGTTTGTGGCTGGTTCCATCTGGCTGAGAAATTCATCTTTGCCAGTCGAAAAATCCAACTTGGAAATCGCCTCCAGCGGAATTGTCAGTTCGGTTCCACAAACAAGCGTGGCAACGCAGGATTGGTTGTTCCAATTTAGTCGACGAACCATTGCTTTGGAGGCGTCAGTCAGTAGAACTTCACAAGCCGGTTGAGCCAACTCGCGACCGGCAGCGTGGTAAAATAGGACTGCGTCCATTTTTTCGAGCGTCACTCGCGCGGTTCTATCGGAAACTGAAAACTCCAGTTTGCCGTCTGCAAAATCGCCCACAATACCTTCTACCGTAGACAACTCTCCATCGCGATTGACAATGATCGTATCACCTTCGACGGAGTCGTCGCTCTTAATGGTACGAAACTGCTTGGACAATTCCAGATTGCCTTTGTAAGTCTTGAATCTCAACGCTTCGATATCACGCGTACTGGCCGCCAGTTTAATTCCACATTTTAACTGAGTCGAAAAATTACCAGACGTGATCGAAAAAGCATTGCCGTTGAAAGATGAGCCGTCAATCAATTCAATCGTCGTGGAAACCTTCGACGGCGCGACCGTCTGATTTCCGGTCTCGATCGAGTCGACTTTGTCCATCTCAATCTCGCGGGGACCCTGGGCGGTTTGAAACTTGATCCAATCGAGGTCGATGGACAAAATTGAGCCCTCCAACGTCTCTCCGCCGGAGGTCTGCAATGTAACGTTGACGGATTGACTGAAACTGGGCTGAACCAAGCCAACAAAATCAATGCAGCTGATCGACAGCAGAATCGTGAAGGTCATCAATGGAAGATTAAATGCGCTTACCATTTACTCGTTCTCTTTGGCAAGTCGTTTAAAATACTCCTCGATTACTGCACGGTAGTGGGGAGGCATGTCTTTAGCCATTTCCGCCAGCGCCGCGGCACGATCTGCTGGGGGCAAGTCGCCCCAATTGCCGCCATCGTTTTGTTGTTTGCTGGTGACCTGGCCGGATCCTTTGCCGCCTGCTCGCCGAGAGTCCTGCATCGGTGAATTCGGAGTGGTCGAATTTGAGACCGTTTGAGATTTTTGTTGTGCCTCAATATCTTCGATCAGTTTGTCGAGCTTTTCGATGACTTCTGCTTCTCGGTTGAGAACTGTTTTGCCGCTTCGAGAAAGATCGGTGCGCCGCTTAATGTCATTCATCAACCGCGATATCTCGTCGAGCGAACCGGTCTCCAACGGCTCGATGTCAGCAAGCATCAAACTGGAAAGGACTTGATATCGTCGCGGCAGCTGGTCCTGATGCTCTAACAGCGAGGAGATCGTTTTGAGGCACTGATCCTTTTTTAAAAGCTGGTGCTCCATCAAGCCGCGATAAAACAGCAGCGAAGGCCGATCGAGAATCGTCTCTACCTTCAGCCGCTGGAGTTGGTCGAGGGCTTCATCGTAAAACTCATTCTGAGCCAACCAGCGCCCATAATAGAGCCGAACGTGATCACGCAAGAAAATCTGTTCCTGGGGATTGTCGAGTAAGTAACTAAAGTCCGGAGGCCGGCTTTTGGTTCGCTGGAGACGAAGCGCTTCGCGAATTTTATTCACATCTGGACGCGCGATTGTGATCGCTTCGAGGATGTCGTCGAGCAGCTCGGGGGCTGAGCTTTCGGCCAATCCTTCAGCCGACAAACGCTTTTCGAGAAAATCGGTAACCTCCGCTCTCGCTTCTTTGTCGAGCTCTGCGTCGGTCAGCCAATTACTAAAGTCTTCAATGATCTGTTTCGGAGTAGCCGGTTTCCATGTATTGAGTTCAGCTAACTCATCAGCCGTTTCCAGAGTCGCTTGAGAGTCTTGCTGGTACGCTTGGACCGGAACAGAAACCAAAAACGCCATCAACAAAGCGAGTCCAAAAAAGACAGAAGGCATTACCAAACGGGTACTGTAAGTTCGCCGTACTGCCTGGAGGCGGAAGACCTCGGCACTCCGGCTGAAGCCGAGATTTTGAACTGGTTTTTTGGAACTGAACGCCATCAATTATTACTTGTTTTTTTCGTTGACAATATCTCTCGCGATTTTGGTCAGCTTGGCTTGTCTTGCCGCCAGACGCTGGAGCGCGGCCTGAAGTTCAGGATCATCGGTGTTGCCAATTAGATCTTCAGGGTCGTCGAGAAACTTTGAATAGCGGCGATGACGCATGAGAATCCTTTCCTGAAGCCCTCGAAGCATTTTAATCTCCGCAAGCTGGTCCACCAATGGCCGATCACCGGCTTGGCCACCTTGTTGCGAGTTATTCTGTCGCATCCTCTCCATGTCTTGTTGGGTTTTTATCAACGCCTTGACCAGATAATCGAGCGTATCAATGATATCCGCCTCGATCTCAATCGTGATTTTGCCAACCTTGGCGGCGGACAATCGCGACGAGACCTGAAGCATGTCCTGTTGCATTTCCTCTACGGTAGTTGGAAACGCAACCGAGGAGCCGTCCTCCAATAATATCATTAATGCACGACCGGCTTCGGTGGCAATCGAGCTTTGCTCAGACGCAAGTTTGCCAGCGCGAATCTCAAATTCAGTTCCGCGTTGTTCTGGTACAACCAGTCCTAATTTTCGGGTCGACTCCTGAACGCGAATTTCACGCTCTAACATTTTTCGGAATCGTCCCTCAAGCATCGCCAACGTTCGTTCAACTTCTTCTTTGCGTAGCTGGCGAAGTATTTCTTCAAGCTCCTTTTTGGCCAAAGCCATTTCTCGCTCGGCTATCTTCATTTCCTCCACGGCGTTGTCGCGTATCGCCTGCTCCAGCTTCTCCTGCGCCGACCGCATGCGATCTTCGGCGGATTGAATACGTTTGCGAGCTGGATTTTGGTCCCGCGAATCGGATGACTCCGAACCTTGTCCGCCGTCTTGATTTTGGCCGTCTTTGGGAGGATTCTCATTGGGGCCTGAGCCGCCGCCTTGGGCGCCTGGCGAGGCCTCTTTGGGCGGTGATTTGTCTGGATTGGAGTCAGGCGACTTCTGGGTGCCTTTGCCGTTACCGTCAGAAGCGTCCGACGGTTGTTCCTCCTGTCCTTCTTCTTCCGATCCCTCTTCCTCCTGCCGCATGTCATTCTGAAGTTTTTTGGTCCGCTTGGCGAGCTTTTGCTGCGAGCTGGCTAATCGCTTGGCGTCCACACCACCTTCGGCCTGGCCGCGAAGTCCTTTTTGAATTCTGAGAATCCGCTCAACTTCTTTTAGATACTCCTGGTTCCGCTGGATCGCGTCGCGGACTCGTTTCCCACGGTCTTCACTTTGCAAGAGTTCCAGAAGCCCTTTAAGTTGAGCAAGAACTTCGTCCTGCTCACTTTGGGCGTCTTTCAGCTTTGCCTTGGTCAGCAACTTTACGATCAGCCTCATCTGGCTGGTCGTTAAATTTTCCTGAGACTGAATGTAAGCTCGCTCCAGAAGTTTGGATCGAGCTGGATTGTTGTCCTTCTCGAACTCGTGAAGCGTGAATAGCTTTTCCTCGAGCAGCTTATATTTCTTAAAAAGCTCGTTTTGCTCGGCCTTGAGTTTTTCGGATTCGCTCGGGGGCTCTTCGTCGCTTGATTTTTCAGGCACTTCTCCTTCCTGGATCATGATTGCCCACAAGCTTGAACTCGTGAACTGTATTTCACCGAGCTCGATCGGGAGAAATGCGAAACTGAAAACCAGTAACGTCACCAAGGTTCGAATTTTTGAATTGCCAAGTATCAAAATCTAATCCAGTAGACCGTCGAAAGCTTTTCGTTGGCTTTCTGTTTTGGTTCGATCCTTAATTTCCTGCTGTTGTTTAATCATACCTCGTACGATCTCCAAAAGTTCATTTTGAGTTTCGTATTTGAGAAGAACACTGAGAACATTATCAAGCTGTTTGAGCGTAACGTCAGTCTGCCCAATCGCGGACTCGGCAAGCCTGTCAGCTTCGCCGGATACATCCGGATCGTTGGGGCTGATTTGCAAATCCCGCAATACTGAGGCAAGCTCACTCACCTGATCTCTCAATTGTTGCATGGACTCCTCGCCGATCAATCTTAAAGGAGAAATGATTTGCTCAGTGAAACGTTTTTTGCGATCCTCCGAGTCAATTCGGTTGTTGTTCAGTTGTAACCGGATGTTGTCAAACGCTTCAGCG
This sequence comes from uncultured Pirellulaceae bacterium, assembly GCA_964433035.1. Taxonomy (GTDB): domain Bacteria; phylum Planctomycetota; class Planctomycetia; order Pirellulales; family Pirellulaceae; genus Mariniblastus. The sequence goes on along the minus strand of CAYSQZ010000012.1, from coordinate 19,056 downwards.
GACCCAAGAATCTCATGGGTCGATTTGTCAATCTGAATGATGGAGCGCTGAGCAAAGAGCAACCGCAACTCCTGCTTTTGAATTGCGTCTTCGGCAGATGCTTGCTCCGGCTCAACTTCATCTTCACCCGGTTCGACAAAGTCACTTGACGAACCCGTTCGTTTGGATTTTGAACGCAACAGATAGTTTCGCGTGTCGGCGAGTTCCAAATAAATCTGCTCAAGTCGCCTTCGTTGGCCGACTTCGAGACGTTCAAGAATGCGCAACAGTTGGTTTGGGCTCACAATGTCGAGGACGTAACGATCGCCAACTCCTACATTGGTCAAATTGTTCAAGTTAAACTTGTCTTGAGATTTGATCACAAACGCGACCTTGTGTTCGCCTTCGTCGCCGACGGGGAGTTCGTATTGCGAGCCGACGGTTTGCTTGCGCTGCCTAAAATCGATTGTGCATTCCAACTCTCCGTCGCTATTGACCGCCACCGGCTCCTGAATCGTTTCGATCTCCGCAATTTCAATCTCGATCCAGGATTTGGACAGGCCATAGTCATCTTCAATCGTGCCTTGAAATGGAATTTGAGCATCTGGAGTAATCGCGGTTCCAATTCCTTTTAAACGAGATCGAATCAGTGGAGGTTGGTCTTTGATGGCATCAATCGAGATTCGGTGAGGTTGCTCCGAAACCAGGCCATTGGAGTCGCAAAGAACAAATTCCAGATTGACTGGCTCTTCAATTGCGGCGACATCAAATTGGAATACGCTTTCAGTTGGCGTGATAGCGACTGGTTTGTCGTAGTCCTGTCCGGTGGCGTAAACCTTGGTTAGTTGATTGTTGGCTTTGCCACGGATGCTAATCTCCGTACCCTGAGGCAAACGTGCTTGGCCCGTCCATTGAATCGTTTGGCTTTCCCCTCGAAATTCGTCAACCAGATAGTTGGGGTACTTGCAAACCAGTTCAGTGGACAGAACCGTTGGCTCATCGACGACGCAAATCTCGAAGGGCCCAACTCGATGATCGCCGCCTCTGACGTCGAAATTGACGTTGGAAAGTATGGCCTGAAATGGCTGGCCATCGAGCAGGAAACGCTGGATCCCATTTCTTGGTCCACCGATTTTTTTGAATTCCTCGGTGCCGCGGTCACCATCCCGAATTTGATAGATCAACTGGCATTTTTCCGGCAATCTACGATTCGATTTTCCCTCGTCGGATAAGGCGCGAACGTGAAGCGCCACTGTCGCTCCTTTGGCAACAAAGAATTTTCCACGCTCCATCTTGGAAGCACCGGTCGTTCGCGCCAGTTCTCCAATTCCCTCGATCACATTGTCACGCTTGACGTGGACTTCCACGATTTCAATTTGGCAACTACGCGGCCACGGAGTTTCATGGAGCAAACAAAGCCGTTGAGCAGCGAGCTTGATCGCCTGCGGGTTGGCCAACCAGAAGCCGACCAAGGTCAGAAGAAGCAGACCCGCGACGAGGAAGCTTCGTTGCATTGGTTTGGCATTGACGACTTTGCTCAGGTCGACCTCTGGGAGCATCTCTTCAGCGATGATTCTGGTTCGGTCCAGCATCGACTGATCCATCGAAGCATCACTGGATGACGAGCCGGATTGGCTGACCGTTGTTAGAAGGCTATCGTTGAACTCTGGATAACTTCGCTCAACCAGCAACGCCAGGCTTTGGTTTTCCAAGCGAACGAAAATGCGGCGGAAGACCAATCGGTAAAGCACCCAAGCAATCGCCAGGGAACTCAGCGCGAGAATGAATAACCTCATTTGCCAGGAAAGCTCACTCAAGCCCATCGTGACCGGTAGATAATCTACTGCCAGGGCAAGCCAAAACGAAACGACGGCCCAAATGATTGCCGCCGCGATCCCTTCGATCAGAACGAGCCAGCGAACTCGTCGGCGTAGTCTGGCCAACAGTTTGGCGATTGGTCGCGAAACCAACTTTAGCGACACCGGCTGAGTGGACCGACGGCCAAGATCGAGCTCCTGGTTTTCTGGATGTGGAAACTTCGGCATAGGCTGTGCGGCGCTTCGACGTTTGTCGCGGGTATGATTGAACGCTTATTATCGCCCTGACTAAGCTAGTTTGTGAAGGCGACGTACCGTCCATTCAAACGCTAAGGCGGCTACCAGCAGACCCAGCAGCCACATCATTAGCTTGCGCTGAAAGAATCGATCTATCGTTCCGGGAAGAAACGTCTCTTGATCCTGCGGCTGGATCAATTCAACCGGAGAGAGCGGGTTTTCCTCAGTTGATCGAAAACTCTCAGTGCCAACATAGTATTGGCCCAGCGTCCGGTCAGCCAACTCGGTTAACAGAGCATCGTTTCGTTGAGGACGCTCTTTCTCTAAATCAGGAATGTTGGCTTCGACGGTCTTTGTCAGAATCTCAAAATCAACGCTGTCCGGGATTGGCAAGCTTATCCGATAGTCGCCTTCGCTGCCGGTGGTAAATTGACCTTGAAACGTGCCTGGGCGAACGGCATTCTCCGATGGCTTGAGCTCCAATTGTTGCGTTGTGCCGCTGGGTCGCTTAATCGTCGCATCGATGGAGCGTAACATCAGAGGTTGGTCTTGAGTGTCTCGTAGAATCGCTTGCACGACCACTTGGTCGCCCATCCAACATCGATCACGATCGGTCAGCAAAACGCCTCGCGTTGAATCGCGAAGCAGTCGCCCCTGAGAAACCCAGCGAATGAGTTTAGTATAGTAATCCTGAAAATGATCGACTTCGATGCGGCGGATTCGCCACATCTCGCTACTGGCTTGGAAGAACACACGGCCAGCGCCGTAAAAATGACTGGCCAGATAGATTGGCAGACTGTCGTCAATCGAAGTGTCCGGGTCAGCGAAATTAGCCAAGATGTCAGCGCCGGGCTTGGACTCGTTGACGGCATAGTAACCGAACACGCCTTCGAACTCATCCCAGTTGGCTTGGCTATCAGAGGCTGAATCGCCAAGCCACAAAAACTCAGCGGCTCGCCCCTCCCGGGAGAAGTCGAGCGGAAACGCCTGATCACCGCCGAACCGACCAAGCTTCAACTGAGCTGAGCCCTGGCTATAAAATGAAACGGGGTAAAGCCGTCTTAGTTTGTCGATCGTTTGATCGCCGCGCGGTCTACGGGTCCACTCGGGCGTATTAACTGGACCGGCAACCACGATCAAACCTCCGGCTTGCTCAGCAACCCAACGCTCCAACAATTCGCTTTGATCTTGCGACAGAGCTCGCCAGTCTGGATCGAACGCGACAATGCAATCGAAAAAGAAAAGCTCCTCGCGGGTTTTGGGAAACTCCTGCACGAGAACATCGGCTTCCTGATCTGCCCCTGAGTTGGATGACTGAAGCCAGACGTGAAGCAAAATGTCTTTGTCGCGATACAACTGATTGCGTAAAAAACGAAACTCGCGATTGGGTCCACCCGCGATCAAGAGGACTTTGGTTTGTCGCTCGACGATTTCCACGATCGCCGATCGTTGATTGTCACGTTGGTCAAGATCGCCTTCAATCGAATCAGCTCGAATAATGTAACGCCGCTTGCCTTGCTCCTGTTGTTGGACGCTAAACTCGACCAAGATGGCTTGCCCGTCGTCAAGCAAACGGACCGTTGTTTCGTCTTCAACCGTTTCAGCTTCCTGCTCTTGCTCATCGATTGAAACAAGCGTCACCCGAACTGTGTTTCCCGAAAGTCCATATGACTTTACGATCCCCTTGACTTGAAACTTGTCCGATGGAAACACTCGGGGCGGGGCTTGGACGTCGGCTACCAATATGTTTCGCAGCGCTATGTTGCTTCCAATTCCGATGGGAAAGATTGGGATGCCTGCGTTGGCGGCTGCCGCTGTTGCGCGGGAAGGCTCGACGCCCGCGTTGTTGCGTCCATCAGTCAACACGGCAATGCCCGAGATTGGACCCCCTCGTTCTTTATTGACGATGTATTGAATCGCTGAACCGAGTTCAGTCGAAGTCGCTTTGGGCGCCAGCAACTCTTTCCAGTTGGGGGCCGGTTCTCGTGCGCTAACTGGTGGGTCCACACTGGACTGCTGGTTGAGATTCGCCAAATCGGCGTCTTTAAATCCCACTGAAGTCCACAAATCAAACCGAGGTGTGGTAAGGTCAGCGAAAGCCAAAACGACAAGGGAAATGAGCAACGTGATCACTCCACCGCACAGCACGTTGGCTTGAAGTTGTGAGGAACTGCGAGTAGAAATGAGCGCTGAACTCCACCATAACAGCATTGCGATTCCGACGATGCAAAGAAGAATTCCCAGGATTCCGAAAATTTTGGAACGCTGCAGCGCGGAGGTTAACTGTTTTGCGGCTTGCTCCCTAAGCGGGATTTGGGCTTCCGTCATACCGAGTTTGGGTAACGTGGAAATCAAAGTCGGTTGAGATTGCGCACCAAAACGGTAGAAGTTCAGGTCGTGTTCCTGACGCAGCAATTCAATCTCAGGCGTTTGCTCAAGCCATTTTACAACTCGGTCGATCCGCCGAGGACTTTCAGCCAGGGACGAAACAGAGGCCTGTTGATCCCGAAGCCCCATGCTCAAACTGGTGTCGACCAGAATTGCAATTCTGGAAGTCTTAACAATTCGTGTCTCGGTCCGTTGTCCGGGATTGAGAACATAGATTAGAATGCAGCAAAATGCGATCAGCCGAAGCGACGTTAGCAGTACCGTCAATCCACCGGGTAGATCGCGCGAGTCTCGACGATACATCCAGAAAACAAAAAACAGGATCCCGGCAATTGCGGCAACCAAGATTAGCAATTGCCACCAAAGTGAAGTAGCCACAATGGGTTGCAATTCCAGGTAAGTTCTGATGTCGGTTTGCGAGATCATCAGGCAAAAACGGTTGATCGAACAATGGCTTGACTAGGTGTACAGCGATGAGTTCAATAGAATGTGAAAGCGCCCAATCTGAATAAACCTCACCAAGGACAATGTTTTAATGATGGAGGCGGTTTCAGGCAACGCAAAGCCAAACATTTGCACTGGATTAGTCTATAATTAGGGAACCTCAGTCCACCACGGTGATTAATGACTTCCAAACCTCCTGTCGAAAAAGAACTTGACCCCAATGAAGTGGTAATCAAAACGAGCCTTGGGGAACGGCTGCAGATTTGTTTGGGATTTATCTGGTTCATGCGGCGAGCCATTGTCGGCACCATTTTGATTGTCGGTCTCGCTTTCATAATCTACAACTCTTGGTCGGCTTCGCGTAAAACTCTTGACGAACATAACTCGAGTCCGGCTTATGTGGTCGAAGACTCTGAGGACCCGCTCGAACTTCTTGGAACGGAAGCAGAAAAAGTCGCTTCTCTCAATGATGGATCCCTCGAAGGCGCCGGATCGTCAATTCGGGATCAACCGGGCAGCTTTGGATCTGGAGATATCTATACAGGGAAAGAAAACACAACGGGCGTCGAGGCTGCTTCTTACGATCCGATTTTGGAAGAAGGTACAGTCGAAGAACTCGTTGAGGCGTTGTTCTCTCTCAAACACAGTTGGGAGCAGAAGCCGGTGTTACAAGCATTTTCAACTAACAAACGTAGAGGCAAAATTTCTCTTCGTTTGATGGAGTTGACTGATGATGAAAACCGCCAAGTGTTTGCGCTAAATGAATATATTGAGTCGGTGATCGTATCGGACTTCTTGGTCAACACGAATGATATTGATTCGCCAGAGGTTCGTACTGCGCTTTTGGATATCACCGAAAAGTACCAGCGGCACCAGTCTTCAGCAGTACGGGCAAAAGCCTCACTGTGCGGTTTGTCGGCGCCGCTGCACGACTATAACAAAAATCGAAAAAAGGAATCTCTCGAATTGTTTGCGTCGAGACTTGACGAATTCGCTGATCGCGTATTTGAAGATAAGCTTGCTACGGTCCGGATATGCGGACTGGTGCTGGGGCTTCGGAAGTTGCGAGATTGGGATGGAAGTGCACTGCCTTACTGCGAAAAATTGATCAACAAAATTTCGGAGTCGAATAATCCCGATCTGGACACCGTCGGAGTTAATCTTCGAGAGAGAGTCTATTTTGGGCATCTTGGGATCAACGATTTTGTCTCGCGATTGGATCAGGAAGATACAGATGTAGGATTATTGATTGAAGAGTTTTTCAGTGGTCTCGAAGCGTACCCTGATTTTCGGATGGGTTTTTATCAAATTGCAGTTTCAGTACTTGTAAAGCTTAAATTGCTTGAGCAACGAGAAGAATACGAATCTCTGATAAAACGCCTGGGAGTGCTCGCTGATAGAGTCAGCTCAGAAGAAGTGAAATCCGAAATTATCAAAGCGACTGGCGAACTTGAAGAGCTTCCTTGGGGGCCACGACCTGAGGACAATCCTGAGAGTCAGGATTTGGGATCGCCCGATCAGGATCAAGGGATGTCCGAAACCAATCTTGAGAACTAGCTTGATTGAATAGTTTGAAGGATTTGTGGATCAGTCCAGCTCAAACTCGCCGGATTCGTGGCAGGCGTGCAATGCGATGCCGCTCAAAACGCGGCCGGCTGCTACGTTTCGTTTCAAGAATAATGTTGACACAAGCTGCGCTGGTAGTTATCTCTAACTTGTCGAGTCCGTGGTTTTCTTGAGATCCAAAATTGTGAATGGATTGATTCTTTGCGAAACCATTTAGGCTCTTTGGCGTCTACTCCTACTTTTTCAGGAGAGACGGATGACTTTAAAAAGTGAATATGGAGGCCAGATGATGTCCCGGATTTTCTTGTCGTTGTTGGTGGCAACCGTTGCATTTGCGAACACTACCGTTGACGCCCAATCGTTATGTCCCAACGAAGAGATTTTGATTTTCGGTTCTACGTACGGATACACGACTGTCGGTTGCAAAAAAGACGGTAAGGAATGTGGGAAAGTAGCGTCTTCCACAATCGTTTTTTATCCCAACAAAGTTTCGAATACCGGTTGCGCCGACGCTCCTAATTGCCAAGCCTGTGCAGCAAAATTGCCAAAAGCCGATGCGAAGGCGAAGGGGAACTTCGTTTATGGCGGTCGTCAGATTTTTCTTGATACGACCAATGGAGTTTCGAAACTGGAACGTCTTCAGTTTGCGATGGTAGAAGGTGACAAGTCAGATACGCACTACGCGGTGTTTGAAGTTTCTGTGGTATATAACCTTAAAGGAAAAGATCCTATTTTCTTTGCTTGTCCAATCGCGTTGCAGCTTCCCAGTGATCCCGGGATCCCTGATCCGCTTAGGGCAGTCAATAAAACCGTCGAAGGAGAAACTCAGCTGATTGTTGCTGATGGTGATAAGAAAACGAGTTTTAAAATAGTTGAATCTCAAGGAAGTTTTGGTGTCGTGAATACCAAGTTGCTGCGGAGGCTCGATGAGAATCCGGTTCCTCCGGCGATTGTTCCTGTTGAAAAAGGTGCTTCGTCCAAACCGACTCCAGCCAGACCAACTCCGGCCAAACGAAAACGGGCCACTCCAGTTGAAGATAAATAGAGCCCCTCTTGGCGACGCTCTTGAGAGTCAAGCTTTGAGTTCAACTGATCGATTGTTGCACGAAATCGACGGCTTGCGAAACATCGACAGAGAAAACGCCAGCCTCGCCTTTTTCAAACGCGGCTTTCCATAGCTTGTAGCCGTCCAGGTAGTCGGGCAATTCTTTCGTTTCGGTATCCAACTCGATCACGCTTTTGCTCAGGGCCTCTTCTTCGTAAGGCATGTGCTGGATGAACACCGTTTTGCCGTCGGGGGCGTCGGAATTGGGAATATCCACTGCCGAGATGTAGATATGAATAATGTTCCCGAACTCGTGATCATCGGGATCAACCCTGACCACTGTCAGACGCGAATCTGTTTCATTGGGTCTGGTTTTATATTTCCAAACCTGACCAGCAGCAAACTTGGTGAGCATCTTCTTGATAGTTGTGAGGGAGGATTAGCCGATTGCCACACCGAGAGGCAATCCAGAGGAACGGTCTTTATCAGCGCCCCAGCTATCGTTGTCAAGCCATGAACGTCTATCGACGGCTCAGAGCGATGTCCACAATTTGCTCGGCAGTTAAAGCCTTTCCCCCGGGGGGATCAAAAATCAGCTCGCCGATGTTCGGATCTTCGAACTTGGATTCGAGGCGGTTGAGCATTAAATCAAAATCTACCATGCATGCGCTGGCGGACTTGACCTCTCGTACCATCTGCACGAGCTGCTCACGTTTTTCCTGTTCATTTTGCGATTTGACCATTTAGTTTTCCATTTGTTTCAGGCGTCGCAAAGCATCTTGCATTTCGTAGCGCTGGGCATGCTTGAGCAATCGTTCTCTCAGGCGGTTTCTAAGTTTTTCCTTAACAGACTCTCCCGCACCAGATTTGAGGAATACGATTGCACGCTCCACCAACTGCCTAGCCTGCGATGATTCAAGTTTTTGTTTGGAGATATTCCCGAAGGTATCGAAAGTGACTTTAGTTCGATCAATCTTTCCGAAAACATCAAGTTCATAAATGGCATCTTCGGCAAGCGAAGCCGAACCAGCTTGAATCGCCAAAAGCCTGGCTTCTTCGAGCACGGCAAGTCTTTGGTTAGGATCATTATCTTTGCGATTGAAAAGTATTTTGCCAAGTTGCAAAGCCGTTTTGCTGTCAAGTTTCTCTACCGCGCTGTAGTCTTCTTGCTCTCGAAACTGTTCAAGGGCAGGATGAATATCACCTATCGAAGCAGGCTCCAGTTTGCTTTCAGGTCGACCAACTCCATCAAGATCCAGCGGTGTGAGACGAAGAAGGAAGCTGCAATCATGCCCAGCGTCTTGGGCAATGCCGATAAAATTATCAATCATACTGGTATGGTCGGCCCCTCCGATCTGGTCAATCGTTGCGAAAGCGGCTTTTTGCAGATTCCAGGTTGGAATATCCTCAATCGCTCCCAGTTCAGCTATCGCCATCGCCAATCCAGGAGGGCAAAACGAGTAGTCGTATTCTATGTTCCCTCCCGTTCGTCTCAGAATCACGCTTTCAGGCTTGGACTCGACAAACCCAGTTCTCTGATCTCCAACTTTAATCTCAGCACCACCGGAGAGCGAAGCCGCGCTAAGTTTTACTTGATTCCAAAACCCATCGATGTGCTGTTTCAATTTTCCGAAATCTCGGATTCGATCGGCTAACGATTGCTGATCTGGAACAAGCTGATCAGTTTCCGTTTGAACCACCGAATCGAGAACGTCGCTTGCTGATCCAAAACACTCTTCGGCTGCGCCAAACTCCCGGCGAAAAAGACTTCTGTAGCCACGTTCGATATCCCGGCGAATGACAAAAAGTTGGCTTTGGTCAAGCGAAACCACACGACTCTCAGGTTTGAGCGGCTTGGTTGGAGTCTCCTTTTCTTTAGGATCGTTCACCTCAGTAAATTGATCGCTTGAATCGCTCGCCTTCTCAGAAGGTTTTTCCGAAATAACGGGTGTACCCGCCACAGGTTTCTTATCTTTGCCGTCATCCTCCAAGGACTCGACTGTTGAACTTCCAGCATTTTTATCAGTTGGAGTCGTTTCGGCGATGACTTCCTTCTCGTTGACCTCTCCTCTTCCAAGCCTGACCAGCTCATCGAAATTCTGGTAGATCAAATACGATCCACAGCCTGCGGCAGCGAGCATTATGAAAGCAAAAATTGGACCAGCAAGTTTGGACTTCTTTCTTCTGTAAGTCGTTTTAATTCGCACTGGTCCGATATCTGTTTCTTCGAAATCAGGTTCACTCACCTGTGCATTTATAGGTTGAGCTGAGACAGGAATTGCCACTGGCGGCTGCGCATTCAAGGGAACCGCCATTGGGACCGCCGCCGGTATCTGAACCGGTTGCCCGGGAATCGGAGTGGCCGTTGGGGCGTTGGGTGGTGTCGCCCCCCCGACCGCAGGGGTGTTGGGGACCGGTGGAACGGCAGGCGGAGCCGGAGGACTATGAGGTACTGAAGCCGCGGGTAAACCCGTTTGTTGCTTGGTTGGAGGGACAAGATCAGAGGGCTGGGCAACCGAATGAGAGGGGTCGCTAGCCGAATCAGGGTGCTGTACTTGGCCGGAGATAATTTTACTTGACCGCGAGGCTTGAATCTGAGCCTTTAATTTCAACTTGTACGCACCGCGCAGCTTGGGGTCGAGCAAGATCTGTTCGGCCGTCGCGATCCGAGACCTTAGTTTCGCCAGAACTGCGTCATTCTTCTGCCCGGTTGGAACCTTGGCCAATAAATCCAGATTTCGCTTCACGCCTGCTCTAACGGCGACCTCAATCTCAGATTGCTGAATCAGCTTTGGGCTGACACCAAGCAACTTAAAGTGGTGCGGATTATTGGATTTAGGATCTAGGCCAAGCCATTTGTAGAAAGGGTTTTTACTGGGATCCATTTTCGCGGGTCTGTCCTCTCGCAAAGGCGAGCCACATGAGGGGCTCAATAAGGAGAATTTTTTTAGGATTTAATGAATGCGTCCACGGTTCGCCGAGGTTGTTTTGTTTTACATCAGGTTTTGATACTCTATTACAGTACAAGCGAGCTAGAATCGCAAATCCAGTTTCGCGAAACTCTCCCTGCCAATTACCTTACAATCCGCTGGCGAGATTCATTCGCACAACCAACCTGTCGAGTTTGTGCTAAAAAATTGGTTGGTATTCTGCGTTTGTTATATGGTGGACAGGAAACCAATATTTTTGCAACTCTGTTGATGTTCTCTACCCATCAAGAGATATTGAAATTTAGTCACGATGAAGCCCGAATTTGTCAATATTTCCGCCTATAAGTTTGTCGATCTGGACAATCTGGCAGAACGAAAATCCGAACTGCTGCCGCTGTGTCTCTCGCTTGGCCTCAAGGGAACTATTCTCCTTTCGTTAGAAGGAATCAATATGTTTCTGGCGGGAACTCGTGAGGCGATTGATGAGTTCATGTCACACATCGGAGATCAACCGGAATATGTTGGCATACCGGTAAAAGAAAGCATAAGCGACCACCAACCGTTTAGTCGCATGCTGGTTCGAATCAAAAAAGAAATTATTTCAATGGGGGTTGAAGCGATCCGGCCTCGCCAGCGGACCAGCCCGAAAATCTCCGCATCTCAATTGAAGCAATGGCTTGATAGCGGTAAAGACCTGACGCTTTTGGATGTTCGAAACGATTACGAAATCGAAATTGGGACATTCGAAAACGCGGTGCCCGTGGGAGTTGATCACTTTCGCAAGTTTCCCGATGCGACAAAGCAATTGCCAGAGTCGATGAAGCAAAAACCGGTGGTGATGTTTTGCACCGGAGGCATTCGCTGCGAAAAGGCAGGCCCGTTTATGGAAGAGGAGGGGTTTGAAGAAGTATACCAACTCGACGGTGGAATCTTAAAATACTTCGAAGACTGCGGTGGCGAACACTACCAAGGCGATTGCTTCGTTTTTGACAAACGCGTAGCAGTGGATGCTGAGCTCAAGGAAACTGAATTCGAACAGTGTTATAGCTGCCAATCTGTTCTTACCGCAGCGGAGCAACGGTCCGAGAAATACGACCCGCCACATAGTTGTCCCAACTGTTATCGGACACCCCAGCAAAAACTTGCTGATCTCCTTGCCGAGCGGGACAATCTGATGTCGCTGGTAACAACTCCGCTTCCTGGCAAGGCGCCGTACAACAATATTCGCCCGATGAATGTGCCGCTTCGATTTGACCAGCAGACGGTGATTGATTTTCTCGTTGGAATGCACGCCCATTTGGGTCGCGAGTATTGGCAATCAGAGTGCGATGCTGGAATGGTAATTTACAAAGGCAATTCGCTTGCTGGAGAAGAAACGGTTCGATCAGGCTGGAGGGTCGAGCATCTGGTGCCGCAAACAACCGAGCCCGATGTCAGTAACCAAGTCAAATTCCTTTACGAAGACGACGTCCTGATTGCGGTCGACAAACCAGCGCCGCTACCGATGCATCCCTGTGGACGGTTTAATCGAAATTCACTCAGCTATTTTATGGGCCGAGTGTTTGCCGGTGAGCAGATTCGAATTCTTCATCGGCTGGACTCCAATACAACCGGGGTCGTGTTGATGGCGAGAAAAAAATCAGCGGCCAAGTTCGTGTCCCCTCAGTTCGTCAACGGTGAAGTCGACAAGACTTATCTCGCGAGGGTAATAGGACATCCAGAGTCGGAGCAATTTAGTTGCTCGGCAGCGATAAGCACAAATGCTTCGCAAGCCGGTTCCAGGGTGGTCGATGAGAACGGTTTGGAATCACTGACACAATTTGTCGTGCTGCAGCGGTTTGCCGATGGGACTTCGCTAATTGAGTGTCAGCCTAAAACCGGACGCACCAATCAAATTCGAATTCACTTGTCTCACCTTGGTTTCCCAATTTCTGGAGATCCCACCTATCAGGCGTCTGGCGATTCAATCGAGAAGCAAACTCTCAGTATCAACGACCCTCCAATGTGTCTTCATGCCTGGAAAATCGCGTTGACTCACCCCAACTCCAAGCAGCGTTTTGAAATTGAGTCCGAAAAACCGAGCTGGACCAGTGGCTGAATCTTGAGGATTATAAATTCTGCGTGACTCTTTCGATTTTGTGTGTATCACTGCGCCCTCGAAATTTTTTACATCAGGGAGAATAACAATAAAGTCCTCCATGAATTCTAAACATGCTTGCAAACACCAAATATTCATTTATAATTACGACGGGCTTGAAGTCACTCACAATGATCGGTAACAGTAATGATGCCGTATCAGCCGATCGCTAATAACGCCCCCCTCATTAATTAACACCTTTCGCCCTTCGAGCATAAAACTGAAAGCATCGTCCATTCGCTTACCGTGGGTTTTATCTTTTTAGTTGGAATGTTTATGAAGAATTCATTCAAACGAGGTGCTTTCACACTAGTTGAATTACTTGTTGTGATCGCCATCATTGGCATCTTGATTGGCATGCTGCTGCCAGCCGTTCAATCGGTTCGTGAAGCGGCGCGGAATACGCAGTGTAAAAACAATATTCGGCAGATCGCAATAGCTGCGCATAACTATGAATCTACGAATATGCGGTTTCCTCCAGGACTGCTTAATGAATCTATCGACTCACAAACAGATACAGATGGAACTCCACAAGAAATGGGCATCCTTGTTCACTTGCTTCCTTTTATCGAAGCGAACAATGTTGCCGATCTAATTGAACCAACCTTAAGTCCTGATCGCTTTGGAAACGATGGTACAGGAGTAGGTTTTTGGGGAGATTTCAACTCAGCCGGTGGAAGAAGCACAAGATTCGCTTCGCTGTTTAAAATCTCATCCTTTGAATGTCCGTCAGACCCCGTTGAAGCTGACGGCACAATACTAGCGCTAAGCACACGATCAGATGCCGGACCAGATTGGAAATTCCTCTTTGATCTCAACCGAGTGCGGAGTTTGTCTACCAACGGCTACGGCGTAGACGGTGTTGGTGCGACCAACTACGTAGGTGTTGGAGGAGCGGTGGGAGATGTCCGTGATATCCATTTAAATCGAACCTATGGCGCTTTTTTGGGAGTATTTGGAAATCGGAGCAAGACGACGTTTGGCAACATTTCTGATGGCTCAAGTAACACGTTTCTCTTTGGAGAGGTTGCTGCGAAACCTAATTCTGGATGGCCTATCGAGGGTGCAAGTTCAGCTCAGTATTCTTGGATGGGCAATATAGTAATGCCAATGAATCTATGGTCGCTAAATACTAATGCGCAGCGCGACTTGTACTCTTTCGCCTCAAATCACAATGGGACGATTAACTTCGCTAATGCGGATGGATCGGTCCGTACGGTGCCTGAAAGTGCGGACCTGGAAACGATGCGCAGTCTTTCTGGTCGCGGAGATGGTAGAGTTGTAAGTATCTCGTTTTAGCGAGACTTGCCCTGAAGTGCCTGCGAAAAAACTTCAAGGAACAAATCGTTTTTACTACTTTAGATATTTGAAGATGAACGCGATGAAGAAAACTATGTTGCTATTGCTATTCTTGACGTTGGCTTCGGCAGGCTGCGGGTCTCAGGAGATTTCGGAACCTAATCGTGATGATTTTGTTTCTGGAGAAGTAAAGACAATGATCGGGCCGATGGGCCAAGAGTCATCGGACGATGGTGATTCTGAGTAGAACAGCTGGAAACGGGCCGAGTGTGATTGGACCGTCGAAATTGACCGCTTTCCGTCGCAGGAATTTCAGGAAGTGATATCGCCATCCCTGACTCCCGCGGCCTCCCTGACAATTCTCTGATGCCGGCGGATTTGCAAAACACATCGCCCAAAAATTCTCCACCTACTTACGTTCGAATCGGCCCTTCGACAAGTTTCACCGTCTTGCACGGCCGTCGTGAAGTGCCGTTAAAGAATCTTCAAAGTCAAGAATAAGGCTGGCCCGCGCTGTTCACTTGCTGTAGTCCCGTTTTCCAAGCCACGGACGAACCGCCATTAGTTATCCGTGGCCAGCGCCAAACCGGCTGACTGGTATTTTTGGGCCAAGCTTCCAAAAAATCACAGTCTCTTGGGTTTCCATTTGCACTTATTGCTTCAAGCGTTTCGCTCAGTTTGAAAAAGCACCCGAACCACCGAGTTTTCCATGTTTGGTACCTAAAAAGGCAAAGAATTTAGGGTTTTTCGGTTTTCCCAAACAAAAAGCGAAATTAGACCGTGATCCTGGGGGGCAATCCGCCACATACTAGTACGTGATGGAATTGCAACCAGAAAACAGACGGAATTCGATGGGATCCATTGAGCCTACACAACAATTGGTTGAGCAGGCTGTTAATGGATGTCCGGATTCGTTTGCCCAATTGGTCGAGCTATATCACAAGCGGGTTCGCCTGTATTTGGGAAAATTCATCCAGTGTTCGGCGCAAGTCGATGATGTCGCGCAGGAGGTTTTTGTTACAGCCTTTAGTCAGTTGAGACGCTTTCGCAATGACGCAAAATTCTCGACCTGGCTGATTGGAATCGCACGCAACAAAGCACTCGAGTTCCTCAAAGGCGAGATCAGGAATCGCAAGAAGCATAGGCAATTTTTCGAAGCTGAAATTGCCAAGCGTCAGATTTCCAGGTTGGAGATGCAGCAACGTGAGGGTGAGTTGGCTGAGAAGCGGCTTTCGGCAATGCAAATTTGTCTTGAGCAGCTCCCCGATCAACTGCGAGCATTGATTGACAGCTACTATTTTGAACAGCAAACAGCCAACGACATTGCGGCTAAATCGAAAGTTTCGGCAGGCTCAATTCGAATGAAATTGCTACGCGTCCGCCGGATCCTTCAAAAATGCATCGTCGCTCGGTCACAGGGCACAGGTGGCAATTTGCCAGTGCTGGAGTTTAACCATGAACGAAAATAACCATTTCCAAAACAAAAATGATCGCTCTCCCTCTGATTCTTTATGGTCAAGAATCGTGGAGCGGTGCGGGCGCGAGAACTCAGAAAATTCTGACGAGATTCAACATGTCGAGCAAGTTGATTTGACTGACGAGCAGTTGGATGATCTTGAATTGGATCGGCAGTTGAGAATGCTGGCAAAGATCTCGGATCCAGATGATTCGTTTGTCAGGAATATCACAGCCCAGAAAGTTTCTGAATCCGATCCATCCCAATCGGGCAGGGGGCGCTTGTCGGTGGTTGAGCCTACGTTTGATACAAAAACATCTGAAGCAGTATCCCAAGACGAGTCGGCAACGGAATCTATA
Source organism: uncultured Pirellulaceae bacterium (assembly GCA_964433035.1). Taxonomy (GTDB): domain Bacteria; phylum Planctomycetota; class Planctomycetia; order Pirellulales; family Pirellulaceae; genus Mariniblastus. Next base: position 3,399 of record CAYSQZ010000012.1, on the reverse strand, counting down.
TCCAAACCCGAAACGTCTGAAGCAATAGCTCAAGCCGAGTCGGCAACAGCGACAAATCAGACAGTCAATGATTCGGTCCAATCGCACCCATCAATAACTCCAGTTGCGCCTCGTTTCCGTGGTCCTCTCCCTTCGGTTGTCCGGTGGGGCTCATTGGTCGCGGCTCTCGTGATTTGCTGTTTCGTTGGAAGAACGTGGTGGCTCGATGCCAATCTCAAAGTCTCGGACACTCAAAATCCTGATACAGCCGCAACGCAAGACGTACAGGTTGCTTATGATCAGCCGGGCAGCATAGGCGAGGAAAGTCCAGAAATTGCCCGGGAGAATGGAGGCGATTCAAACCGTTTGACTACCGACGATAATAACGACGCGTATGTCGAGCATTCAAATGAGCCAGATTCCAAACTGGCTTCCAATCCCGATCCTTTGCGAGTTGATTCTTCCGACGATCAACCAAAAATCGCTTCTTCAGCTGTCGAACCTCTGAATATCGATCCGCCTTCAGGCCGCGATCCGCTATCTGACCTGATTGAGGAAATAGATGATTCTATTGCCGTTTCGAATCCAACTTTGGCCGACGTAGAAATTGACTTGCCCTCATTTGAAACAGAAAAAGTCCTCAAAGATCCAGAAGATGTACCTGACCTCGAGGCTCGGGAATGGGATTCGAAATTCAAATGGAATTTGGCGATTCAATTTGGCCCAAGCGGTTTGGGTACTGTGACGTTGAATGACGAATCAATTAAAGCCATCATGCTTCGGGATAACGCAGGATTTCTGTTGCGTCAAATTGCGGTTGAACTCAAACGGCGAGTGCAGTTTTTGGAAAACCGGCTTGACGGCCCGATGAGCGGTAGCGTTCGTGTTGGAATGGCGAATTTTCCTTTTGAGCACATTTCCAAATTGGACGAGACGATTGAAAAAGTTGATCAGCATATAGCCGGTCTGGATATCCGCTCGCTTGGGGTTGATGAATTGATGGCACTTCGCGTCAGGTATCGGGAAGGAATATTTGACAGTCGCAATAACTTTGATGAGATCGACTTGTCTAATCCAAACCTCAGCTTTTACACCGAGGATGAAGCCTATACCATTTGTTCGGTGCTATCTGTTTCTGAATCTATTTTGTGTAACTTGGCCAAGAAACGTCTGGTTTGGGAAAAAAATGTTGGGTTTCAACCGGTTGAATCGGATCTTGTAAATCGAATTAGCCCCAAGGCTTTTGGGGTTTTCGTAAAAAATGGAAAGCTGCCTCTGCCTGACCCGGAATTTTTGGACCATTCGATTGTGAGAATTCAGAATCTTGGGCCGTCGGCGCTGAGGCTCGCACTTCAGGATGCTCCGTCGATTGAATTGTTCAGGAACGATATCGAATTCCAGCAAGCGAAAGATTTTGTTTACTCCAATGGCCCTCCGGAAATGAAGCTGCGGTTGTCGATCGACAAGATTGATCGTCTTTTGGAAAGTCGTGACATTCTGAAGACGGAGGAAACAGAAGCAACGTTGAACGAAAAAAAATCTCGTTTGGCTCGCCAATTGCGAACGATGGGAGTTGGA
>CAYSQZ010000012.1:0-1742 GCA_964433035.1 uncultured Pirellulaceae bacterium | reverse complement strand
GTTGAACGAAAAAAAATCTCGTTTGGCTCGCCAATTGCGAACGATGGGAGTTGGAATACCCAAGGACGCGCCTGCGATTCAACCGCTCAATGATCTTTTGGCCAAGCGAATAGACCTGCATGGTTTACCGCTGGCAATGGGGAAATCGTGTCAAAGTGACACTGACGAGATCCGTGACCTGAGTCATGTGGCATCTTCGTTGGGGCGAATGATAGCACGATTCAATGGAAGTCTTGGTAGTCGAGATGCGGCTCAGAATGATGCGTTTCGAAATCTTTCGATCAAACAAGCGGTTTCGTATTGCATGGAAGACCATTTGAGGGATCGTATGGGCAACCGTATGGGAGACCCTTCCTCGCAGAAACTGAAAACCATCGATCAGATTTTACAGATTGATCATCCGCGTTTGCGACTGGATTATATTGAAGCATTGCGAGAGTCTGATTCCAAAACTGCAATAAAGCTGATTGTGAACAAAGCCAAGTTTGATTTGGTGCCACAGGTTCGCATCGCTGCGACAGAGGCGTTGGCGGATTTTGCACCGGCTGAGTATCGTCAATTGCTCCTTGAAGGAATTAAATATCCCTGGCATGTTGTCGCTGAGCACAGTGCAGAGGCTTTGGTTCGCCTTAATGATCAGGAAGCAATTCCCGAACTGGTCGAGATGCTTGAATTGCCCCACCCTCATTTTCCAATTGATGTCGGTGGCGAATTGGTGCAACGTGAACTGGTGGGGATCAATCATTTACGAAATTGCCTTCTTTGCCACGCACCTTCAATCAGCACCAGCGATTCAGCTCGGGGTTTGATTCCGCACGCAAGCAGACCGCTTCCTCCAGAGTATTACGGCTCTGGCGGGGGGAGAGACCTCGTGCCGTTTGCTGTCCGCGCCGACATAACGTATTTGGAGCAGGACTTTTCTGTCGTGCTGCCTATAAAAGACCCAGGGCCTTGGCCGGGTGAGCAGCGGATTGACTTTGTCGTCCAGAACAAAAAGTTGACACCGATTCAGGCCTCAAACGCGGTACTGAAGATCAGTCAATCGCCGAATCGAAATCGGAACGCAGTGGTTTATGCGCTGCGGAAGTTGACCGGGCAGAGTCCAGTTGACAACTCATATCGAAACTGGAAGAAAATTGTGACCGATCGCCAGGATCACGCAGGTGGGTCCGATTCGAAATAGCTTTCTGCCCAATGGGCCTTCATTGAAACTTGAACACGGTAAAATAAATTGCCTGAGCAAGGAAATTCTTGTACACTAGAGATGCCCCGAGTTGGATTACTTCTTGTCAGATTCTGTATTTTAGCTCGGTACATACGACCGTTCATCTTTTTTTGAGTGAGGTGTCATATGCCAGTGTCAAAAAAAGCCGGGGCTTTACGCTAGTAGAGTTACTGGTTGTGATTGCAATCATTGGAATTTTGATCGGCATGCTATTGCCAGCGGTTCAGCAAGTACGAGAAGCAGCGAGACGAATTCAGTGTGCTAATCAGCTGAGGCAGATTGCGCTGGGTCTGCACAATTTTGAGAGCGCTAACAGGGAATTCCCAGCGGGACGGAGAGGTTCTGACTTTAGTAATCAAAATGACGAGATAGCGCTTGGGGACCCGAGCGCCTGGTTTGTTAGTCCTTCAACTGGATTTCAACTTAACAGTCATGGTGCGAGTTTGTTCGCTGCGATTTTGCCGCAACGCCATCCATTACTGAACGCTGTGCCGCTTTGCAAATAGTGCCTAGTCTG
>CAYSQZ010000011.1:0-47774 GCA_964433035.1 uncultured Pirellulaceae bacterium | reverse complement strand
ACCCACTAAAAACGATGAAGAGCCCCCAGAGGGAGGGTGACTTAGGGCGAAGCAGCAACCGACTGAACGCCCCAACTACTTGTCGCCTTTGGGTGCAAGGAATCTTAAGTTCACGCTCTTGAGCGCTGGCGATCCCAGTCAATCCGAAAGGGAAAAACAAGGACACCATGTAACGCATCAATGCAGGCCGGGGAAGACAACACTCGCTGTCGTTTGAACGACACGGCCTACAGTCGTCCTGTTCTACTGATTTAGATAAACGTGCTGATCTCTGAAAGCTCTTTTTTGATCATGGCTTTGGTTGGGACTTGGCAATCATCGGCGGGATAGCCGACCACCAGCAGAACAAACGGTCTTTCTGTTTTCGGCCGATCACAAATTTGAGTCAGGAACTCCATTGGCGATGGAGTGTGGGTGAGTGTTCCCAGCCCCACGCTGTGAAGTGCGGTGATCAACATGCCCGTTGCCAGACCCACCGATTCGGTCACATAGTAATTCTTCTTTTTCTCCCCGGCCGCGGTTTCAATCGACCGCTGGGCAAACACGGCGATCAGCCAAGGTGCGATCTCAAGAAATGGTTTGTGTTCATCTGTGCCAAGGGGAGCCAGCGCGTCAAGCCAATCCTGGGGCGCGCGTCGCTGATAAAATTCGCGCTCTTCCTCTTCGGCTGCTGCGCGGATCTTTGCTTTGGTCTGTTGATCCGAAATGGCCACAAAGTGCCAAGGCTGATGATTGGCCCCAGATGGTGCCGATCCAGCTGCGCGAATTGCCGTTTCGATGATTTCTTGCGGTACCGGATCAGAAGAGAACTTACGAATTGAACGCCGTCGGGACAGGCTCTCGCGAAAGGCCTCAATTTTTGTGTGCATCTCTGATTCGCTCAGGCGATCATAGCCGGTCAGTGCAACGTGGTTTTCATCACTCATGTCTGGTTTCCAGTGGACTTCATTTTCGAGCGACTATAGTAACCGATTGAGTATCGTTAATCGCCCGCTTTTCATAAATCTCCGAGCCAACTGGCTCTGCGAGATACCTACCTTCCGCTTGAGAATTGAGGTTTTTATCTCAGTAAACTAGTGGTCCTTCAATCCTGAAATGAATAGTAAAACGGGTGCCATGCTTCACGCTTGCCTGAGCATGCTTACGCGAGCGTATATATTATGGCACCCGTCAATTCAGATCTGACAGACCACTAGCTTGATAGATCGGCTTACGATCCTGCCAGCGGTTTTTTGGATTGGCTTTGAGTTTTCTTTCTCATCAAAACGTAGATCACCCAAATCTGTATCGCTCCAAGCAGCAAAAAGAAAACTCCGATTCCGATCCAGCGAGCGCTGACCGCCCAGGTGTACTGGCTACGCGAAGGTTGGCTGACACAAATGGCTCCAACGACAAATGATGCCAGGATCGATAACGATAGTTTTCCAAGGAGTATTGCTCGCCACATAATGCTCAGGATTGGGGCTTTCGACCGATGAACTGGTAGTATGGGGTTCGCAGCAGCGGAACGTAGGGCATGCGGTTTCGTGCTTCGACCAAATGTACCTGCTCAAAATGACTCATCAAGAACGGTAGATGATCCGGCGACGGAAAAACATTGTCGGTCGCAAACCAGGGTTGCCAAAGCGTACGGGCAAGCCATTTTTGCTTTTGCAAACCAGCCGGTGGGTACTTGCGACCAACGTAGAAATCGACGACACCGATGTGACCGCCTGGTTTAAGCATGGCCAGCGCGTTTTGGATTGCCGCAAACCAGTCGGGAATCATGGTCAATGAGTAGGAAAACGTGACCACATCGGCTAGTCCTTCGGGAGGACGAAATTTGGTTGCATCGGCGGCGATCGCCTGAGCATTGTTCCATTGACGGGCTTTGAAACGCTCGGTCGCGACATCCAGAAGCGATTCCGAAAGATCGACAACATAGACTTGCTTGAGTTTATCGATGTCGTCGGCCAGATTTTCAATGTTGGAACCTGTCCCTCCACCCATGTCGACCCAGACGCCACCTTCGGGCCTGGGCAATGTGCCCCAGAGTTCTTCCCGGCCCTTAAGCAGACGTTTGCGAAAATCGTCGTAAGCGTCGGCTTGGCCGCCGTAAAAACTCTCCATGCGTTCGGCATGATTGTCGCCACGAACAGGTTTTACCAGCATGTGGTAAAGCACTTTCATGTCGGAAATAAAAGCCATGAGGAAAATTTTCGCAGTGGGAACCTAAGGATATCGGGGAGCTCAATGATTGAAGTCGAACTTGTTTGATTCAAGCCGTCCCGTTGTCAGTCTTCGATTGGCGTTTGAGTTTACGCTTACGCGCTCAACTCGGCGATGTAAAAGCTTCCATAGGTATGGACGCGATCCTTCTCGTGAAGTCGGTGGGCCAATGGTTCATCGTAGGAGAGCATGGGGCTGATTTTCTGGATTTCTCCATCTCGATTGATTTTAACTTCGTCAATGAAGTCGGTCCGCAAGCCTCCACTGCGCCAGATGATTCGGGCGTCCGGAGCAGCGCGGTCAACGATGGCTTGCCATTCTGATTCAAGTAGCGGAAAGAACTGATCACTAAGCCAATCCATATGATCCAGCAGGATATAGCGAGAGATCTTCCCGTCGTATTTCTCCAGAAAGCCCTGCACAGAATCGGTGTGCGTTGTGATGCGGTCAACCAAGCCGTTCTTGAGGGCTTGGAAGTTATCCGGCTTGAGGTACTCCGGACAGCAATCGCGTGAATAGGATCCGTTTATGTAGACACGCCAGAAGTAATTGTCCTTCATTGGCAGTTCCACAAATACGCTCTCCATGCAATCCTGGATGAACCTGACTAGACCACCTTTGTACTGGGTTTCGATCTGTTTTCGCTGAGCCTTGGGGACACCTAGCATCGACATTGTCGTGTCGCGGTTCATCGTGAACTTTATCAACCCGGACCAGAACTTTTTCTTGAGATGGGTCTCATAGATCGTCTTTTGCTCATCGACAGAATCGGCGTTAAGCAGTGAATCCAGATGCGGGCGAACACGGATAACTTTGTCGGTGTAAATTTTAACAAGTCGGGCGACAGTTCCCGAGGTTCCCCGAAAGTAAAATGTCTTACGACGATTGTCGAACCACTTGATTTTTTTGTCCCAAAAGTCGGCAGACCAAGTCGGAAGTTCGGCGCGGAGCTTTTGCTCGTATATTTTCTTAACGCCTGGCAAATGTCCCTGGCCAAACATCGCAAAAAAGTCTTCAAACTCCAGATTGCGAATGCCGCTCATCTTGAGATCAAGCAGCGCATTCTGCCGTGGGTTCATGTCGACCGCATTAACCTGATTTGGCCCCGCCAGTGCATAGTCCAATGCGTTGCAGCCTGCCGATGTAATCACCAAGACGTTGTCGTCGGGACCAAATTGAAGCGCTTCCCGGTCAAGACGGGGATCTTCCCAACAAGTGTTGTAGACCAGGTTGTTGCCGTGGACTGTCGTGAAGATTCGCCGGTTGACCCATTCCAGAAAAGCCATTGTTACTCGTTAAAATTTCGGTAATTGAGTTGGATTTTGAACCGAAATTGTACCAACTGAGTCGCGTTTCGACAGTTGTGAAATCGCCCGATTTGTGGCTGTCTCGATGCGTCTGCGGGGTTTTGTAGCTCTGAGGCGGGTTGGAACGCGTTGTGGCCAGGACTGCAACTCCTTAAGTATGCGTGTTATTTAGAAAACCCGGAATATTGAAGAAAGGTTAGGCGTCGTGTGGCGTCTAACCAATTGGAAGCACCTCGGTGTTTACCGTTCTTTCCAATGATCAAGGGATGTTCGCAATGAAAATTCGAAGTGTATCAGGATTTACTCTAGTGGAACTTCTGGTTGTGATCGCGATTATAGGCATTCTGATTGGGATGTTGTTGCCAGCGGTCCAACAGGTACGCGAGGCAGCCAGAAGAATTGATTGCAGCAATAAGAGTCGCCAGCTTGGGCTGGCTGTTATCAACTACGAGAGCTCGCACGGAGAATTTCCCCCTGGATGGAACGTAAACCAGCAGTCAAACGATTCGGATGGGCTGGCCGGATGGGGCTGGACCTCGATCATTTTGCCGTTTATTGAAGCGAACAATCTCGCAGAGCAGATTGATTTTAATGGCCCAGTTGATGCAGATGAGAATATCATTGCCCAGGTTTTGCCCGTTCTTCTTTGTACTTCTGATCCGGACGGAGAAGTCTTGAGCCTCGATACCGAAGTCGCGACCGTGGGAACGACAGGTGGAAGCGGGACTACCCAAACTATTCCCGGTAGTGGTGGCAGTGGTAACTCGCTAATGGTTGCCCGAAGTAATTACTCAGGTGTTTTTGGCACACTTGAGTTCAGTGAAGACCCTCGTCAAGGCAACGGAGTTTTCTTCGCCGATAGCGAAATTGGTTTTCGAAGTATTCGGGATGGAAGTAGCAATACGTTGATGATCGGTGAAAGAAGAAATGATTTTGGGACAGTCACTTGGTCTGGTGTCATTTCTGGAGTTAGTGAGCCGTTCGCACGCATTGTTGGCGCCGCAGATTTAGCTCCAAACTCATCGCAGGATAATTTTGAGAATTTCAGAAGCTACCATCCTGGCGGTGTCAATGTGACGCTGGCCGACGGATCAACTCAGTTTATTAGTGACTCAATCGACGTGATAACGTTTCGCGGGCTGGCTTCGGTTGCCGGCGGTGAAATTGTGTCTTTGAATTAGAGTTGTCTGGTAGATTGCACGGACAACGGGTCGTTCGTGGCTAGCGCCAAAACGGCTAGAAAAATCACAGCCTCTTCGCGAAGCAGCGAGCTGTACGCATCTGACCCGTTCGTTGGTTGATGACTGGTAGAGAACCAGGTTGGCCGGTGCAAACCGGGCAGGCTGGGTGTAACCGGTCACCCACATTGCGCTGCCCGACGAGAAGGCACGGGCGACTATCGCTACTTCACGTCAGCGTCGTTCATGCGATAGATCGCCCAGATCTTACCATCTGGCCCCTCGTACTCTTTCAAAGAGAACTTGCCCTGAATCGTGATAGGGCGAACGGTATAGTCGGTTGTTGAGCCTTTGGTCATTCGAACCAGAATGCAATCAAAGAGTGCAGCTCCCGGGCCGAAGCAGCACTCTTTATTGTCGCGAACAAAAATGAATTTCTTCAATCCAGATTGGCTAAAGCTTGGCCGGATGTAACCCCGGACCGTGATGATGTTGTTGTCGTACGAATTGATTTTATCGGTCAACATCGAGCGGTCGAATTTGCCGCCCTTTTCCATTTCGAATTTGAGATCGTCAAACGTTAACTCGAAGGTTTTGTTCGGCGTGTCGGTATCGGTGTCAGTGTCGGAGCTGGTCTCGGGTGTCGCAGCGAGTTTGGTTTGCGTTGATTCTGATTCGACAGTGGGCTCAGTCGTTTGTTTAGCGGTTGCCTGCCCCTTTGTTTCTTGAGCGTTGGTCTGTGATGGAATTGCGCAGAAAAAGATCGCAACTAAAAAAAGGTTGGCTAGTAATCTCATGTTTTAAGCTTCTCCTTGGTTCTTACGATCATCGCACCAACCTAACGAACTTCGTTGGTGTGAATCTCATAAAACACTTGAGGAACATCTTTTTCTTTCGTCCGCCGAGTTCGTTTGTTCAACCGAAACGTTCCCGCGATCCGACGAAGCGAATACCCGTAGTCGACGGTATCATCGCCAATGATTGAGACTGCGACAACATCAGTAATTTTTGGATCGCCACCAAAGCAGCAGGACCCAAAATCGCCTACAAGAATGAACTCTTTGAGTTTGCGTTTTTTTACCCCTGGGCGGACATAGCCCTTGAGGAATACTTTTTTTCCATCCAACTCTTCTGATTTTGGTGAATACGGGATGTTGGGAGTCTTCGGATTGGGCCGTAAATCCGAGAAGGCGATCCGCATGTGGTCAGGCGGAACTTCAGTTGCGTAGATGTAACTATGGTAAGCGACACTGGTGACAAAAATTAGCAATGAACAAATCAAACCGATTTTTGCGAACACTTTGCCTGTCATTTCGTCGGGAAAGCGACGAAAGCTCGCGAGCGAAACCAGGCCAAACACCAATCCCAAGACAGGAATCAAAACAAACATCTGAGCCAAAAAAGCCGTCATCGCTCCGAAGATTGCAAATGTAAACGAAGCAATCGCGGCTTTGCTGATCGAGCGGTAGGCAAACTCGTTGTCTTGAAGGCTGGCGTTGCCAAGCTGAGGTGCTGGCGGATTAAACTTTGCGTTGTTCATATTCTTTATCATAGGTCAGAATTTCAGAACTCCCAATTCAATTCTCAGTTATCAATCCAATACGGTGTAAAACGCTGACTAGCGGGTGTTAGGCTCAATTCAAGCCGCAGCGTTGACGGCCCGTTATTCGGCCACGTATCTTCTGAAGAAACTGTGCAAAAGGCGCTGCCAATCAAACGCCCTCAAAACGTTTTCAGCGGTTGAGTCGACGGCAGTTACCGGACGACCAGTTACCCATTTGTCACTGGGCAAACCGATGGTTCTAAAAAATCAGCCGTTCGAACCAGCCATTAACGACTGACCAAAGCAGCAGGAACAATAGAACCGAAATCGCCATTGGTACGAAAATGATCGGCCAAGTGAGATTGGGCACTTTGGCCACGACGACTGTTGAAGCCGGAGCTGGAGCAGCTTGCGCGACAACAGGCGACGATTGGGCAGACATTGAGCCTGCTTCAGTTGATACGAAAGCTTCAGGTTGAGAGTTCACTGGCACGTTGAGGTTCGCCAGATTGCCGGGTTGGCCGTCGGCGATGGCTTCTACCGCCGAGGTCGCTACAACAACTGGTGTAAGGTCCTGGGATGCGTTAACAGGTATTTTCTGAACGACATGGGTGTCGTTTGTCGTGGCGGGCGTGTTCTGGTTGCTCGAAGTCTCCAACTCGGATTGCTGGTTGATCACCGGAGTCGATTCATCGTCATCCTCTTCTTCGCCATCCTCTTCATCGTCGTCATCTTCATCGTCGTCATCAAAGCCGAGAAAGAAATCGGCTCGCTCGACGGCTTCAGGGTCAATCTTGCCCAGTTCTTCAATGTAGGCTGCTGCTTCGGGTTTAGGGCATGCTCTGAGATAAGTGATCACAGGAACCCGTAACCAGTTCGAATCCGGATCGGCTTCTTTAAACATCGTGACCAGCCGATCCATTGAAGACCAGTCTTCCCAGCGTGCTAGATCGGGAATTACCATGTCGGCATATTTCGGACGATCTAAAAGCTGCTGAACCGCTTTGACGATCCGAGCCTTGGGAACAACCTCGACCTCAGTTCCGTGGAACCGAAGCGCCGTTACAGCCGCCAACGTATCGATGTAGTCGGCCTCCTGGTCGGTGATGAATGTCTTTTCGACCAAGTCGACGCCGGCTTCGCCTTTGAGGTTGAGGTAGCAAGCGATCAGCGCGTCCAGACCAGCACGCTTTTTGCGGCTGTCGGATTTGATCAGCTCTTCAAGCATTGGGATTTCGTCTTTGCTTCCGCAGACACCAAGCATCGTGAAATACAATCGGCGGCGGTTGATCAACGTGTCTTTGTCCATGATCCAGCTGACGAGTTTTTCGCGATCCATTTGATCTTTCATCGCGATGAGATCTTCGTACGGTGCACGCGCGAATTCATCGAACGCATCAAACGCCAGAACCGACTCTTTGTCTTCGAAAAAATCCTGGAAAAAGACCAGTCGCTCAGCGCCTGATTCTGGAAGATCCTGAATCTTGCCAAGGTATTCAAACACCCGATCTGAGGCTTTCATTGGAGTTGTCCAGGCAACTTTGGGAGGATTGTCTCCCATGACGAGAAACTTCTGGCCTTGAGGATAAGTGCCCACCAGCTGCGTCTCGAAATCCATGCCCTGTTTGACGAACTTCTCTCCCTTGAGCACTTCGACGATCTCAAACTCGCCCTTGGGAAAATCCTCTTCGGGATCAGTTACCGGTGGCGGAACAGTAATCAACTCCGCTACTACGACGATTTCACTGTCATTGATTTGTTCTGAAAAGGTCAGGGCGACCGCTGTGCAGAACGGACAGACAGTGGATGTCGCGGCAGAAGCAGATCCAGATGAGTTTGTTTGCTGGGCAGTGATCAACGCCAGCGCAGCAACCAACATCGAAATCGTCAGGCGAAGGACTCTCGTCCAGGAGACATTTTTTCTATAGGAGATCAAGGTTCTGACTGGTCCGTATCAGACTTATGTTTGGCGACAGGTGCAAACTGAAGGATGCGATCACCGACGGAGCATCGGGGCTTCAAACTTTGCGTCTTCATATGGTATCGTTGCCATCGAAAAAGGAAAACGAGCATTCGCAAATAGAAGAGTAATTCCCGAGAAAAATGGCAAAATATGCGGCTTGGCGATTCTGCTGAACTGTCCTCGGCCCTGACTATTTGCCTAGCGATTGACTAACGTCTGTTTGGTAGGCTGAGAGGGCAGGGTAGATGCCGACAAGTACCGCCAGCAGAATCAATGCAGGAATTAGCAATAACTCAGGGGAAACGCCAATTGAACCAAGGCGTTCAGGTAACGTGCCTGCGAAAAAAGCGTTGAGTTCCGTTGCTGGAGCGAATTCAAAAAAGTTGGTTGTCACTCCCGTTTTCCGCTCGATCATTGGGCTCAACGCGGCGTTGAGGGCATGACCACCAACCCAGCCAAGAATTCCACCCAAAAGAGCTAGCATCACCGATTCGCAAAGCATGATCATCATGACTTTGCCTCGGCTGGCACCCAAGGCTCGCATCACAGCGATCTCGCCCTGGCGTTGGTTCATCGAATTGTAAATGCCGACCAGGATGCTCAGCGCCGAGACAATGCAGATCATCGCGGTCAATCCAAGTAGCAACCACTGCATTGGAGTAACGAAGGTTTCGAAAAGCTCCGTGACTTGTCCGACTGGGTTGACAGCCTGAGCTGCCGTTTGAGCTTGTTCGGGGCGGTATGGTGTCCAGTCGAGTGTTCGGTTGAGGAAGCCTTGATTAATTTGAGGAGCCAGGAACATGCCGAGAGTTCCAAAGGGATCGTTTTTGGAAGTGCGAACCAGTAGCGACGTGACTTCTCGTTGCTCAACAGGAAGAGGAATCCGGGTCGCGTTTTGTTTGCGGATAAATTCTTCTTCTGCGGTCAGTTGATTCGCTTGCGGCGCGTCCAAATTCGCCTCTTGATCCGATCCAGCGGTTGCTGAAGTGTCTTGGGCTGGATTGGGCTGGCCTTCGGTTTCATCATCGGCAAAGAACTCATCGACTGGCGGCTCGGGCTCGTCTTCTTCGTCGTCTCCGGTTCCAAGCACCGAATCGTCTTCGACGTTTTTGGCGTGGTCTTCCATCAGATAGAAGCCTTCGAGGTTGAGGAACACGACGCCGTCATGCGGGGTGCCGGTCGATTCCATAATTCCAACAACGGTGTAGTCTTGCTCGTGAATGTGGGCCGAAGCACTGTTGGGGTCGCCGTGAGTGGCTTGAAGTTTGTCGCCTAGTTGAATGTCGCAGCGTCTGGCAACGGTTGCCCCGACGACACATTCAAAAAAGCCGCTTTCGGGTGATTGCTCAAGAAGGCATCGACCTTGAGCGAATTTGAATTTCTCTTCGGTATCGATGTCGAGAACCAACTCAGTGAAGAATTCGGGGACGGTTCCGACACAGCGAAACGCCGCACCAGTTTCCGGGTCAACGTAATAGTCGCCCTGACAAAGCGGGATTGCCATGTGGGTGTAGCGTTTGTAGACCCCTGGCTTGTTAATCTTCATCGCAGAGGCTTGCTGATGATCGAACGAATCGGCGGCAATTGAATCAGCGATTGCCGGTCCAAGCCCAAGCCCGCCCATGGCCATTGCCGCGCTGGCGGTTGATTCAATGATGCTTTGCTGAGCTTGGTAAGCGATCGAGTTTTTTAGTTCCTTGGCGCGTTTCTCAGCTCCGCAAAACGCCAGATAGTATTCGTAAGGGATGTTCTCGACGGGCTTGCTTAAGTAGTAAACCGAATTAAGCGTTAGCTGAAGACCACCTCCTCGGGCTCCAACAATGATGTTGTATCCGAAGCTATTGTTGCTTCGAAATGACTGCGAAACCAAGCCGTGGATGGTCAACACCGCCACCACCATCATCACGCCCAGCGCCATCGAGAGAATGGTCAGAAACGAGCCAAGCCCTCGGTGCTGTATGCTTCGCCATGCGATTTTGAATACGTTCATTATGTTTATTGGGAAAGCGTTTTAGCTTGGCTGACCACAAGATTGATCTCGTCAAGTCGATCAACTCGGTCGAATTGTCCGGCGACGTCCATGGAGTGGGTCACCATTAACAACGCGATGTTTTCTTCCTGGCTGGTTTGCTTGATCAAGTCAATAATTTGTTGTTGATTGCCCGGGTCAACGTTGGCCGTCGGTTCGTCGGCCAGCAGCAGCTTGGGTTGATTGGCAAGTGCCCGAGCAACGGCAACTCGCTGTTGTTCACCGACGGACATCTGTTGGGGCTTGTTGCCAAGTCGATGCCCCAGCCCAACTCGTTCCAGCAATTGTCTGGCCCGTTTTGGTGCGAGCTTTTTTCTCGCGAACGTCATTCCAAGAATCACGTTTTCCAGAGCGCTAAATCCGGGTAGCAAATTGAATGTTTGAAACACGTAGCCCAGTTTGTCAGCACGAATACGATCTCGGCTGGATTCGGAGTAACGTGTTACTTCGATCCCATCAAGCATGACTTTGCCAGAATCCGGCTTGGTGATCCCGGCAATGGTATGAAGCATCGTCGTTTTGCCACACCCACTGGGTCCGATCAAAACGACTTGTTCCCCCTGGGCGATTTCGAAACTGGGCACGTCAAGAATCGCCACTCGTTGCTTGTCCGGCTGGATGAAGGATTTCTTGATGTTTTCTAGCTTGAGCATGCAAACGTCTTGTCGCGCGGTTGCGGTTGAGGACCAGCCAATTTCTATCGTCGTTGAAATATACGCTGTTTTTTAACCGAGGAAGTGCAGGGGACCAAGTACCAGTACGACACTAGGAAGTATAAGGTTCAAAGGCAGGTTCTTAGCGAAGTTCAGGTTCTTGGGCTCGGTCGGTGGAAACCAGGGATGACCTGAGCAGGTTAGAGGCTCTGGTTGATCTATTATTTTTTGGGCCAACCTTCAAGCTGCTTTTTCTTTACGACGTTGGCCGTATGTTCGCCGTAGTGACGTTCCATCTGTTTAAGCAATGCCCGCGGAGTCCAGCGACTGCCTTTGGGTCTGGAATTGAGATCCATTCCATCAAGCAAGTAAGCGAAACGACGTGTGAAGTTTTCGACGCGCAACATTTGTCTGGCTTCTTCTTCACCAGTCCAGTCGGGATGCGCAAACTTGTAATCTTTTGGCATTTGCTTTGGATTTAGATTCATGATCTTAATCGTAGGATCGACGGCGTGATAGATTTGCGAAAAGAACACGAGTTCTCGACCCATCATGTGCTCCGTGTTCCAGCGCGGCGTATGCGTTCCGTTGGCAGGTTTGAAATTCATCTGTTCAACCGATAGCTCAGAGAACATTTTCCGTGAGGCGGCCGAAGCGGCTTCCTTTTTCTGGAACAGTTTGGAGACTTCTTCTGACATTTGATAAGGTTTTGTTCCAAGCGAAACGAATCTTGTCTGCCGGGTCTTGGGCTCGTCGGGCTTGGACTTTTCGCCCGCTACAGCGGCTACGGTGTTGTGAGCAATCTTCTCGACGACCTTGTCGCCGATCTTTTCAAGAGAAGGGTTCACAATCATCAGAGACGGTTGGCGAGCAGCCGCATACTTAGCACAAAACTCCGCCGTAAATTGTTTCCCCGTTGCGACAGCCACAAATGCAGGTCGCCACCCCCGCTGAGGAAAACGTTTGATCTCCAACATGCGATCTTCCATGGAAACCCGATCGTGATCCAGAAAGTAAATCTCGAGGCCATCGGCAAATATAAAGGTCTTAGTAGACAATGGTCGAGCGTCGAGATGTGGTTTGGTTTCGTAGTTCTTGGAAATCACCAATCCCATTTGATGTGGCACGGGGTTGTCCGGTAATTCTCCCAGGGTCGGACTTTCTTGATTGGCTGGCCGAGCAAGATTGGCCCCCAAACCAGCCATCCCGGGCAGCGACTCAAGTTCTGCATCGGGTTTGCGAGGGAGAAGTTTTCGCGTTTCGTCGTTGAGTCCAACTGCAACGTGCAGATCCCACATTGTCTCCACTGAGAAACCACCGTCAGGCCACTGGCGAATAGCGATGGGTTCACCATGGTCGGCAAGTAGCGGTTGGCAAATTGAGCAGGTTAGTAGACTGGCCAGTATCGCGGTGCAAGCCATGCCAGAGATTGTCATTGATTTCATGGTCAACTCGCTCTCAACAGTTTTTCTATTTTGGGTTTGGTTTGTTTGGAGTCTGGGTCCGCGATTCTAACAGGACTATCTTGAGATGCGAGCGAAAATGACTTTCGTGCGACAGAGACAAGTAATAAAATTCACATCTCCTATAATCTCCATTGATGCCTAGGGTAGTCATTGCAGTGGCGACTTAGTCGCGGTAAACCAATGCGCTCAATCAAAGTTTAAAACGGGATCCCGATATGCAGGAATTGTTTACAAGTCTCTATGCTTACAGCCAATGGGCGAATGAAAAAATCGTTCAATTATGCGATGGCCTAACCGATGCCCAGTTGGATCAACCCAAAGAAATGGGGATGGGAACGTTGCGGGCAACGCTGTTCCATATCCTCACGGCCGATCAAGTGTGGA
Organism: uncultured Pirellulaceae bacterium; assembly: GCA_964433035.1. GTDB lineage: Bacteria > Planctomycetota > Planctomycetia > Pirellulales > Pirellulaceae > Mariniblastus. Next base: position 35,043 of record CAYSQZ010000011.1, on the reverse strand, counting down.
TGGAGCGTTGGGAGTCATCCCCATGGCGTGAATTCCCGCACGACCCAGGTGGAAAGTCGGTTGCCGAGATCGCTCAGTCGCTTGACGAAGTCGCAAGTCGACGGCTTGACTTGATTCGCCAGAACCAGTCTGACAACTGGAACGCCACGATCAAATACCTGGATAGCACGAAAGCTGAATACAGCCATCAGCTTCACGATTTGCTGCTTCACGTGTGGATCCACGGCATCCACCATCGAGCCCAGGCGCTCAACTATCTAAAACAGTTCGATCGCACGATTCCCGGCGGCATCGACTGGATTTTTTACAAGCTGGCCACTGGTTCCACGGCCCAGTCTCCTGAAGCTGTCACAGCGATGACCGGTTCCGGCCTTGGTGTCAACGAGTCGATTGGCGAAGACATCCAATGGCGGCTTGGCACGGTACAGCGACTTTTTGAATATGGTGACTGGGCTTTTGGGCAGGTTATTGATAACGCAATGTCTCTTGATGACGCAGCGTTGGATCGAGAATTTGACATGGGACTAGGTTCGATCCGCAAGAGCTTGCTCCACATGTATGATGCGGAGCTGTTTTGGGTGAACAACTGGAACAGTGGTGGTGGCGCACCGTTTCCACAAACTGCTGAGACAACGTCAATCTCCGAGCTAAAGGATTTGTGGACCGCTAATGCAGCCGCACGTGATGCCTATCTGGCAAACGTCGACCAACAAAAGGCAGTCGGCGTTGTTGAAGTTTCTTTTGGTGGCCCACCGATCCGCATCCTGGTTGGCGAGTCGGCCATTCAGCTGACAATGCACGGCGCCCATCACCGCGCTCAGGTGGTCAACATGTTCCGTCACTGCGATGCCCCGATCGGGAACATTGATTTGTTTTATGGGCTAGAGCATTTGGGCAAGCCGGCTTAATTGCGATGGAGCCGTGGACTTCTTCGACATAAATCCATTTATCCAAATATTGATGAACACGGCGACAGATGATCCCACGGCTAATTAACTCGCGCTCCGCCGCTCAAGTTTCTTTGGATCAACTCGCTATGGAATTCCCCAAGCCATCTATGTCGCAACGGTAATCCGCGGGAAAGGCTTAACGGAATTCGCGGCATGTTGTCGCAAGAGACGTTGGGCTTCCAGTTTTAGCCGCGCTGAGCCGCCGTTGCCAGCGAAGGCTTACTTGCTTCGATTTCGCATTTCGCGACTCAGGCGTCTTTTGTTGTCGGCGTCTTTGAGCGTTTGCCGTTTGTCGAAGATGTTCTTACCTCGCGCGACCGCCACGATCACTTTGACGATCCCGCGAGCGTTAAAGAACAGTCGCAATGGAACCAGCGTCAGCCCTTTCTCGAAAGCTTTTTGGGAAAGCTTGTCCAACTCGCGTCGGTGGACCAACAGCTTTCGGGCTCGTTTGGGTTTGTGGTTCCAGAAACTGGCTTGGCGATACTCAGCGATGTCAGCACCGATCAGCCAAAGCTCATTTTTCTCGACCCGCACATAGGCTTCATTGAGCGAGACGCTGCCTTCGCGAAGGCTTTTGACTTCGCTTCCAATGAGCATCACACCGCATTCGATCTGCTGAAGGATCTCGTACTTGTGTCGCGCACGCCGGTTCTCGGCGATAACTTGACTTTGATCGGTCGAGCCATCTTTAGATGTCTTTTTCTTTTTCTTCTTTTTGCCGGCCATAAAAGGGAGATTTGAACAGATCGGAGGTTGAACTTAAACAACAAATTGGAGGAGGCTACTGAGCCAATGGTTCACGATGATGGGGGCGAGTAAGCCATTGAGCAATTCAAGTCGCTTCTCAAATATCGTCATTGGCCGGATTCGAAATGACGATGTGACTAGAAGTTAGTTAAAAATCGCCTAAGATGCTAACAGTTGCACGCGATAAGGGCTTGTGGTTTAACGCCCAAGCCAATCTGCAGAAAAATATGCCTAGGGAAAACATGAGTGAGTTACCAGTAATTAATACCAACACCGGCACGGCTCCAGAGGCAACTGCGGGTTCGTGCGGCGGCGGGTCTTGCGGTTCGATGGGCGGTAGGGCTGATTTGGTCGGGTTGTCCGGTTCAAAAAGCCGTCTTCCCAAGTGGCTTAAGCGACAGGTGCCAAAGGGGAATGTTGTCAGCTCAACCGCGAAACTCCTGGAAGAGCTGAATCTGGAAACAGTTTGCGATAATGCCAAATGTCCCAACCGCATGGAATGCTATTCGCAACAGACCGCAACCTTTATGGTGTTGGGCAATACCTGTACTCGGCCCTGTGGTTTTTGCGCCGTCAGTCGGGGAAAGCCGGAGGCTCTGGAAGCCGACGAGCCAGACCGAGTTGCTCAGGCTGCCGAGCGACTGGGCTTGAAACATGTTGTCATTACTTCGGTGACTCGTGATGACTTGCCTGACGGTGGCGCGGATCACTTTTACCAGTGCGTGCTTGCGGTTCGTGAGCGTACCGGTGCATCGGTCGAAGTGCTGACTCCAGATTTTGTTCACAACAAAGCTGCGTTGGATCGTGTGATCGAATCGGCCCCCGAAGTGTTCAACCATAACGCGGAGACCGTTCCGCGGCTTTACCGACGTGTTCGAGGGCCCAAATCCGACTATCGCTGGACGCTCGGTTTGCTCAAGCGGGTCAAGGAACTCAATCCCGATATTAAAACCAAGAGCGGTTTGATGCTGGGGCTTGGCGAGACCCACGAAGAGTTGTTTGATGTACTGGCTGACTTGTTGGATGCTGGTTGCGATTTTTTGACGCTTGGCCAGTACCTTCAGCCATCCCTTGAAAGATACCTTCCAGTGGTCCGGTATATCCCTCCAGATGAATTTGCGATGCTAGGTGAGAAGGCTAAATCATTGGGGTTCAAGAAGGTCGCCAGTGGACCTTTTGTCCGCAGCAGCTATCACGCCCGCGATATGGCGGAGAGCTACTGATTGGCTTAAACGGCTCGCTGGTGGGTTTTTCGTTGTCTTTTACCAGGTCGTAGATAAAATCTTGCGATGGCTGAATCTCCACGCCGATGCCTTGGGCTTGTTGACGTGGACCCTTCGGTGTCGCGATGTTCAGTAGTCATTTTGTGGAATCGAAGCGATCGACGTAATTAACGCAACAGTCAACGGTGAAGCCCACGAATTACCAAGTGGATGTACCGTCTCTGAACTCTTGAAAAAGTTGGGGCTCGATACTCGTGCGCTTGCCGTTGAGGTTAATCATGAGCTTAAACCGCGTAACGTTCATGAAGTGACAATCATCGCTCAAGGCGATGTGTTGGAGATAGTGACGCTGGTTGGAGGTGGTTAATGGATCAAGTTTTGAAAAATCTGAACAGTGAGTCTAAGACTTCTTCGCCCGGTGCCGACGCCGACGTTAACAGTGTCTCTGATTCAAAAGCCGCGTCCGACCAATTACGAATTGGAAATCATACGTTCGATAGTCGGTTGATCCTTGGTACTGGAAAGTACGATTCTTTCGAATCCATGCGAGCCTCTCACGAAGTCAGTCATACACAGTGTGTCACGATTGCGGTTCGCAGGGAGAAACTCCACGACAGCTCTGGCCGAAATATTTTGGACTATGTCGATCCACAGCGTTTGACTTTGCTGCCTAACACGGCTGGTTGTTACGATGCCCAAACAGCGGTTCGCTGCGCCCGGATGGGAAGAGAGATTCTCAGTGGCTTAGGGAACCCGGGTGCCGACTGGGTAAAGCTGGAAGTGCTTGGCGATAGCCGTTCGCTTCTGCCTGATCCAATTGAACTTCTTAAAGCCACCAAAGTGTTAGTTGCCGAGGGCTTTCAGGTTCTCTGCTACTCAAGTGACGATCCGATTATTGCCAGAAGGCTCAAAGACGCCGGCGCAACGAGCGTAATGCCAGCGGCAAGCCCGATCGGTTCGGGGCTTGGAGTGCTAAATCACAATAGTCTCAAGATCATTTTGGATGACTTGAAAAGGGACGATCCGGAGTATCCTGTAATCATTGATGCCGGGATTGGCACTGCTAGCGATGCTGCGATAGCGATGGAGTTGGGATTTGACGCAGTCTTACTCAACTCAGCTGTCGCTCAGGCAAAATGCCCGGTCAAAATGGCAAAAGCGATGGCTTTGGGCGTCCAGGCTGGAAGGCTTGCCTTTCTAAGCGGTCGAATCCCCAGATCGAGGTATGGATCGGCTAGCTCTCCGGAGGTAGGGGTTATAAGCAAAAAGCTAAAAAATCCTTAAAATTCGCCCAGATAAGTGTTTACACTGCCGAAATCTGCCGATTTGAGGAATATATCCTAATCCCCCTAAATTATTAGAGAGTTATTCCTTGACATAGGCATTTGTCCGACCTAAAACAGGTAGGTATCTACAGGTTCAAACGAGCCAATGGAGATGGATACCATAATAATTAGCAGTAGTTTAGCAGCCTTGAAAATGGTGTATTAAGTTATGAAAAACAAATGGAAAACAGTGCGATTGGGTTTAATGTTGTTCGCGTTGCCACTGATGGCAACTGCAGCAGCGACCGCTCACCAATTAATGGTCGATGCGAGCCCGATTTCGTTAAACGTTCAGGCTCCCGCCGCGGTCAACTCCGCGATTGGACTGGCACGAGTTCACACAGTTGCACTTAACCGTAATGGTGCAGTTGAAGGACGGATCGCGTCACTTGATGGAGTCAACAAAGGACTCGCCGAATTGAAAGTCTATTTCGTTCAAAACGGTGAAGTCATCTCCGAAACATCAACTAACGAAGATGGTTCGTTTATCGCTCAGCAACTTCCCGAAGGTGCATACTCGTTTGTCGCTTCTGGTGCGACCGGATTTGCAGCTTATGGAGTTCGAGTTGTTTCAGATGCCACCGGCAAATTGGACAACTTGATGGAAGCCGCTGCGGTTTCTCCAAACTTCGCTTCAGTCCAGCAAATCATCAAGGACAAGTTGCCCGCTGAAGTAACTGAGCAAATTCTTTCAACAGTTGTGGCTGACGAAGATCGTGTTGTCGGCTCCAACCGAGTTCGATTGAACGATGGTCAGTTGCAAGGATCTGTTGTTGCTCTACTTGGCGACAGAGATTCTGTTGAAGGAACTTACGTCCACATCATCCGAGACAACAACCAAGTCGCTGAAGTTCAAGCCGACTCATCTGGAAGCTTTATGGTTTCAGATCTTGAGCCCGGTGTTTATGACTTTGTTGCCGCTGGCCCAAGTGGTTTTGCTGCGGTCAGCTTCGAAGCTGTTCAAGATGAAGCTTCAGTCATCACTGACGAAGGTGCTGTTGCCGATTTGGTAGATAGTGATGAGCTTCCAGTTTCAATCGAGCCAGGCACTATCGAGCCAGCCACTATCGAGCCAGGTTTCGTTGTTGCTGATCCAATCACTTATCAGGACGCAGTACTTGCTGACATTCCTTACGATGCTGGTTACTCAGACTCTCTTGATGTCTGCCTAACTTGCCAGCAGGACGCAGGGTTCGTCGGAGAACAAGTTTACACTGGTGAAGTTTACTCTGATCCTATCGTTGATAGTGGCATCATTTACGATGCTCCAATTGAGTACGCTGGCGAGTCAGTTGGATGCGGATGTGCCTCTGGTGGTTGCTGTGGAGCCGAATCAAACTTCAGCAACTTCTCAAGCTGCAATTCTTGTAATCCTGCTCCTGTTTCTTCTTGCTGCAATACTGGTGGCCGCCGTGGACTACTTGGTGGCCGCCGTGGACTACTTGGTGGCAGTGGTGGAGGCTTGGGGCGGCTTGGCCTCCTAGGTGCAGTGGGAGGAATCATCGCTATCGCAGTCGATGACGATGACGAAGTTCCTGTGTCAGAAATAGGCTCTTAAGACTAAAACTCGACGCAAGTCGAATTGCTAACTGCTAATATAATATGACACCGAGCACATTGTTTGTGTTCGGTGTTTTTTTATGTCCTCAGGCATTCCGCCGAAGGGGCCTTCGTCGTCGAGCGATTCGGTCGGTCACCGGAAACAATGCGGAGCCTTGAATAACCGCTGGTGAAGCGTGTCCTGGGCGGCGTTGCTTCCGCCGCTCTTTCTTGCGATCGCCAGAATTGATTGGGTGTGAATTTACTCCGATTGTTAATCCGCCAGAAGTCGCCATTGCTTGGTATAACCGCGCAAAGATTGCGTCACAGGCTTGTCGGATGGCCTATGAAGTGAATGATCGGCCGTTCTACAATGCCCGACCTAAATCCGTTTTTTTCTTTCGCGAGATATCTAATCAATGCAGCTAGTTTCTTGGAACGTCAATGGAATTCGAGCCGCGATGGAGAAGGGGCTTCGTGAATTCGTTCAAGCCGATCAGCCCGAGATTCTGTGCTTGCAGGAGACGAAGGCCGAATCGGATCAAGTCGATACTGGCTGGGTCGAGGATCTTGGATATCACCAGATCTGGAACTCTGCGAAGAAACGCGGGTATAGCGGTACTTCAATCTGGAGCAAAGTCGCTCCCAAGAAAGATACCCTGGGGATCGGTATTGAGGAACACGACAATGAAGGCCGGGTCATCACTGCGACATTTGATGAGTTCCACTTAGTCAATGTCTACACGCCCAATTCGCAGCGTGGACTCAAGCGTTTGGGTTATCGACTGCAGTGGGACGAAGCGTTTCTGGCGTATGTCAAAAAACTCGATCGCCGCAAGCCTGTGATCTTTTGCGGTGATCTTAACTGTGCCCATACAGAAATTGATTTGGCCAACCCCAAATCCAACAAAAAGAACGCAGGCTTTACGGAGCAGGAACGGGCAGGTTTGGACGCGATTGTCGAAGCAGGGTTCTTCGATTCTTTTCGAAAGTTTGAATCCGGTCCAGATCAGTACAGTTGGTGGACGTATCGCAACAATGCGCGAGAACGAAACATTGGTTGGCGATTGGATTACTTTTTTGTCTCCAATAAATTTCAAAACGCCGTTTCATCAGCCCGAATTCGCTCCGAGGTTTTTGGATCGGATCATTGTCCAGTTGAACTGACCCTGAGCTAGCGATACGTTTGGAGCGTATTTGGTTTTAGCGCCGCTTCGGTTTTCTCTCGAATGTTTACGGCCTGGAAAGACAGGTGTGGAATGATTTTAGTATCTAAATGAACCCAGCACTAAATTGGTTAGCAACTCGAAGGCGATTTCGCGAGAGACGCTGTCTTCGCGTAGGTTACCGATCCGTCGTTCAAAGGCCGCTTTTTCTTCTTCGGACATATTTTCCAGTCGCTGCCGAAAGCGTTCAGCTTCTTCGCCCTTTTCGCTGTACTCGAAAGCGACTTGCAGTTTTGCCAATTCGCCTTTGTCCAGCCAGATGTGTTGACAATCGAGGCAACGATCGACAAAAAACCTTAGAGAGCCAATCTTCTTCTCGCGCTTTTCCATTCTACGCAGGCACGCTGGGCACCTTAATTTTTCGATCGTATCGGGTCCTTCGTTGACTACTTCATGCAGCAAGTCGTCCTCGGAACGGCGACGACGGGTCTGGATTGAACTGAGACGAGAATTAGTAACAAGGTGTCCGTGACAATCTTTGCACTGCCGAATATTGAGACCTTCGTATTGAATGCGATTCAATTTGATTTTGCAGCACGGGCAATTCATAGGCGAGCTCTTTGGGTCTAAGTTTTCAAAATCTGTTCGTTGGCTAGATCTGATTCTTGTCCAAATTCGGCTGTCCAGTTCCGCTTTACTTGCAACGTCAACTTTGTGCGGATTTTTTTTTGATTTTAGATTCTGGTTTTGGGTCGCCAATAGCACTGCTAGTCAGAGTCAAAAGTCTGAGAAGATTTGGCACGCAGCGTTCGGCGATCCATTTTTAGAACGGCTCCAGCTTTTTCATAACTCCCGTATTTTCGATAAGCCATCTTGCAATATTCTGATAAAACCTGCTCGGCGGATAGCTGGCACTCGTTAAGCTGATCCGCGAAGTCACAATTGTCTCGCCCTTTTGTTCTGGTCGCTGGCCGATAGCTATTGTGGATCATGATGCTTCGAACACATTGCTCAAGTTCACGCATATTGCCTGGCCAGTCGTATGTGCTCATGGTGGATGATGAAAACCACTTCATCACATCGGCCTTCAGCTCATCTTTGGCATCGGGGGCTAGTCGACGTGCGGTGAAATCAACCAGGAATTCGAACTCCTCGGATCGACTGGCGATTTGTTCTTTCAAGCTTGGAGTCACGATAACATCGGAGCAGAGTCGGTAGTAAAAATCCTGGCGGAATGAATTGGCTTCAATTTCATCCATGAGGTTGCGGTTGGTGGCGGCGATAAACTTTCCTTCAAATCTCCGTGTCTTGTTCTCGCCGATCCGTTGAAACTCGCGGTTTTGCAAAACCCGCAGAAGCTTTACCTGTATTGCCAAATCCAATTCGCCAATCTCGTCAAGAAACAACGCCCCGCAGGTGCCGATTGATTCCAGCCAACCGATTCGTCGAGTAGTCGCGCCAGTAAAAGAGCCCTTTTCATGCCCAAACAATTCTGACTCGATCAGAGTAGGAGTGAATGCGGTCAGGTTCAGTGCGACGAATTGCTCGGCACTGTTACATTGAAATTGTTTGTTTTTGACATTGAAAGGAATGTATTGTGAGGTGCCGATCGCTTTGGCTACCAGTTCTTTGCCAGTTCCAGTCGAACCGACCACCAGCGTTGTTACTTCTTGCATTGATTTGTAAAGCGAGTCTCGATATCGACGCAAGTCATGGGTGAAGATCGACTGGAATATCCGGGCGCGGAGTTGGGCGATTGGGAGCGACTGCCCGATGACGCAGTGAAAGATGTTGATGAACGCTCGTTTGAGTTGGTGCAAGTAAGCGAAAACGTGTGCGGCTTGGCCGTAGCTGGGCGATTTCTTGCCATCGATATTCATCCAGTACTCGAACGCTTCGTGAAACTTGTCCCAGTCAAATTCAGTTAGACAGATTTCTTTCGCGTTTTGTGCAGTGTTGAAGATCGCAGAATAGTAGAGCACGTAGAGCGCCAGGTCGTCATAGAGTTGTAAGTCTTCTTCTTCGACCGAGTCGGCCGCACTGATCTTGGCACGTAGCTTGGTGGTTAGCTCGTGGACGAGGCGCTCAAGCAGCAAATTGTTTGGGCGGTCCAGTTGGTCGTTGAACGACCAGCTCCAGAATTCTCTCGTTTCTGGATCGAATTTGTCGCCTAGAGCCTCTTTTTCAAACTCAACCCGTTCGGGAAGGAATGGGTTGGCGAACGCAATTCCGTGCAAAATGGTGATGGTACCGGGTTTGGCGCTGTAGTTGTTAAAGGCGGTCGGATAATCGGCGAGGGCAGAAATCGAACGAATCTGTTGAATGATCCAACCGCACACTCTGAGATTGACGCCATCAGAGATGCGTGCAGTCGAGCGGGTTCGTTCTGGAAACGGCTTGCGCAAACTTACGATCGGATTTACTAAACAGCATTTCGGGCCTGTTTCTCAGAGATAAATCAATAGCAGGTGTCCGCTATGTGAACAGTGCGATGTACGTTGATTGTACCAATCTCCGGTGAAAATTTTAAAATCATCGAGTAAAGTTAAATAAATAACGATAAGTCAAGGTTTTTTGTTTGTTATCGCTAGCTATATTCGGCAAAATGACGGAACCACTTCTGACCATCGAGCGAGGGCTTTGTTTGTTTGGCCTCGTTCAATTCACATTCCACGTCTCTATTGGGGTTTACATGAAGTCTACATCTTTTGCTTTGCTACTTGCAGCTATCCTGGCATCGCCAGCGCTGGCTGACACCAACGGTATCCTCGGCGACGGTACGGTTATTGCCACCGAGACAGTCGACTTGGGAGGACCATTTAATCATGGTGCTGCGGTTGGTTCTGCAGACAACAGCACTACCACCGCTACTTTCACAAGTGGCTTCAATGCGAACCAAGCTACCGTCTCAGGTGACATCACCGGAGTCATTCCGTTTGGCGGGTCGTTCTTCTTCACTGAAGCTGACTTTGTTCTCACAGATCCGACTGGTGGGACGACGACGGTGCAAAATCCTCTTGGCGTCCCCGCAGACGACGGTGCCGGTTCGGTAGCTTCGTTTTCATCAGCGCCGGCTCAGTTCGCTACTCCAGTTGCTGCCGCTGGTACTTTTGGAGTTGAATTCATTGATACTTTCGACGACGGTGCAGGTGCTGACTCGATCACCAACAATGTGCAGTTAACACTGTCTGAAGTCAGCGTTGACCAAGACACCAATGGTAGCTTTGCCTTGAATCTCAATGGAGGCTCGGCCTCCAGCGAGGGCGAGTTTCTGGTTGGGGCCATTTTTGACAGCTACACATTCACGACCGCGAGCGCTGGATCTATCACAGCTGAGACATCCTTCCAGGACGTGCTTTCAGGGCTTACTGTCGATACTGAAATTGGAATTTTCGATTCAAGCGGCGTCTTGGTTGCTTACGACGATGACGATGGAGCTGGTCTTTACAGCTTGATTGACGGAGCTACTGAACCAATATTTGCAGCAGATACTTATACGCTGGTTGTGTCTGGATTCGGTTCTAATTTGTCGCCATTGGGCGTTGGTAATCTCTTGCTTGGAGATACTACCGGCGGAGGTTCCATCGGTGACTACGGCCTCACTGTCTCATTTGCCGCCGTTCCTGAGCCATCTGCGCTCGGACTTTTGGCGGTTGCTGGACTGTTCGGATTCACTCGCCGTCGACGCTAGAGTAAAATTCGATTCAATCGAAAAAATGAGAGAGCGGGATCAGCAATGGTCTCGCTTTTTTTGTACCTTAATGCGACCGCCTGCCTCCAGATCGGCGGCGGAACGTACCAACGGTCAACCCGTTTTTCAGTTTTGAGGCTTGCCGATGCCTGCACGTTCAAGTTCCGCTTTCATTTTCCCGGTCAGGAAATACAACAGCATTTTAAAGTCAGCCACGATGGACCAAAGTGGATAGGTGAATGTTGCAGGTTTATTGCGCTCGATGAAACTGTGGCTCACCCATGAAAACAAATATCCGCAGAACATAGGCAGCGGTAAGAGCATCCACTTTCGGAAAATGACAATCACGATCAGGGCAAGGATTGCCAGGACAGTTCCAAAGTAGTGCCATCCACGCGTCGCGGCTTGGCTGTGCTGTTGAAGATAGTAAGGCCAGAACTCTGCAAAAGTTGTATGTTCACGCATAAAAAAATCCTTAAACGTAGCCACCATCCGAAAGACTGGTGAACTGAAACTTGGTACCGTCGAACAAGCCCAAATCGCTGAGTTTGATATCCGGGATCACCAATAGCGCCATGAACGACAACGTCATGAATGGAGCTCTCAATGTCGAGCCCATTTTTTTGACTTGCTGGTCCAATTGCGTGTAGAGCGCTGCCACTTCATCGGCAGGTAGATTCGACATCAGGCCGGCGACAGGCAGTGGAAGAACTTGTTCTTGGGAGCCATCAACAACGGCCAGTGCTCCCTGGTTCTCAATGACCAAATTGATAGCTCGAGCCAGCGAATTGTCATCTGCACCCACAGCGATCACATTGTGTGAATCGTGGGCGACCGAAGAGGCAATGGCTCCGCTTGCAAGACCGAAACCATTAACCAACGCAACCGCCGGTGGAGCATCGGCGTAGCGATTGACAACGGAGATTTTAAGTATGTCACGAGACGGGTCAGATTGCACCACTCCATCGACTACCAGTGGCGCGGTCTGAATACGTTTTGTGATCAGTTGGCCGTCGAGTGCCTGGATCACGTTGAGTTGGTCGCCGTTGGCTTCAATTGCGAACTCTTCGACCAATTTGGGCGACCCAAGGAACTTGTTGACCGTCTTTGCAGGTGTTGTGGAGATCAAGCTGCGACCGTCTTTAGCCACGATCTCGCCGTCAATAAAAGTCTGCAACACGTTGAAGGATTCGAGATTATCGATTTCGATAAAATCCGCCGGATCGCCGACTTTCAGCTGACCGACATTGAGACCGTAAAGCGCTACCGGGTTGATACAGGCGACTCGTAGTACATTGAAAGGATCGCTCCCCAGTTTGATAGCTCGCTTAACCAGTTGATCGATATGACCAACGACCAGTTCATCTGGGTGCTTGTCATCGCTGCAAAGCATCACTTGATCTGGAAACTCATCGATCAGTGAATAGAGAGCTTCGAAATTTCTGGCTGCCGATCCCTCGCGAATCGCGATGTGGCAACCGGCAGCAATTTTGTCGAGCGCCTCTTGCTTGGTGAAGCACTCATGATCGGTACTGATTCCCGCAGCAAAATAGTTGGCGGCATCTTCTCCGGTAAGCCCCGGAGCATGACCGTCGGCGATCTTCCGGTTGGTTTTGGCGGCGTTTATTTTTCGCATGATGTCGGGGTCGCGCCGTAGAACGGCCGGGAAATCCATGACTTCACTGAGGTAACCAATCCGCTCGTCGGCCAATAGTTCTTCGACTTGTTCAACAGAAATTGTCGCTCCGGAAGTCTCAAAAGTCGTTGCCGGAACGCAGGCCGGGGCGCCAAAACAGAATTTGAACGGCACGGTACTCGCATTGTCGAGCATATATTCAACACCAGCGACCCCGAGCACATTTCCGATTTCGTGGGGATCAGAGACAGTCGCAACGGTGCCGTGGCAGACTGCAGCCTTAGCGAACTCAGATGGAACGAGCATCGAGCTTTCAACGTGAACGTGTGAGTCGACAAAGCCTGGTAGCAGACAGGTTAGCTGCGAGCTTTCGGAGTTCTCAGGGTCCTCCAAGGGCAGGATCGAAACGATCCGACCATTTTGAACTGATACGGTTGCCGGAGTAATTTTGCGGTCGAGAATTTCGACGACATTGACGTTAAGTTGAAACTGCCCATCCATCTTCTGATTTTAACTGGCTTTGCGTTGCTTGCCAGAACTGTTGGGAAGTTCATTCAGGGGAGCAAATTGAATCCGGCTGTGATTTTCGGGTCAGTCAAAGCTGACGCGGTGAAGCTCAGGCGCGCTTAAGTCGACTCAATGGGACGTAATACTTTACATATTTGCGTCCATCGTCGTACATCGAGCCCTTGTCGCTGGCGACCAGAACGGTGGCTCGCTTGGTGATTCGATTGACGTGTCCGGTCAAGTTTTTCCCTTGGCTTGAAAAAGAGACCAAATCGCCCTGGGAAATTCCCAGTCTCTTTCTTGCGAGGTCTCGAGGTGTAAGGAGTTGGTGGTTCGATTCGGTGTGTCCAAAAAATCTCCTGACGATTCGTTTGAACGGTTTAGCAGCACAGTTCGAGTCATTCCATAACAACATTTCGACCAGATGAATCATTTCATGCTCCATGATTCGCTGAAGCGCCTGAAGTCGGTTGCGGCACTCGAGTCCACTGACAATCGCCGTGGGTTCGTCTTTAAAAGTCGCAAACAAGGGTGTTGTTGCGATCGCGATTTCAAATTCATGTTTCGGTTTTCGACGGTGGTGGGACGTCTGCATGGTCGTCATTCCTCCAGCGCTAGTCATGCGAGTCGAAAGTCGAAACGAAAGAGGGCGATCGGCCTGTTGTTCACAAAGTCGATTGATGCTGCCGTCGAAAAAATATTCGTCCGTGACGTGGAATAGCAGCCCGAGGTCCGATCCGCTGATTTTGCTGAAGTTGCCAGAGCTAATCGAATTGGAGTTAGTGAGCATATACTTCGAGATCGACGATTGAATTCGTTCTCGGTGGGTTCGAGGAAACTGCCGGTTCTCGACAATCCTCTTTAGCTTGGTTTTGGTTGGGCTTTCGCGGGGCATGTGGTTTTTTTGGGTCAATAAAAATCAAGCGGCAGGCTCTCGAAGAGCTCAGTCTCTATCGTAGTAGATTTTTCTGCAGCTACTAAGCTCGTTTAGTTTTGCAACGAGTTTTCAACCGAAAGGAATTTGATTTCGCGGTCATGAATAAAAAAATCAGGTGGCATTTTTTTTTCAAAAATTGCTCAGGTTGATATCTTGCTGATTCATATGTAGGTTCGCTAGCGTGACATGCTGCCAAACAAGAAACACTCAACTTCGTTGCTGGCAAACTAAGTTTGCGAAGGAGATTCTTAGAATTTGTTGAAGACGAAATGCTTGGCGATCGATAAGCAGTGCAAGCAAACAAAGCACAACATTTTGTGTTGACATGAGTCAGCTCGTCGATATATTGGGTTCCCGCTGCTTTTGAAAGCTTTGAGAATCCTTCTTACTTGCGTTAAACAAGGCATTTGAGGGGGTTCTGGAAGAGCCTGAGTCAAGACGTCTCAGTCAAAGGTGGCATGACAGGAGTTAGTTGTCGGGACAGACGACGTTTGTTCCGTAGTGATAGAAATAGATCAACTGAGTCAGCCGACGCACGGAAGCCTGTGTTGGAGCGCTGCACAAGGAAGTTTCTACAAAGCAAAAAGCATCCGGTGACCTAACGAGTCAAACGGTTCTCGATACTGCTCCAGAGTATTAACGTTTGGGAAGGACCCTTGGTGGTCATCTTCCAAAGCGTTAATTGGCAAGAAATAAGGACGAGCCAGCACGGCCCATGTGTTTGGTGAGTCATGGACCATTTTCAGCTTTGGGGGACGAAGGAATGTTAGATACACAGCAGCAGTTGAGTGTAAAAAAGCGTGACGGCCGCATTTTGTTGTTTGAGCAGCGGTTGATTCAAAACGCGATTCAGAAGGCATTCTGTGCCGAAAAGGGGCTCAAAGATGTGAGCCAACTGGACGATGCTTATTTGTCCAAGATCGACCTGATCACCGAGGCGGTGGTTGATGTTGTCAAAGCCGAAGCTGCCGAAGACGGCATTTCGGTAGAGCAGATTCAGGATACCGTTGAGCGTCAGTTGATGAAAGCGGATTTCTATGCGGTTGCTCGCCGCTACATCCTCTATCGTGCTCAGAGGGCTAAAGTTCGTCAGTTGCGAGCTGATGAACGGATGGAAAGCTCGGACGCGTTTCCCAAAATGATGGTCAATCGAGATGGAAAGCTCGAGGATCTTGATTTTGATCGGCTCCGCAGTCAGGTCAACGACGCCTGTGAGGGCTTTGACGACAACTGTTCCAGCGATGAGTTGCTTGAAGAAGTCGAAAAGCAATTCTTCAACGGCATCACACCCACCGAGATTGGCCGCTCGATGGTATTGGCAGCTCGAGCAAGAATCGAAAATGATCCTGACTACGACACCGTTGCCGGCCGCCTGGTTTTGAACATTATCTACCGTGAGTCGCTTGGCAAGTCTTCGACCAGTGCCGATGAAGTCGCCAAGCTTTACCATGACCAGTTTGAAAACTTCATTTCGACAGGGATCGAAGCAGGTCGAATCGCTCCGGAGTTGGCGACATTCGATTTGAGCAAGTTGGCCGCTGCGATTGATTCATCGCGCGACGCGTTGTTTCCTTACCTCGGTTTGCAAACGATCTACGACAGATATCTTTTGCACATTGAGGGTCGTCGGTTCGAAGCACCGCAATACTTCTGGATGCGTGTTGCGATGGGTTTGTCGATTCAAGAGGAAAACAAGACTGACCGGGCTATCGAGTTTTACAACATTCTTTCGCAGTTCCGATTCACTTCGGCGACTCCGACGTTGTTCAATTCGGGAACGCTGCACCCGCAGCTTAGCTCTTGTTACCTGAGCACGGTTGACGATGACCTTGACAGTATTTTCAAGCAGATCGCTGACAACGCCAAGCTTTCCAAGTGGGCTGGCGGGCTTGGCAACGACTGGACCAACATCCGTGCTACCAATTCGCACATCAAAGGTACCAATGGTCAAAGTCAGGGTGTGATCCCATTCCTCAAGGTGGTCAGCGACACAGCTGTTGCCGTTAACCAGGGTGGAAAACGCAAAGGAGCGGTTTGTTCTTACTTGGAGACTTGGCACCTCGACATTGAAGAGTTCCTGGATCTTCGCAAGAACACCGGCGATGATCGTCGGCGTACGCACGACATGCACACCGCGAACTGGATTCCTGATCTATTCATGAAGCGTGTCGCCAACGGCGAAGAATGGACATTGTTCAGCCCCAATGAAACGCCGGACCTCCATGATCTGTACGGTCAGGCGTTCGAAGCTCGTTATTGCGAGTATGAGCAACAAGCCGACGAAGGTAATATCAAGATCTTCCGCAGGATTCCTGCCGTTGACCTCTGGCGAAAAATGTTGACTCGGGTGTTCGAAACCGGTCACCCGTGGATCACGTTCAAAGACCCTTCGAATGTTCGTTCACCACAGGATCATTGCGGCGTTGTTCATAGTAGTAATCTTTGTACCGAGATTTTGCTTAACACCTCAGCTGAGGAAACGGCGGTTTGTAATCTTGGTTCAATCAACATGTTGAACCACGTGACCGATGGTAAGCTTGATCTTGAGAAGCTTGAAGAAACGATCAATACTGCTGTTCGCATGCTCGACAATGTGATCGATATCAACTTTTACCCAACCCCTGAAGCGAAGAATTCGAATCAACGCCACCGCCCGGTTGGCCTTGGAATGATGGGTTTTCAGGACGCTTTGTCGGCTTGCGGGATCGGCTATGCGTCTGAAGAAGCCGTCGAGTTTGCCGACAAGAGCATGGAGGCGATTTCGTACTACGCGATTAGTGCTTCGAGTCGTTTGGCCGAAGAGCGCGGAACCTACCAGAGCTATGAAGGTTCGAAGTGGGATCGTGGACTACTGCCGATCGACACCGTGGCTTTGCTTGAGCAAGAGCGTGGTGTGCCGATCGGCATGGACAAGTCGTCATCGCTGGATTGGGCACCTGTTCGAGAGCATATCAAACAGCACGGCATGCGAAACAGTAACGTGATGGCGATCGCTCCCACGGCAACGATCTCAACGATTGTCGGAGTGACTCAGTCGATTGAGCCGACTTACAAGCACTTGTTCGTCAAGAGTAACCTTTCGGGTGAGTTCGTTCAGGTCAATGTGAAATTGGTCAACGAGCTCAAATCAAAAGGGCTTTGGGACGATGAGATGCTGGAAAAAATCAAGTACTACGATGGAGCACTTGGTGAGATTCCTGATTTGCCTGATGACATCAAGCAGCGTTACGCGACAGCATTCGAGATCGATCCGAGCTGGATTATTCGTTGTGCCAGTCGTCGTCAGAAATGGTTGGACATGGGTCAGTCGTTGAATCTGTACCTTGGCCAGCCAAGCGGACGCAAGCTGGACGAGATGTATCGTTTGGCGTGGAGTTCAGGTCTTAAAACGACTTATTACCTGCGGTCGCTTGGTGCGACTCAAGTGGAGAAGTCAACGGTCGACATCAACAAGTTTGGTGTTCAGCCTCGTTGGATGAAGAATGCAAGTTCGTCTTCGAATATCGCAGTTGAGCGGCAGCCTGAGGTTCAGGCCTGCAGTATCGACGATCCTGATTGCGAAGCTTGTCAGTAGGAAATCTATTCCATTCTCATCGCGTGGTAGACGGATTTCTGCTTCGCGGTGAATTTGGTTTTTGTTGCACTGCTTGGTTAATCGTTGGGAATACTGACAGTTAGTCTTCAGTCTGCAACCTGGAAGCAGTAACTCATACCCAAATCATACCTAAAATGAACCCCCTTTTGCATGGAGTCGCAAAGCATGGCAACAGATGTTCGAGAAAAGACCGGAGCAGATCAACGAGTTGATGCCAGTGAGAAACGGCTGATCAACTGTCACCAAGTCGATGTAAATCAGTTGATGCCGCTGAAGTATAAATGGGCTTGGGAGCATTATGACAACGGTTGTGCCAATCATTGGATGCCAACCGAAGTTGCAATGAACAAGGACATCGAGATTTGGAAATCGGATGTTCTATCCGACGACGAGCGTTTGGTAATCATGCGGAACCTTGGATTCTTTTCGACTGCTGAGAGTCTTGTCGGAAACAATCTCGTGTTGGCAGTTTTCAAGCACATTACTAACGCCGAGTGTCGCCAGTACTTGCTGCGTCAGGCGTTTGAAGAAGCCGTTCACTCGCACACGTTTCTTTACATCGTAGAGAGTTTGGGTCTCGACGAAGGTGAAGTCTTTAATATGTATAACGAAGTTCCGGCGATCGCTCGCAAGGACGCGTTTGAAATGGAGTTGACGAAGGAAATCCTGGAACCTGGTTTCACGACTGAAACTTTTGAAGGTGCTCAAGCATTGCTGAAGAACCTGATCGGGTTTTACTTGATCATGGAAGGTATTTTCTTCTATACCGGCTTCGTGATGATTCTTTCTTTCCATCGTCGAAACTTGATGAAGGGTATTGGCGAGCAGTTCCAGTACATTCTTCGTGATGAGTCGATTCACTTGAACTTCGGAATTGATTTGATTAACGGAATCAAAGCCGAGAATCCTGAGCTGTGGACTCCTGAGTTCCAGCAGCAGATGGTTGACCGTGTTCGTGAGTCGGTTGAGCTGGAAATTGCTTACGCTCACGATTGCCTGCCAAACGGCGTTCTGGGTCTTAATGCCGACTTGTTCCGGGACTATGTTCAGCACGTTGCCGATCGTCGTCTTGAGCGAATCGGGTTGCCTGTTCAGTACAACAGCAACAATCCGTTCCCCTGGATGAGTGAGACGATGGACTTGGCCAAAGAAAAGAACTTCTTTGAAACTCGAGTGACTGAGTATCAGACTGGCGGAAAGCTCGATTGGGACTAACCGCTACATCGAATCGATTATGTAGTTGAAGCAGAAATAAGGTGGGGAATCTTGATGGTTCTCCACCTTTTTTAGCTCAAGCACTCTCGTTTTCAATCGCCTGGTAGATATGACCAAGCGATAACGCTTTTAGTTGTGCAGGGTAACATCCATCGAAGCACTCTACTTACTTTCGGCTTCAATAGTCGGTTGGTAGGTTTTACCGTCTGAATTTTCGGCTCGTGGAGCTTTGAGGAATCCGTCAACTTCTGCCGCCAACGTTTTTACGATCTCTGGGTAATCTTTGATTAGGTTTTGCTTCTCGTAAGGATCTGCGTCGAGATTAAATAACTCGGCTGGTTTTCCGTGCCGCGCGAGCAATTTCCATTTTCCTTGCATTGCAACTTCAGTCATCGCGGTTTTACCCGAGCGATTTTTAAACCGATCAAAGTGCCACACCATCGTTCCTCGCTGCTGTTGAGTTGGCGACTGGCCGCCTTTGAAGTAAGGCAATAGGCTGATGCCGTCCAATGGCAAATCTGCGGCCAACTCAACTCCGGCTGCTTCACAAAAAGTAGGTAGTAGGTCGGTCGAGTGAGCAAAGGTCGTTGTTTTCTGTCCGGCCTTGATCGCAGCAGGCCAGCGAACCATCATCGGTACTCGGATACCACCGTCATGTAAGTTTCCCTTGCGACCTTGGAGTTTGCCGACATCGCCTTGCGTTGATGCTCCGTTGTCGCTTGCAAACACAACAATCGTGTTATCTGCGATACCAAGTGATTCTAACTTGGCGAGTATCTGGCCAACTTTGGCGTCCATGTGTTGAACCATCGACCGAAAACGGTGTTGGTCCTCGCTAATGCCTTCAGCGGCAGTGTTTTCCCAATGCGGCGACGGGGCTGGTTCGTAAGGTTTATGTGGGACTAGCCACCAGACGTTGAGAAAGAAAGGTTTGTCTTGGGCCGATAATTTCTCAATCATCTCGACTGCATAATCACCGTTGGCGTCGGTTAAGTGCTTTTTGTAATACGGATCGTCTTGAGTGACTTTTTGGTCGTCGCGAAGGAGCACTGTTCCGCCTTCTCGGTATAGCGTTCGCTGCTTCCCCATCGTGCGGCGCGTTGGTTGTTGCTCAATTTGCGTTTGATAATTTTCAAATCCATGTTGGCGCGGGCCGGGTTGGGTATCGAGTCGCTTGCCTGATTTGTCCACGTGCAAGCCGCCGAGATGCCATTTTCCAACATGAGCTGTGTTATAGCCCGCCCCGCGTAGGAGTTCAGCAACGGTGGTCGCCGACTCAGGGAGCCACTGATTGATGTCGTTGAAGTGTTTGTTGATGCCGAACCGCAACGGATAGCGCCCGGTCATAATGGAGGCTCTGGTGGGGGTGCAAACCGCTGACGCGGTGTAGAACTTTGTGAACGTCATGCCTTCAGCGGCCAGTTTGTCGATGTGAGGCGTTTTCACGGTGGGGCTGCCGAAGCAAGACAGGTCGCGATGGCCTAAATCATCGCCCAGTAACAAAATAATATTCGGGCGATTGTCGTCGGTTTGGGCGATCGCAAAACCGCCGTTTGCAATCAACACAACGGCGAACAAAATTGTGCATCCCAATTTCTTTAACATCAATGTTATCTTTCTTGAGGTCGGGCAGTCGGTCGAGTAGTCCAACCGACCCGAATTGACCGAATGCTAGTCTGGTTTGCTACGTCATTTTCAGATCGAATCCAGATCGATCCTTGTATGGTCAATCTTGTTTTGACGGACACTAGTGTGTTCAGTGATCTTCGATGGTTTGAGATACTACTTTACTGGTACAAACTCAAACAAAAGGAGATAAGTTGGCAATTTGCCCGGGTTTATTTACGGCGTTGTAACTATTTTTCTGTGCCTAACCCGCAGGAATGACGCTTAAGTTGGAAACTTCTTGCTACCTCATTTAGGCTATGTCATCATGGAATTGACGATTCCTTTCCAATTCGCAGTTTCCCTTGGATGCCCGCCGTGAAAAAATTTTTGTTGACAATCGGATTTACGCTTGCCGGGTTTTTGACTTCGTTCGCGGAGGCTCAAGTCATAACATTGACGATTGATTCGACTCAGTCGAGCGCTGATGTTTTCCTGGCCGGTTCTTCCAGTAGCTCCACGCTCTCAGGAACAATAACCCTAGATCTCGAGGTGTCCGATCCACCATCGGGAAGCGTTCAAGTTACTGATCTCGATTTAGTTCTCGACGACGCACTCAATTTCAATATTTTGATTTTTGTTGGGGCGTCAACTTCGCCCGGGGGTGTTAACATTTCGATGGTTACTCCTGGTGCACCGGGCACGATCGCTGATGGCAGCTTTGACCAGTTGTCCAACTTGCTGATGTTCGAAGGAGGTATTGATGTGCAAGATCCGTTTGGATTGGCCGGCGGCAATCAAACGGTTGATCTCTCAACAATAGAACTTGATCCGTTCGATTTCAATGCTATCAATGTCACACGATCAGGTGACGTCATTACGATTAGCAACTCGGCGACAATTAGCGAGACATTGGATTTAGGAGGCACTGGAATTCCAATCGAAGTCGATGTGACCTACGTTGCCACCGGCGTGGCGCCTGAGATGAAGCCTGCGATTAAGGGAGATGTCGACCGGAGTGGAGTTGTTGATTTTCTTGACATTGCACCATTCATTGCGGCTCTTTCAGATGTCGGTTTTCAAGTCGAAGCCGACACCAATTGCGATCTGGTGGTTGATTTCTTGGATATCCAACCGTTTATCGATATTCTGTCAGGAAATTCACCAAATCAGTGAGTGACCGGAGAGGCTGATACGGGGTATGATATACTTTAGAACTTTCGCCCCGATACACACGATTTTCGCCTCAATAGGCGACCAAACTTCACAGGTAAATTTGATGAAACTCGCAAAACTATTGACTGTTGGACTCGTCGCGATATCAATCGCCAGCTTCACAAATCTGGCAAATGTCACTGCTCAGGAACCGGCTTCAAGCGACAAGTCGTCCGTCCAAAAAACTGAGGCCAGTGAAGCACCAACGCAAAAGCCAGAGACAACACCAGCAACTCCCAAGACCGGCTCTGCGGAAATGAGTTCAAAATCCGGTAGCGGCAATTCACTCGTACCAGGTTCCGAAGTCAGTCTTGCCCCCGTCATACAAGCTGAGTGGATTAAGGGCGAGCCGCCAAAATCTTTTGAACCTGGAAAAGTCTACATCTTTGAATGCTGGTCTACAAAGTGCGGTCCTTGCATCGGAATGATTCCCCATGTCAACGAACTCCACAAAAAATATTATGACAAGGGCTTGCGAATCTTTGGCATGAGTGTCTACGAAAATGACAAAGAAGAATGCGTGGAATTTGTCAAAGAAAAGGGGGATGAAATGTCCTACCCGGTCTGCTTTACGGGTAAGGGCGGGCCTTTCGAAAGGGAGTGGATGAGACCCGCAGGAGCCAAAGGGATTCCTCATGCGTTCATCGTAAGGAACGGAAAACTCTTGGCATCAACGCTGGCTTCAAGGCTAACCAACGAGTTGGTAGAGACGATGCTTGACGGCGACGAAGGGGCCGAAAAAGCCGCTGCCACAATTTTGGCCGCTCAAATTCACGAACGGAAAATCGCAAATCTGCTTCAAAATATCAGGTCGGCACGCGGTAAAAAAGACACTGAAACGATGGAAGCGAACATCGAAAAGCTAAAAGTCATCGATCCAGAAAACGCAGAAATCCACACGGAGGAGCTTTGGGTTTTAATTATCAAGGAGCAATGGCCAGCGGCGGTCACAGCTCTTAACGAAATGTCTGCAAGCTGGGCAAAAGATAGTTTCGTATCGATGAATGGCATGCGACTGGCTAGAGGTAGTGGTCGCAGCTACGCGGCGGACTTCGAGAAAGCTCTCACCCATTCCTATTCAGAATACGTAAACAGCAATGAATATGTTGGGCCAAACCATTTCGCTTGCCTGAGTATTCTTCAATGGAAGATTGGTGAAAAGGAAAATGCTACCAACACGGCTGACAAATTGATCGAAGCAGCCAAGGCTTTTTCCAACGGCAAGGAATCATCTGTAACACCTTATGAGCGTTTTACGAAATCGGTGCATGACGGCACCATGCCCCCACTTTCAGATCTTTTACAGTGGAAAAGGGAGGCAAGAAATGCAGCGAAGAAAGCCGAGTAGAAATGCTGAAATTGTGGTGAGGCTCGCAGGCGCTGATGTGTTTTCTCTGAAGGTTTGAGGGTTGCAACGACTATTTGCTTCAGACCGGAGTTGGGGAACGCATAATTAGCATCGCGGTTTGATCGTTCACGAGCAGGCTTTAGGATCTCCGATTATCAAGTAAGTACATCCCCAAAAACTTCTTGAGAGACTTGCTGTGGAAAACTCTGGTTTGGATTCTGGCTCATCGCTACCCGTTGGGCCTATAGAAGCTTCTGTCAGACCGATTTCAAAGCCTCAGTTGGAGGCAGTGGGGGATCGGCGCGAGGCGACCGCCAGTGACAACAATTCCTATTTGGATCGCTTGATCGATCGTTTGGATGGTTGTACCGAGTTGGTGCGAGAAGAATTGGCGAAGTATCAAGGTGCCGATCCCGGTAACGATGCCAGTCCAAGAACCGACTATCTGCTCTCGGTTGTGATTCCGGTTTTCAATGAGCTCAAAACGATCGGTCGGATCTTGTCTCGCGTCGCCGCGCTACCGCTTAACCTCGAGCTGGTGATCGTTGACGATTTCAGCACTGATGGAACACGAGAGGTGCTAACTAAGCTCGAAGGTCTTCCCAACGTTCAAGTGGTTTTGAAAGAAGCAAACGCAGGCAAAGGGGCGGCGCTGAGAACCGGGTTCGCGGCGGCCAAGGGCGACTTCATCGTGGTTCAGGATGCGGACTTGGAGTACGATCCCTGCGATATTCCGCAGCTTATCCAACCGCTTTTAAAGGGTGACGCGGATATCGTTTACGGTTCGAGATTTATTGGCGAAGAGCAACAGGACGAATCCTGGGTGCATCGGACTGGTAATGCAGTGTTGACGCAGGCGTCAAATCTGTTCTCGGGATTGAATTTGACTGATATGGAGACTTGTTACAAAGCCTTCACTCGCGAAGTCCTTCAGGATGTTGAACTTCAGCAGAACCGGTTTGGAATTGAGCCAGAGATTACAGCCAAGCTTGCCCGGCGAGGTTATAAATTTGTAGAGGTTCCTATTTCTTACGAGAGCAGAGGTTACGACGAAGGCAAGAAGATTGGAATCAAGGATTTGATCAATGCGATATATTGTATTGGGCGATACGGGATTTCTGACTAAATCATTGTTTGGCACATTCTCGCTATTTTCTATTCCGCATCGTTGGTAACAATAAATTTAGTGAAAGCATCTTGCTGCCATCGACCGATAGAAATTCAAATCTTCCAGCCACGGTGTTAGCGTGAAAACAAACTGCCAATTCGAGAATTCAAAATCCACTCTGTTTGATCGTGGTGAGTTTGTCAGGCCTTGGGTTTGGTTGTGTTGGGGGTTGATCTTTGCAGTTTGGTTGACACCTCAGTTTTGCTTTTCACAGCGAGTTTCCAGGCAGTCCGCCGATCGCCGCATCATTTCTCTGGCGGTTTCGGTAAGCGAGCGAGCTCCGATTGGCACTCACCAGAAATGGATGCAGATGCTTCAAGACGTTGGTGCCGAACGAGTTTCCTCTCGAACGGATATTAGTGTGCCGGCGGTTGAAGAGATCAAGGCTTCGTCACTGACAACGATTCAGGTGACGGGTTTGGTTCACAAAGGAAAGCTTCATCTCCCAGGCGGGTCGTTTTCGATCAACGATAAAGCTGGAATTCGGGCGCTGCTGAAACGGCTCAAAGACGACGGTTCCGAGGTGGCTTTGGCCGAGAAGCAGGCGTTTGGTTTGACAGCCAAGCAACTGGTTGAGCTACATGGAGATCTTTCCCGGGAAGTCGAGTTTAAGACCGCCGGTCAGAAGGCAGGCGATGTTATCAAGAAGATCGCCAGAGGGACCGGTTTGAGCTTTGAGTTTGACGCGGCCGCTCGCGCGGCGATCAATGGTGATGAGAAAGTTGTCGATGAGCTCAACGGTATTTCATCAGGAACGGCGCTGGCGACGATCCTTCGCCCCTTGGGTTTGGTGCTCGAGCCGCAGCGCCTTCAGGGAAAAGAGTTAACGATGCGGATTGTTGATTCTCGTGCCAGCAAAGAAAATTGGCCGATCGGTTGGCCGATCGAGAAAGTTCCCGTTCAAGTTGTCCCTCAAATGTTCAATAAGCTGCCAATTGAGATTCGCGGGTTCCCTTTGAAGACGGCGGTGGACGCGATTCAGAAACGAGCGGGAATGCCGTATTACTATGATCTCAACGCTCTGGCACGGGAGGGCATTGAATTGGACAAAGTGAAGGTAAACCTCTCGTCCAAGAAGATCTCTCTGATGCTGGCGACGACAAAGTTGTTGCGGCAATCCAAGCCTCGGCTTTGGGAAGAAATTCGCGTCGATGAGAACGGAGCTCCGTTCCTGTGGATTTCGACGCGCTAGTAGCTTGATGATGTCGCAAGACTTCGGGCGTTAAAGGCCAGCCTTCATCCGTTTACAGTGCTTGGGAAAAACATTTTGAGCTGATGTCAGTTCAGTTATATGTCTTGAGAATTTTTTGCTGACAGTTCGGCCAAGACGCCTTGCGTCACCCGGTCGTTGTACTGGTTAAGCTTCCAATGCCCCGGCGACCAGCCAGCAAGGAATCGGCAGAAGTCTGCCCAGGCAAATGTATACAAGTCTCGCCATTCTGATTCCAGGCTCACGAAGTCGATTTCTGGACGAGTCAACGCCAAAGATTTTTGGAGATGTTGGAAATAGACATCCAGCAATTCATTTTGTTGCGATTGTGACTCCGAGCCATCAAGGCAACTGCTGACCAGGTAGGCGACGTCTTTCATTCCGCAACCGCCGCCGATGTACTGGAAATCAACGGCGGCAACCGTTGGTTCATTTCGATTGTTGTCGGCGTTGCCAAAGCAAAAATTAGCCAGCTTGGCGTCTCCATGCACCAGCGTCTGGAATCGTGCTGCACTGAGCCGCTTGTCAATTTTCGCAGCCAGTCGTTTGAGTTGACTGTCCTCCATGGCTTGCCATTCTTCCTGTCGTGTCGCCAGGTGCCAATAGGTCCCGGTTGTCCACAAATCACTCGGCTGACATCCCATAAAAACTGCGTGGAAGTTTGCCAGCCACCGCAGGCAAGCGAAAAGTTTTAACTTGGAGCTACCGCCGTAGTTGGAGCTGCGCAGATTGAAACCGGCAGCGTCGAGGTCTTCCAGAACAAGCAACCAGCCCGTAGCATTGGGTTTCTCCAATGCTGCAATTAATTTAGGCACTCGACAGGCAAGCCCTTGATGGCGCTGGTCATCTGAGATGCCCGATTCGATGCACTTCTGGGAGTAAGACTGGTAGAACGTCTTTTCAATCTCGTAGGATTGGACTTTTCGTTGATGCGAAACCTCGCCGCTCCAGCCGCGCCGATTTTGTCGAGCTTGGGAAAGATCGATATGTTTGAGGATTGCCGAAGCATGCTCAGGGAGATCGAGCTTAATTCGCTGAATGACACCGTAGCCGCTCCAGAGGCTTTGGATCACTTCGCCAAGCTGACACGTGCTGGAACCGGTGATTTCGCAAATAGTCTCGAGGAGATCAGGCAATGTTCTTCAGTTTGGCTGGAATGCACGTTCTAGACGTTTGGGCGCTAGACCAATGGCACTTACTTTAGGAACTAATACCAAGAGACAACCTTAGAATGGCTTTGGTAGACTGTTTGGAAACGACTCGGAGAGTGAGTCGTCCTACGTAGCACGACTCTACGAGTCGTGAGCCACCAGACCAGCTAGCGCCAAAACGGCTGGTTGTTGGGCCATGTTTCCAAAATCACAGCCTTTGGTTTCCATTGATTTCACAGAATTGAGGCGACCTCTAGTTCTGCCCAAATGAAGTAGAGGTATCGTTCAAATGGATTTTCATTGAAACTTCGGCTTCAGGATGCAAAATCCAGTGGTTGTTGATTGGACGATTGGAAACTTCAGCTTTGACCATCAACAACTCAGGTCCTTGGCGTTCAAGCCCAACAAATTTGACAACGCCTTGGAACTCAGCGGTTTCACCTCGGGCAAGATCGATCGTCACCGTGACTTTCTTATTCATCAACTCATGAGCATTGAGTTCTTTAGTGTCAACGACGCTCTGCACCCAAACACGATCCATCCGAGCCAAGCGCAGAATTTCTTCGCCAAGCTGAACGTACTCATGCTTGTGTTTCTTGATTTCGATGATGTAGCCGTCGAAATCGGACCGCAGCGTGTGACGATTAATTTTAGATTGAACCTGACGTTTTTCATTGAGCGCAAGTTCGGCTTCCGCACGTGCTTTTTTGCGGTCGTGATTGGCTTTCTGCAATTCCAAATATGCGATTTCTTTGCTGTAGGTAGCCATCATTTTATCGGATGCAGATTTTGAGCCGGTTCCAGCGAGTCGATCGGTTTTCTTGGCTTCGATGCTGGCGACTTGAAACTTCTTTTTGGCAGCCAAGGTTGAGGTAGAATCGCCAGCGGTGTCCAACGCGATTTGATACTGCATGTCCGCTTGTTGGAGCAATAACTGATAATTTTCGTCATTGATTTGTGCGATGATCTGGCCGGCTGCAACGAAATCTCCCTCTTTGAAATTCAAGCTTTTAATTTCGCCGGGTTCCCTCGCAGGTAACAAAATGTCGTCCATAAAGTGCACCGAGCTGATCGGGCAATCGACCGAATCGGGAATTGGGCTGGCTGAGCCAGAAGATTCACTAGATGTCATTTGGACCGGACGGATTGGCGGCGCGCCGAATGAGGTTCGGCCCTGAGCGACGCGGGTCGAGCTTGTCGCTGAGACCGGTTTGGTTTGCTGGTTGCCCCGAGCAGGTTTTGTAGCTGATTGAGAACCTGTGACTTTAAACGGCGTTGGATTGAAGCCGTCCTTCCTGATCAATGCAGAGGGCTTGGCAGCAGGACTGGATGCGCCATGCTTGAATCCGCTAAATCCGGAGTTCTGTTTCCCAAGCTGAGTTGTAGGGCCAAAATTCTGGACGGGAGTAACGATCTGGCCTTGGGGAAACGAGCTGGTCTCAATAGGAGCAAAGCTACCACCGGATTGGGCGGCTGCATTTGAGTTGAGTAACAACGCCCAAGCCATCGACCCGGCAAGCATATTGATAGTAAAACGTTTCATTGGTTTACTCGTTCGTTTGACTTAATCTGCAAAGCCCCAGCAACTCGCCGCTGAGGTAAGAACCAACCGAAAACAAGGCCTGACTCTTGTCTCTTCAGAATCGGCTTCATCGGACAGTCATGTTTAATCGTGAATTTTTAACTGGTGTTGTCTATCAGAGTATATACGAGCTAGCAGCCTAGCTGGTGAAACATTTCTGGTTCGAGGAATCGAGATATTTGAACATTTAGTTAGTTTGTTAACAGCGGGAGAAATGGGGCTGCAATTGCCAGCACCACCATTGTTGATCCTACCATTAACTTGCCGGCAGTACCCAAGAGCCGTCCGAGAAAGGCTGCCCCGCCAATTTTGAGACTTTCCTTCATCGGCTTGCCGACCCATTTTTCCCCAAGCGTTGCTCCAATCCAAGCGCCGATGCCAGCAAACAGAATCGAGCCGATCAGCATGCCGACCAGAGGGATTGGAAATGGAATACCGAAAACGGCACCCACCATTCCGCCGGCGATCGAACCGATGACCGAAAGCGTCGCCCCGCGCGAAGAGCCGCCGAGCTGTTTGGTCCCCAGAACGGAAGTCAAAAACTCAATCAGCTCGCCAATGATGGCCAGCACGACCAGGACAACGGAGATCGCCCAGTGAAATTGATAATCGTTGGGACCAAAAAAGTTCCAAAGCAGCGCAATGGCGACAATCATCCAATTGCCGGGTAAGCCGATCAGGTTGAGCGCCCAAAACAGGATTACGAGGACGATAAACAGCGTTAGCCAAACGTAAACCATTTTCGCCGCGATATCTATCTAGAACCAGAACATGAAGCTCGATTGAACGGTCTCAATCAATTCGTGGAACATAACATAACCGATTGAGCGGGTGCCGCAGTGAACTTTTGCAGTTACTCGAGTTTCTGAGCGAAGAAGCTCAGGGTCAACTGAATCATTTGGGAATGCAACTCGGACCAGGGCCGAATTTCCGTCGTCGGAGTAGACATCAAGCTTGTTATCGATACGGAGAATTTCACCTTCGTACTCGGTGCCGGGATTGGAGACCAATCCGAATGTCACTTTTAACGGTTGGTCAGAATCTCTTTGGGCTTTGAGGAGGTGCGTCAATCGTCGCTCAGGCATTTCGAGTTCGATTTGCCAAGGCGTATCCGGGGGCACGATGGTCATCAGGTTCTTGCCAAGTTCAACGGGTCTGTTAAGCAAGTTGGAACGGATGTTCCAGTTGACGACGACACCATCAATGGGGCTGCGGATTTCCAGAAGCTCTTGTTCCTCTAGTCGGATCTTAAGTTCGTTTTGGAGGCTCCGGATGGCTTGTTGCGCTTCGTCGTTATTGCTTTTGACTTCCAGACGTTCGACGGACGATAGTTTTTCCTGTCCTCGGCTGGCCGTATTGAGGATCCGCGTGTTGGAAACAATCTCCTGGCTGTGTTGTGCGATCTGCCCCGTGATTTTGCTGATCTCAAGTTCAATATCAGTATTCTTAAGTACCGCCAGCACGTCGCCTTGTTTGGCGAAGGTATCTCCGGCGTCTGAAACGTTGACCTCGACCATCGTCCCACCGGCTTGAGCGAAGACTTGTCGCTGGGTCTGAGGGATCAAACTCCCTTTTGCACCCAAGCCAAACGAATACGGAAACAAGCACAAAAATGCCCCAACCAACCCCATCGTCGCCAGAGCACAAAGCGTCTTAAATCGGTTACCGGCTTGAAAGGCGCTGGTCAGTTTCCCAATCGCTTTCCACACTGGCATCATAAAAATGCTGTTATGTTCGTTGGCATTGGTCAGCGCAGTCTGCCCGTGTTCAACCACCAAAGCCGTTCGTTTTTCAAGAGCCGGGGTGATTCGGGAGTCCTTAAGCTGTTCAATGACCAGAGCACCAAGTGGCTTGGGCTCTTTCTTGGGGCCGCTGCCTAGCTCCGTCCCTTCAGCGTTGTCGTTACTGGTTTCGAAAAGCGGAACGATGGCCAGCATTTTTGTATGCGACTTATCGACATACGAGTGTAACTTCTTTTCGATTTGGGGTGGCAGGTCTTCGTTGTCACCGGTGTACCAAAGCGGTTGTCCCGCTCGGATCACTGCTGCCGAGAGTCCACCGAGTTTCTTGACTTGCTCGGCCCTGCGCTCGATCGAGTCCAGGCCACTGACAGCTTTGATTCGGCAGTTTCTCCCTTTGCCCATCGCAACGCTGACGCGGTCACAATCGATCAGACGTCGGCCTTCATTGGCGAGTGTATAGACGGTCTCCTTGGTGTCGAGGCCTTGATGGATCAAGCGCATAAACTGCTCGACTTGTTGCCACATTGTTTGCTGAGCGGCGAACGAACGGATTCTCTGGTTGCGCAGAAAGTCACTGGCGATCTCGCACATTTGCATCAGAAATCGCAAGTAGCCCCGCTGGGTTGTGGGGCCTGCACCTGGACGCTGGAAGATCTCGACGAGCCCGATTGTTGTGTTGTCAATCTTCAGCGGTCCTACGATCAACAATGAATCGGTTGGATTACCCGCCAGGTCCTGGTCGGCTGAACCTGAGTCGGGGCCAACGAGGGTCGGTTCGCCTTGCTCGGCCAGTTTCTGCAGCATCTGGCTGTGGCGAGCTTGAGCCTTTTTGTCTTTGGCGAGTTTGGTTTTCTTGAGATTGATGTGGTAGTGGAGCTTAAGCGGTTGGTCGACGCTCTGGCGGACCCAAATTGCTCCACCCACCGAAGCCAAGGCGCTAGTGGTTCGAGTCAAAAACCCTTCGTAGAAATCTTCAACCGAGCAGTCCGACTTGGCAAGATCAGCGATCTCCTGAACCAACACTCGAATCTGTTGCTTGGTCTGATTGACCAGTTCATCGTCGGCTTGGTCAGATTTCGTTTTCGGCGATTCGAAGCGGGATGGTATCTCGGATGATTGTTTATCTCGCGGGTGCTTTTGGGGTTTTGCGAATTCGTCGTTGAGCTGAGAGTCGGGCGCAGCGCTCGAAGTCGGTCCCACGGAAATTTCCGGAGGACGACCTAGACCGTCCTCTGGCGTTGGTAGGCTGGTTGGGTCGTTTGTCATCTGGAGGAAGCCATAATCTCAGATTGATTTTCAATGCCGATGGACATCAACACTATCTTTACGCGATAATTGCCGTGGGACTTTCCCGGAATCGCTTGGCTTTGGCAACCTCGATTGTGCCAGCAAATATCTGGAACAGAAACTGTCAAAACAGGTAGTATGCGGCTAACTCAAGGTTTTGCTTAGTCCGCAGGAATTTCCCCGGATCGTCCGATACTGCTCGTCCGATATTGTTAACGTTGATCTGATACTGGTTAACGTCGATCGTTTATTGATTGTTCGATAATCGGCTGGTGTGATAGCAGTTCGGGCTGAGTTTTTTACCGACAACGCATATTTGGTTTGATCTATGAGATTGCTTGGCGAGTTGAAGGACAAAGAACAGGCGACACTTTTTTCGTCGTACTTGCTTGTCAAAGGCGTCGAAAGCCATTTCGATCATGAATCTGGCGGTGGTTGCGAAATCTGGGTTAAGGACGAAGACCATTTCAAAGCGGCATACGCGGATTTCCAGGAGTTCGTTGAGAACCCGGGTGACCAGAAGTACTCCAGCTCGGTTCGCCAAGCCAAGATTATTGCCAAGGCGGAGGAGAAGAAGCGACAGCAGATTCAAAGGCGAATTGTCAAAGTTCAATCCAAAGGTACCAATCGGCGTCAGCCTCTAACTTTGGCTTTGATGGTAATTTGCGGGCTGGTGGCACTGAGCACCGAGTTCGGTGAGGCGCGGAAAGATCACCCGGTTTTTCAGGCGTTGCAATTTGTCTCAGTTCCAGCCCCGGATTCACGGACGGTTTTGGAGAGCAATGATGGTGACCTCGACGCATTGGGCGTTCGATTGGCGAGTATCAAACGAGGAGAGATTTGGCGCGTGATTACGCCGGTTTTTATTCATTATGGAATCATGCATATCCTGTTTAATCTCTACATGTTTTTTCAATTTGGGAGTTTGATTGAAAACAGATATGGAACACTTAAGTTCGGTTTGATCTGTTTAGCTTCTGCTGCTTTGCCAAACCTTGTCCAATGTCTTGTTCCCGATGCGATCGGCGGAACTCAACCAATGCACCTTGAAACTGGCCTGTTGATTACAGCGCTCGGGGGAATGTCCGGCGTTGTCTATGGCTTATTTGGTTTCGTGTGGATGAAGTCTGTGTTTGATCGTTCGTTCGGTTTCAAAATTCCACAGTCGACTGTGATGATCCTGATTGGCTGGCTGTTTCTTTGTATGCTTCCTCAGGACATCAATCCAGTTGGCTCGGTGGCTAACTGGGCCCACGGGATTGGGCTGTTAGTTGGAATAGCGATTGGCTATTTCAGCGTACGAAGGTAAGTAGTTCCATCAATTCAACCGTGTCGATCATTCGTCATCGCTTCTATTCAAATGGAAACCCGACGCGTGAGCGAGGACGAAGTAAGTTGCCGCTTCTACCTCGCTTACGCTTCGGGTTACCATTAGTGCGCCTACCGACGCACATCACTGCGGATTACCCGAAAACCAAGCCAATTTAGAGTTCTAGATCTCAGTACGGCTACCGAAGCTTTGCCGGATCGGCAGGTGCTTGACCGTTGGGGACTTTAAGTTCCGGAGGTGCAGCGGCTTGATTTTGTCCAAGCTGTCGCTTGACTCGCTTCCATTTCAGACCCGGAAGACGCGGTGATACGAATCCTCCGACGAAGTCGGTAAACTTATGCAGCTGGTTATTGACTTGGCGATTCTCAAACGTGAAGTACTGGCTGGCTTCGTTCCCTTTGGAAGGATCATACTGAGAGCCAAACATATGCATCGCCTTGGGCAGAAAATCTTCTTTGGCAATAACCAACTCAATTTTTTTGTACATGCGAGCATCTTCGATCCTCTTGGGATATAGCTCCAACCAATACTCGTTCTCGACACCTTTGGGTGTTGCTGAACGGACCCAGTATCTTTGCAGGACCTCTGCTCGTTTCCCGCCAAAAATGAATGGCAGTGGGCTTTCAGCGACGTTGCCCTGCATTGATTTGGGAAGTTCGGTCTCATAAAGCCGCTTGTTCTCGAAATCGAAATCGTAGATTTTTTTACCGTCGCAAATCCATCTCTCCAGCGCTGCATCGCCTTCGATTTCTTTGTAATCAGCTTCCCCGCCGGGTGTTTGCGGAGGCTTTTCGAAAGCTACGATCCGAGTTGTTTCGTAGCGTGCTCGATCTGGCGCTGCGAACCGAATCTCTCCCATCGCGACTGAATGCGCGGCCAGCTGTTTCGTGCTTGGGTCTCGCCATGCGACAACGACTCGATCGTAAGTGAATCGTCGGAAATTGCACTGGTACTTTTCTACAGAATTGCTGTTCTGCTCCCAGAATCCGAGTAGATCATTGACGTACTTGGTATGTTCGGCCGAAAGCGGAAACCCTTTGGGCTTTACGATCCGCTTGGTGATGTAAGCCTGTTGGGCGGCACGCTGCTGAGCTTGCGCTTCCATCGCGGCTTTTTGTTGAGCGGCCCGTTGTTGAGGGGTCACTTGAACTTGCCGAGGCGCTTGCTGCTGATTAGTTGCTTGGTGTCCTTGTTGCCCCTGAGATCGGTCACCCGATTGAGCATGGGCAGTACCAGTGGCAAACGTCATCGCGGTGAATGCGATGGCAAATGAAAAAAGTTGGGCGAACGTCGTCGCGCGGGTGTTCCAGCAGTTAAGCATCTGATCTTCCTTGATTCGAAGCCTTTTGTCGTACAAAACCGTCTGTACGGCTCAAAAGTCTATCAGTTCAAAGTTTGTCATCCTAGACGAATAGAAGCTGCTAGCGAGTCGGCGGTTCGGTTTCCTTTTCAGGGTTTTGATGATCCGCTGGCTGATTTGTTTGATTTGGCGTAGCTGGAGGTTGGGCGGGTTTAGGGTCGGTGCCGGCGTCGAGAAACATGATGACAAAACAAGCCAAAAAGAATCCGACGACTAAGAACATCAGCCAAGCCGGGATGGTCCTGCCTTGCCACGATTCAAGATTGGTTGCTCGTCGTTGAACCGGTTGCGGGCCAGCCGATTTGCGGAGCTGTTTTCCACAGTGCTCGCAACTAACTGCATCGCTGACAATTTTACCGCCGCAGAATCGACATCGACTGCTCATAGGTAGTTCGGTTTCTGAAGAATTGCTGCCTCACTCGTTTCAGAGACATACTAACATATCTCAGGCCACGATGTAAAAAAGAAGGCGGCAAGCTCGAGTCGGGCAAGAGTAAGAAGCGTGTCCGACCTACTATCGCTCAACCTGTTTCCCTGGGCTTTGTCCAAAAGTCACTACGACATGACGCGCGGGGCGACGCCCTCGCGGTTGATCGAGCAGGGACGCGGTTCGTTTAACCGCGTGGGCATCGCGCGTTTCCACTCTTCCCGCTGCAAAAGGATGCGTTCCGCGCTACTTTCGCTGAGCAAAAGGCGACTGTGACGGTTTTGGGACAAAGCCTAGTTGGAAATAGAAAACTGGTTCAAGAAAGCTTCCGGGCTGAAAACAGTGTTTTGTTGTGTGCGCGAGTTGGGCTCTCGACCGATGCTGTTTGCGTGCGAAACAACATCTGCGAAAGGTGTCTGCTCCAGGATGCTGGGCCAAGCGGCAATTGTTGCTGTGGGGGCTTCGCCAGCGAATTCTTGCTGCCGCTGGGCGCGAGCTTGTAGGAAAAGCCCCGCAAATGCGGCGACCGCAAGTGCTTCGATAACCAAGGCACTTACCCATGAAGTTGTCTTTTTCTTATTCTTTCGGCGTGCCATCTTTCTCTCCAACTCTTGTCTGACGGCTGTGATTGGTCAGCCGGATTGTTTGACGATGTGATTTACCAGAGCCTACGAAACAAATTCCCGTTTGGGCTTTGGTATCATCAAAGGCAATCCAGATGCCAAAGCACCGAAGAAAATCCAGTTGAAAAACTTGCAAACCAATTCTGATGAGAACAAAACCAGTGGGTCAAAAGAATTGTGTTTTTGCTTGAAAGACTCCGGAAGGCTTGCAGTGGAGTTGCCAGCATTGTAAAGCTGACGACAATCTCATGTAGAATCTACAAATCCAGAGTGACAACAATTTGATTCAAACTAATTCAAATTGAGTTCAGCTAGTTTGCCGCCGACAACTGTGTTGACCCAATGTTTGATTGTTGACTCAATGTTTGATTGATTACGGAGCCAGACATCACCCCCGAAGAATTGCAAACACGCCGCGACACCATCGCCGAAGAATACTTCGACCTGTTGCCATTTACGCC